>NZ_FNPV01000004.1:0-226165 GCF_900107405.1 Tindallia californiensis | reverse complement strand
TGATTCCACTGTATCCGGCTCTTCCTCTGTCTCCAATTCTTCTATTAGTTCTTCCACAGCTTCCTCTTCACTTGTTTCTTCTTTTATTTCTTCCGATACTTCTTCCTCTTCTTCCAACTCCGTTTCCATTTCTTCTGGGATCGGCTCTATTTCTATTTCCGGCTCTGGTTCCTGTTCTATTTCAGGTTCTTCAGAAGCACTAAGAGCTGATTTTAATTCTTCTCCTGTATCCGACTCATTATCTATGTACATCATTTCATTCTCACCAAGATCACAGGAAAATGACTTTTCTTTTTCTTGGCATAGAACCTTTACATCATCCTCTTGTTTCTCCGATGTTCCTACTTTTTCATAGCCATCACTCATGTTCCTTTGCATGCTCTCATTAGCAGGTTCAAGGATGGATGACATTGGTAGCTGAGAGCCAATGACCAACGCAAGCAATCCCATCATCACCAAAATCGTTAAAGGCATAAAATATTGAATCATGACCGGAACCAGTATTGCTAATATAAAACTGGTCAAGATCCATTTTTGAAACATACCAGCACTCTCTTTTGTCATTTTTTTCCGCCTCAACCAAATAACAACAAAATAGAGCAGTGATACAATGATTACTGCCATGTAATAGGGAATCATATCTAACTCTCCCGTCTATGAATGATATTCAATACTCCGTATCAATTCATTATACCGTTATTCCTTTAATCATTCTACATTTCTTAAAAAAATCCTTCATTTATTTTCTTTTTTTAATCAAACGACTCATCATATCGTCATATTGTCAAAATTTCGTTTCATGATACCATCCATTTATTTCTGCTCCTATCAACGCAACGATACTGCTTAAATAGAGCCAGGTTAATAAAATAATAATGGCACCAATACTCCCATAAGTAACGGTATATCGACCGAAGTGATTAACATAATAGGCAAAACCAAAGGAAAATAGTACCCAACATACAGTTGTAAAAACAGCGCCCGGCAAGGTTTCCTTAATTTTGATCGTTACATTAGGACTGAATTTGTAAAAGGAAGAAAACACAAACACCATGACAACCAGCGTTAAGGCCGTTCTGGAAACTTGCCATACGTCCTTAAAGAATTCTGATATTCCTATCCACTCAAATACATAGTTGCCAATTACTTCTCCAAAAACGAGCGTCATCAAAGAAATTACTATCAATAAAGATAAGGCAATGGTAAATAGCACTGCCAAACTTCTAATTTTCCAAAAGGGTCTGTTCTCCGCTGAGCGATAAGCTTTATTCACACCTTTGATCATCGCTGCAACACCGTTGGATGCAATAAATAAAGTAGTTATCATTCCTGTCGACATAAGTGTTCCTCTTCTTGCGTTTAACATGTCTTCCACATTTGAAAGAACCATTTCAAAAGCTTCCTCCGGCATAAAGGGTCGCAGCTGTAAAATCACTTCTTCGTCCAGTAGGGGTGTATAACTAATTACAGTCACCAAAAAGATAAGAAATGGAAAAAAAGATAAGATCAAATAATAAGTAGATTGTGCCGCCAAAGCTGTCACTTCATTTTCTTTTATTCTTCTCAATAGCATTTTTATTTCTTTAGCACGCCTTGATTCACGTATTTCTCGAAGCCACTCCATAAAAATCCCCCCTCATAACCAGGATTCTTAGCTACCATCCTGTTTGAAAACTAATCTTCACAATGGTTGATACCCTTAATTTCAACTCTTATTCGTCACTAAAGAATCACTCACATAAAAGGAGCTACTGATTAAATGTGAGAAAACACATATCAACAACTCCTTTTATTTTCATTATGAAATTATATCATCGTTTCATTTAGCGACTTCCCGGCTTAACCGGTTGACTTTCTTTGCAGAGAGGACAATCATCAGATGGATACGTTTCCACTTCCAGCGTAATTAACGAAACCGGTGGAGTTTCCAAGACGTGATTTCCACCACTTCGATCTACTAAAACAGCAACATCAGCAATAATTCCTCCCGCTTTTTTAACCAAATCTACTACCTCCTGTACAGAACCTCCTGTAGTAATCACATCTTCTACCACCAGCACACGAGATTCTGGCGCTATTTCAAAGTTTCTCCTTAAGGTCATTTCTCCTTTTTCTCTTTCTGTAAAAAGTGCCGGAATCCCTAATTGTCTTCCCATTTCATAAGCAATAATGACACCTCCCATGGCTGGACCAACAACTAAATCATATTTACCTTCCAGCTGCTTTGCCAGATGAGCCACCAGCTTCTCAGTAGCCTTTGGCTCTTTAAGCACTTGAGCGCACTGAATATATCGATTGCTGTGTTTTCCTGAAGTCAGTAAAAAATGACCTTCCAACAATGCGTTCGATTCTTGAAAAATAGTAATAATTTCTTCCATTTTCATATTAACCCTCCATTTCTTTTAAGACAAGTTCGGCGCTTTCCCCTGGACTTTCAGACTGTGTGATCGGTCTTCCAATAACTAGATGGGTTGCTCCTTTCGCCAAAGCATCAAAAGGTCTCATAATTCTCTTCTGATCGTTTGACGCACTAAAAGAAGGACGAATTCCCGGCGTTACAATAAGAAAATCATCGCCACATTTTTCTTTTATTCCTTCCGCTTCCTGAGCCGAAGCTACCACTCCATTCAACCCTGCATCTTTAGCCATCTTTGCCCAAGCCGACACCTTGTCACTTATCCTTGATTCAAAACCTAATTCTTTTTCAAATATTTCTTGATCAATACTCGTTAATACGGTTACCGCTATTAGTTTTGTAGGTGTACACTGAAGCTTATTCGCAATCTCCAGGTTAGCGTCAGCAGCTCTCTTCATCATTTCCAGCCCCCCTGACGCGTGCACATTACACATATCTACACCAAGCTTTGCAACGCTTTTAACAGCTCCTGCCACTGTGTTGGGTATATCATGAAATTTCAAATCTAAAAAAATCTTTTTATTCTTTTGTTTTAGCAGTTCTATCACTTTAGGACCTTCTGCATAAAACAGCTCCATCCCTACTTTATACCAAATAACATTTTCACCAATTTTTTCTGTCAGCTCTCCAACCTCTGAAACCGTATTAACATCTAGTGCCACAATTAAGCGATCTGCATTTTTCATTTTTTCCATCGTCTCCTCCTTAGCCTTCATTCCCCACTATTACTACCCGGTCTTGTTCATCGATCTCCGATAGATGAACAGCAATTATTTCATCCTTTGAAGTAGGAACATTTTTGCCGACATAGTCTGCCCTAATCGGCAATTCACGGTGTCCTCGATCAACCAAAACAGCCAACTGAATTTTTTTCGCCCTTCCTATATCCATAAGCGCATCAATAGCCGCTCTGGCCGTTCTTCCCGTATATAAAACATCATCTACTAAAATAACGGTTTTATTCTCAATAGAAAAATCCAGCTCTGAATCTTGCAAGATGGGCAAATCTCCTTTTTGAGATAGATCATCACGGTAAAAAGTAATGTCTATCTTCCCCAAGGGCACTTCTACGCCTTCAAATGCTTTTATTTTATCACTTATTCGTTTAGCCAGCGGGATGCCACGTGTTTTAATCCCTACTAAGATAAGATCTTCTGTACCTTTATTTTTTTCAATAATTTCATGGGTCATACGCGTAATCGTTCTTTTGATTTTTTCCGCATCCATCAATTCATTTTTAGGTTGCCTTTGCATTCTTTTTACCTCCCTGAGCTTTTGTTAAATAAAAAAACTGCCTATCGCGAGATAAGCAGTTGACTTTCCTCATATGTTCTTTCTTTGTAGTCTCACGGTACTACATTAAAGAAATTGTTTTTTTCATCATACGCTATCCTTAGCGTACTGTCAAGAAATGAGTAGGTGCTCATTTCAAGACATCTTCAATATATGATACTCTTGTTCAAGCAAATCGATGTAAAGCATTTTGTTTCGTAAAATTTCGCCTCTTTGAATCAGTAGTTTTATGGTTTCACTTACTTGAATCGATCCTATCATCGCCGGCGTAAAAGATGGATTTCCCATCTGTTTTTCAACGCCCTGATTCTGTTCAGCATTCGAATAAACCCGATCCAGTGTTCTATCTCCCGGTAAAATGGTTACTACTTGTCCATACCAACCAGCAATAGCACCATGCACCATAGGTATCTGTCGCTTTTCTGCCACATTTTGAAGCATTAATCGTGTTTGTATCCTATCAGTTGCATCTATAAGAATCTGAGCATCTTCCAGAATTGATTCTGCATTATTTTCATCAATACGTTCTGTGATAGCGATTACTTCTACATCTGGATTAACAAGCGCTACCCGTTCTTGTGCCGCCTTAGCTTTTTTCTCTCCAATCGTAAGGGAATGAGAAAGCAATTGTCTATTCAAGTTGGTTTTATCAAAAACATCGCCATCAACCGCTATTATTTTCCCAACACCTATTCTGGCAAGCATTTCGATAATGCCTCCGCCTAATCCACCACATCCAATAACCGCCACACAAGATTGTTGGATATATTTGTTTTCATCCAGGGTTAACATATTCATATTGCGGGCATATCGCTCATCAAGATGCATTTTCGACTCCTCCTTTGTTTCATTTACGGATTCACCTTCTTCTATATACCCTTTCATAAGAGAAGCAAGCATTGATGATAGAAAAAACCCGGCAATCGCCGGGCAAGGGGGGCAAATTCATCTATTCATTTCACTTATTGCAATGCTTCTTTTGCCAACTCCACAAATTTTCCATGGCTACTGGTAGCACCACTTACAACATCAACAGCTTCCGGATCCTGTGCTGCTATTAAAGCTTCTTCTAACTCAGCAACCGCATCAACAAAGGCAATCCCAGATCCAGCTTCCATGTTAGCATTATAGTCTTCATCCTCTTTCTTACTACCACCATCTTCGTAAACCTCATTATAGTTTACAGCTACTATTTCTCCATTTTCACGAGTGATTTCAATGACCGCTTTATGCCCTCGTTCATTAAACTCCGTTTCTTCCGCTGTCAAAACTTCTACCTCACCTGCGGTTTCCTCTGTAGTCACTTCTTCTGTGGCTCCACTATCACCACAACCTACCACCATTAATGATAAAATCAAAATAATAGATACAAACAGTAAGCTTCTTTTCATTATCCATTCCTCCTAATTTCATTCAACTTTGTTAAAATGTTCTCAATGCTGAATGCGCATCATACATACTGCTGTTTCAGCTATTTTTATTATACGTTTCCCAGCAAGAATGTAAACAGAGGAAGGACATATTTGTTTTATTCGGTGATCTTTGTCCCTTAGCAATCTTTCGTTTCTGTTTCACAGGCTTATCCTTCTAAAAAAGACTTAACTATGGTGTCTACTGAGCAAGGACAGTAATCTCTATTCGCCGGTTATTCGCTCTTCCCTCCTTCGTATGATTAGTATCAATAGGATTTTGTTCGCCAAAACCAGCTACCGAAACTCTTTCTTCTGACAGATTCACCTCATAGATTAAATGCCTGGCTACGGTTGTCGCTCTGGCTGTTGACAGTTCCCAGTTTGAAGGATACCTGGCGGTTTGAATCGGTACATTATCCGTGTAACCTTCTACAATAATGGAGTTCTGAATATCTCCTAGTTTACTTCCGATCTCCTCCAGCAATTCAAATCCTTGGCTGGATACCTCGGCACTTCCGCTGGGAAAAAGAACGCTATCCTTAAACCGAATCATTAATCCTCTTTCATTTTGAATAAGTTCTACCTGATCTTCTAACTCTTTTTCTTCTAAAAAAGCTAAAAAACCTTGTCTGGAAGCTTCATCATCATTAGAGCCGAAAATTTTGTTTGCCAACTGATTCCGTTCTTCCTGCAATTGCACATTTTTTTCTTGCAGATCTTCTACCTGATCAGATAAAATTGATTTCATCTGCTGCAGGGTATGACTTTCATTGTCTGCAAAAATAAAAAACACAATAAAAAAACATAGCATAATAGTAATCATATCACTATACGTTATAATCCAGCTATTCGATAATTCTATTTCATGTTTGCTGCTTTTTTGATCATCAAACCTGAGATCCATATTGAAATGTATTCCTTTCTTTATCTTGTGTTCCCGGATAGTCTAACCGATCCTCTTCATCTAGCATAACATTCATTTTATCAAAAACATTTCGGGTTGAATCATTGGTTGCTATCATTAGAATTCCTTCCATAACAATTTGGTATCTTAAAATAATTTTTTCATTATATTCTTTGACCCTAACCATAAGGGGTACCGCTATAAAACTGGCAATCAAGCTTCCATACAAAGTGCTCACCAGAGCAGTTGCCATATGTTGCATAATGGCGTGAGACTGGTCTAAATGTGATAGCAAGCCAATCATTCCTACCAAAGTCCCTATTAACCCAAAAGAAGGTGCTACATAAGAGACAACTTTTAATAAATTATACGAGCGAAACAGGTTTGCTCTTCTTGACTCTATATCTTTTTCCATAACATCTCGAATAGCTTCCGGCTTTTTGTAATCATTTAATAAGATCAGTGCATCCCTAAGAAAAGAATTCTCTTCTTTCAAAATGTCTTTGTTGAGTGATAATAAACCTTCTTTTTTCACTTTAATAGCCGTTTGATGCACTTTATGAATATCATTTTCGTAGCGAACCGGTTCTTTGAAACTTTTTCTGATCAGATTAGCCGTATCCAGAAATGTTTGAAAAGAAAAGCCAACAATCACCGACAAAAGAATGCCGGCTAAAATTATTTCCAATGCATGCAAGTTAAACAACGCCGTTACAGCAATACTATCCACAATGGCATGAACAATCATTGCCAATAATACGATCACGATCGGTATTTTTCCATTTTTGATATACTGCTTCATTTCTTATTCATTCCTCTTTGTAGTGACTTGGTTTCTATCTTTCTTTTTCTGAATGATATCATTCACCTCTAGGCAGATTTTAACAGAAAGATTTGTAATATACCAGCCCCTTCTATTCTGAGAATGATATTTATGGTTGCGTTGAAATCTCAGCATCGTTATAATGATGTGAGAAAGACAGCAATCACTGTCTTAAGCTGAAAGGAGGTTATCCATTGAAAATTAAAGAAATAAAAAAGCTCAAGCTATATGATTTCAACAATCTTACAAAGTCATTAAGCTTTAACATATATGACATTGCTTATGCTGAAAGTTTTGAGCATCGGAAGGAATACGTTCGCTATATCGACTCTCAGTATAACGCCGAACGGTTAACGGAAATTTTGACCAACGTGACCCATATGATTGGTGCTAACGTCCTAAATGTTGCCCAGCAGGATTACGAGCCTCAGGGGGCTAGTGTCACCATGCTCATTGCTGAAGGTCCTGTAGATCACTTAGGCAAAGAGTCGGAACATTCTGCCAGCCCCCAAAAGGAGTCTGTGGTTGCCCATCTTGACAAAAGTCATGTCACCGTCCACACCTATCCAGAAAGCCATCCCTACGAAGGGGTTAGCACTTTCCGGGCCGACATCGACGTTTCTACTTGTGGTGAAATTTCTCCACTGAAAGCCTTAAACTACCTCATCAAAAGCTTTGATTCTGATATTATTACTATCGATTACCGGGTTCGGGGCTTCACACGTGATATCGACGGCAAAAAGCATTTCATTGATCATAAAATTAATTCTATCCAGAATTATATTCCAGCTAAAACAAGAAACCAGTATCAGATGATTGATGTCAATATGTATCAGGAGAGTATTTTTCACACCAAAATGATCTTACGCGAGTTTGACTTGGACAATTACCTTTTTGATACTCCTAAAGATGCTTTTTCTCCTGCTGATCGCAAGAAAATCAAAAGAAAAATTCAAAAGGAAATGACTGAAATTTTTTATGGACGTAATATTATTTCAGTAAAATAAAATCCGCCCCTGATGGCGGATTTTATTATAAGTCTTTTTTCCGTTCTGGAACAATCCCATCAACCACAACAGGTTCTGGATAAGTTTCTTTAATCTCTTTATATACGTTGTTAAACTCCATGCGATAATTAAATTCAAGAGAGTGTTTTTCTTCATAGTTTGCAATATCCAAGTGATGAATAATCAGCAGTTCTTCTCTCATATTAGATCCTTGCAGTAAGGGAAGTCCGGAAGGTGCCCACACTCCACTTCCTCCCCAGAAAAGACTTCCATTAACCTCATGGCTCCCCACACAGTTGACACCTAAACTCCACACCTGATTATAGGCCGCTTTCGAAGAATTCATTAGGTTCCATAAGTAGCCATAATAATTATCTGTTCGAACATTCATCATAGCATATTCTCTGATAGCCTGAGATCGCCATGCTGCAACGGTAATGATAGCATCCACTTCATCTACCATGGCATATTTTCTTGGCAACTCCATAAAGCAAAGATCATAGCAAGTAAGAAATCCGAATTTTCCCCAATGGGTGTCAAGGATCAGCCTTCGATCCGTACCTCTTCTAAAATAAGGAACCTCAATAGGTGTGAGAAAAATCTTATCATAAATTCGATCCAGTTCATTGCAATCGCCAACCGGATGTAAAAAATAGGTAGAGTTATAAAAATCTCCGTTAACTGGTCGGGCGTTATTAAAGATTACATATTCCAGTCCTTTTCCGCTGTCATCTAAACTGTCCCGAATACGATCTAACCATGGCTGTATTTCCTGATTCGAACAATTCCTTAGATGATCTCTGATAATCTTTGGATTTTCTGTTTCCCATAAATAACCAGAGATACATAGTTCCGGAAGAATTAAAATGTTTACCTTTTTTTCATGAGCTATTTGAATAATTTCTTCTATTTTTTTCATGTTTCTTTCTCGATTAGAAGAGGTAGTAATATTCGCCATCATAATCGTTGGGCATTTTGTATCTTCAGAGAACCAGCGCTCCACTACCTTTTTTCTTAAATCTGACATATTTTCTTCTCCTTTCTTCCTGCAACCCATTCTTTGCTACTGCTTGTAGCCCATGACTACTACCGTTAAGACTCCTATCTATCTCTGTATTTTAAGCGTTGACGCATCATCATGACATTGTTGCCTGTCATATGAATGCTGGCCAGTTCCAATTGAGGAGCTTGTGTCGAATGAAAAGGCTGGTTTTTTCCTGGTACTAAACTCCCACCTGCATACACACCCGTTTGTGTTGTGAACACTTCATCCATCACTTTTTCTTGTATCAATTCATAAATCCAATAAGGAGATTCTACGGCTACTTGCTTTATTTTTAGTAAACCCATCAGTTTCATTACCAGTTTCCAATCCGGAAAACCCACTTCTGGCAAGGCTGCTACCAAATGAGTCTGCCCATCCTTTTGTGAACTATTAAGGCTGTCTCCTTCAAAACCTTCAAAGGGATAGTCCATCCTAATTAACTCATAACAAAAATTATTTTCTGCACACCACTCCATATTCTTTGTTTTATCTCCTGGAATAATCATCAAAACAGGTATTTCGGGAGTATTTAATACCGGATGGTTCCATGGCAATTTTTCCGGCTCTCTTGTAATAATAATGTTCCAAGGAACCGGTGCAAATCGTTCTGACCTTTCCAGCCGGTACTGCTGTAACTCCGGGTCATACACATGGCCTGTAAACTCAGGTTCTGCATGTAATGTGGTTGTACCCAATAAAACAGCATCCGCATAGGTTCTTAACACGTTTACCATCCAAAGGTCTGCCATGCCTTCTGTCGGGTCTTCTATGTTTGCTTTTGCCAGCGTACGGCTGCTGGGATCATTCATAAATCCCATGCGTCCATCCATTGATAAGATCAAAGATCCGGTAAAATAGGGTCTTCCTCTTTCGCTTATATGATCGGGAAAAAAAAGACGACCATAATGCTGATTAATTTTACTACAAAGATTTTGTTGCTTCTGATGTTTATCCATATCCTCAAAGCATTTATGATTTTCATAAACTTTATTCATTTTTATATCATCTGCTTCAAATATGCAGGTTTTTAACATAACTACCACCTCCAAAGGATCATCTTTTTTAATTTTACAGGATTACACGGTATTGATCAATCTATATAACTGTTATACTATTGATTTTAAGGGTAAAAAATTCATAGTTCTTGCATTGTGCTTCATATCAATTACTACTATTTGTTCTAGCTAGGAAGGTTGTGGTTTTAGTTGAATATTTTTACCGAAAAATTCAAAGAAGTACTTTTTTCTGTTCTACCTATCACTCTTATTGTTGTTTTATTTCATTTTAGTCTTACTCCTTTAGGCACGCCTTTAATCTTACGTTTTATCATTGGAGCCGGACTCGTCATCATCGGATTAACCATTTTTTTAATTGGCGTAGACATCGGAATCACTCCCCTAGGGGATTTAACAGGTCATTCCATCGCACAATCTAATAAGCTTTGGATTGTTATAATTGCTGGTTTGATTCTAGGCTTTTTTATTTCAATCGCAGAACCAGGCTTAATTGTATTAGCTAACCAGGTTTCTAGCATTACATCAGGTCATATTCCTGGACTTGTTCTTCTTATTACTGTTTCAGTAGGCATTGCTGTCATGCTAGCCCTTGGATTTATTCGTATTGTTTATAATATTCCCCTTTATATTCTTCTGCTCATTCTTTATGGATTGGTTTTTATCCTATCTATCTTTTCATCCTTGGAGTTTATTACTATCGCCTTCGATGCTTCAGGTGCCACAACAGGCGTATTAGCCGTACCTTTTATCCTTGCTTTATCGGTTGGTGTTTCTAACCTAAAAAAAGATCGGAAAGCTTCTGAAAAAGATAGTTTTGGGCTAGTAGCCATTGCATCTGTTGGTGCTATTTTATCTGTACTTGTCTTAAATCTGTTTTCTAGTACAGAAAGTATTTCTGGAAATATTGAAGTAACCGTGAGTGAATCAAGTGCCCTGTTAGCCCCTTTTTTCGCTATCACTTTTTCTATGATGAAGGAGACGATCCTTTCAGTCTTACCACTTTTAATGATTCTGCTCATTTTACAAAAATTAACTTTCAAACTAAAAAAAAGAGATTTCACTCGACTTATAAAAGGTTTTGTCTATACATTTATCGGTCTTTTGATTTTCTTGATTGGTGTCAACGGAGCCTTCATGGATGTAGGAACCGTCGTAGGCTCACAAATTGCTGAGCGAAGTAATATTTCGCTGATTGCTTTTATAGGCTTTTTTCTGGGAGTCACCACTATACTGGCTGAACCTGCTGTATATGTACTCACACAGCAGATAGAAGATGTAACCAGTGGTTATGTAAAAAGAGAAGCTGTTTTGCTTTCCTTATCTATAGGGGTAGGAATCGCCATTGCCTTATCAATGCTTCGCATTATGGTCCCAACCATACAGCTATGGCATTATCTTCTACCCGGTTATATTATTTCATTGAGTCTTATGTTTATTGTCCCTAAACTGTTTGTGGGAATTGCTTTTGATGCAGGCGGTGTAGCAACAGGTCCTATGACAGCCACTTTCATTCTTGCTTTCACGAATGGCGTTGCTGATGCTACTGTCAATGCAAGTGTATTGATCGATGGATTCGGTATGATCGCAACCGTTGCGTTAACACCGATTATAACGATGCAACTACTGGGACTCATTTTTAAACTACGATCCGGTAAGGAGGGAATATCTTAATGACCAAACTTGACTGCAAACATTATGAATTAATATATGTTATTGTAAACGCTGGACTGGGCAGTAAAATCCTTAAATTTGCCAAAGGGTGTGGTATAACTGGAGGTACAGTCATGTTAGCAAAGGGGACCATTAAAAATCCCCTTTTAGAACTCTTGGAGCTAAACAAAGTACGTAAAGAGATTGTAATCCTCGGTGCAGAACAACAGGTTGCACATGATACCATGGAGAAAATGAATGCAAAGTTTTGTTTCTATAAAAAAAATCATGGCATCGCTTTCAGTATTCCTCTGTCCAATGTTTTGGGTGCTGAAATGATGCCATGTAATAACAATGGTGCAAGGAAAGAGGTGGGTAATCCAATGTATCAATCAATTATGGTAATTGTGGATCGAGGAAATGCCGAATTAGTAATCGAAGCCGCTGCCAAAGCCGGCTCTAAAGGAGGAACTATTATTGGAGCCAGAGGCTCTGGTATTCATGAAACAGGAAAACTTTTTGCCATGGATATTGAACCAGAAAAGGAAATTGTATTAATTATCTCCCAGCAAGAATTAACAGATCACATTACATCCTCTATCAGCAAAGAGTTAAATATTAACGAACCGGGTAAAGGGATTATTTTTGTTCAAGATGTCAGCAAAGCCTACGGCCTCTACTAGAATCTTCTATTCTTTCATATTCCTTCATTTACCTATAACGCTATCAGAAAGGAATTAATCGAATGTTCAACGAGTTTTTACCCGTCAGTCAACTTGACCTTCAAAAGAGAGGATGGGATCAGCTGGATTTTGTCCTGGTATCCGGTGATGCTTACGTAGATCACCCTTCTTTTGGTGTCGCTATTATTGGAAGATGGCTGGAATCCGCTGGTTTCAAAGTAGGCATCATCCCTCAACCAGATTGGACTAAAAGCGAATCTTTCACCAAGCTAGGGACGCCACGTCTCGGCTTTTTAGTTACCAGTGGCAATCTAGATTCCATGGTTAATCATTATACAGTTGCCAAAAAACGAAGAAAATCCGATGCCTACACACCAGGAGGTGTCATAGGAAAGCGACCAGATCGAGCCACCACTGTTTATGCCAGAAAAATAAAAAAACTTTTTCCGGGCACCCCTATTATTCTCGGCGGGCTCGAAGCCAGCCTTCGACGAATGGCTCATTATGATTATTGGGAAGACCGGTTAAAACCTTCGATTTTAATGGATACGAAAGCCGATCTCCTTATTTACGGCATGGCTGAAAAAACTATTTTAGAAGTTGCCGAAGCTTTGCATAGCGGCTTACCAGCCTCCAGCCTTACCTTTATTAAGGGCACTTCCTTTTTTACCAAAGATTTAAGCATTGTCAATCACCCGGTCGTGCTTCCGGCCTGGAAAACGCTTTTGGCTTCAAAAAAACAAGTAGGGCAAAGTTTTCTTGCACAAATGAATCACACAGACCCTATTTCCGGCGAAGTCTTAGCCGAACCATACGAACATGGATTTATTGTCCAGATTCCTCCTTCCCAGCCGCTGACCACCCAAGAAATGGATCAAGTCTATCGCCTCCCTTATACAAGACAAATCCATCCTATGCATCAAAAGGAAGGACATGTCTCTGCCTTTGACGAGGTGAGGTTTAGCTTGGTCAGCAACAGAGGTTGTTTTGGCGGGTGCCATTTCTGTGCCCTCACTTTCCATCAAGGGCGGCATATTCAGGTACGAAGCCATGAATCTATCGTGAAGGAAGCTAAGACCTTGATTGCCGATAAGGATTTCAAAGGCTACCTCCACGACGTAGGCGGTCCTACGGCTAACTTCAGACAGCCCGCTTGTAAAAAACAAGTGGCGCATGGTGCGTGCCGTCACCAGCAATGCATGGCCCCTTCTTTATGTCCCAATATCGAAGTATCTCATCAGGATTATGTTTCATTGCTTCGCAAGCTAAGAAAACTTCCAGGGATTAAGAAGGTGTTTATCCGTTCAGGAATTCGCTACGACTACTTAATAGCCGATCCGGACACTACTTTCTTTAGAGATCTTTGTAAGCACCATATTAGTGGCCAACTTAAAGTGGCACCGGAACATTCAAATGCCCAAGTTCTTCATTTAATGGGTAAGCCAGCTATCCAGGTGTTTGACCAGTTTCGCCATCAATACCACCAGTTCAATGAAAAAGAACAGCGTCGTCAGTTTTTAGTCCCTTACCTGATATCCAGCCATCCGGGTTCCGATATACACGCCGCTATCGAACTTGCTGTCTATCTTAAAACGCTGGGCCATCAGCCAGAACAGGTACAGGATTTTTACCCGACACCTGGTACATTGTCTACCTGTATGTATTATACGGAAATAGATCCACGAAGCAATGAAAAAATATATGTGCCTAAGGATCCCGTGGAAAAACAGATGCAGCGTGCTTTACTGCAGGCTGGCAAAAAACAGAATCAGAGTCTGATTCGAAAAGCCCTTGAAAAAGCAGGACGTCAGGATTTGATTGGCTATCACCGTAACGCACTGATACCTCCAGTAAAAAGCAACGCTCCGCTATCCTCAAAAAAAGAAAAACGCTTTAAGCGTCGCTGACTTTCTATTCATCGCATCCATTTTCCACCCCACCAACCATTGATGGGGTGGTTTTCACCTCTACCAAAGGATCTCCAGAAGTTCTCTTATTTTTTGTTCTGTTTCTTCTGATAAGTTGATCTTAGCTATATCTTCCTCAAAATCTTCCATTGTCCCTTTTCCAGCCACATATCCATTCAAGCGTGCTGCTGTTGTAGAGTCTACAAAGTCATTAAAGTCCGAATACATCCCCCTCACCTCTTCAACAATTCCCGACCTGTTTTGCAAATAATACTTTTGATGATATCCTTCCGCTGAATAAAATCTATCCAGTTCTTTGATCTCCGTCAGCACCGACTTTCCGCTTTTTTCTTCGTAGGCTTGACGGCTCTTTTCAATGATTTTTTCCTGTTCTTCATCATGAAAGAGTAGAATACTCATGTATTGCCTCGAATAAGCCATTGCTGTTGGATCATGGCTGTTCCAAAATACTTCCAGCAACCTTTCATAGTTAATAACCGCTGGATCATATTCAATTTGGATAACCTCTGAATGATCCTCTATTTTTCGATAGGTAGGATTGGGTACTTCTCCACCTGCATAACCCACTCTAGTTCTGATAATACCTTTCATTTGCCCAAACTGAGCATCCGGTCCCCAAAATCAACCTAGGCCAAAAGTTGCTAATGCGGTCACTTTCGGTTTCTCATCAATTCCATTAGTCGGTGTTTTTCTTTCTTTATTCATATCGACTTCCCCTTCCGTAAGTTTTGGTTCCGATAACTGACAACCGCCTATGGTAAAAATGGTCACTAATAACATAAGAATTACTTTCCCACGCTTACCACCTCCATACCTGATTAATACCGAAGTTCTTTTCATCTAAACAAACTCTACGCATTTTCAAGCATGCTTCCATTATGTGCCGAATGAGTGGGCTATTTTCATTATATATGGGATTTATCCCATATATTGTCTTAAAGGTTCTTGCTTTTTGATTCTGCATATGGTGACATATAGAAAGAGGTTCATGCGAATGAACTATCAATTCTGATTAGGCTAGGAGTGGCCATCCTTGTTTTATGTAAATGATTACTACCATCATAATGAAATAATTGAACTGGCAGAAAAGTTAATCAGCATACCAAGCCATCCAGATGTTTTGCATCAGGAAAAAGAAGTTGCTGAGTTTATTTATGATTACTGTGGTTCCCACGGTATGGAAGTCCAGTTCCAGGAAGTAGTTGACCAGCGCAAAAATGTGCTTGTTTTTCTTCGAGGAAGTGGCAATGGCAATTCCCTGATGTTAAATGGCCATTTAGATACCATTACTCCTTACCGCATGACCATAGATCCCTTTAAGGAAGGAGTTCACAGTGGCTATGTTTGGGGGCGCGGTGCTGCCGATATGAAAGGCGGTCTAGCCTCGATGCTTATTACGATGCTGGCTTATAAACGTGCTGGCATCACACCGGACGGAGATATTATTTTTACCGGTGTTATTGGCGAAGAAGGAAAAAGCGAAGGAACGGAGCATCTGATTAATTCCGGTATTCGAGCAAACGCAGCGATTGTTGGCGAACCTTCAAATTATGAATATGCCGTTGGCCATCGAGGTCTTGAATGGTTTGATGTTGTATTCACCGGCAGAGCTTCTCATAGCGGAAGCCCGGAAAGTGGTATCAACGCCATCGAAAAAGCAGCTGAGTTTATCTATCGGGCAAAAAGAGATCTATATCCTAAAATTCGAAAAAGAAAAGATGAATTCATGGGGGTTTCTTTGATGAATATTGGCATCATTGAAGGTGGTGTTGGCCAAAGTACAGTTGCCGATACCTGCACAGTAAAGATTGACCGCCGATATATCCCTGGTGAAACCGTCCAGTCGGTTACGCAGGAGTATCAAGATATCTTAAATGATATGAAAAGAGATGATCCTAGTCTCCAAGCAGAAATTCTTAAAAGCGCTGCTAATGATACGGCGTTAAACCATCCACCTTTAGTCACACCAATGACAGAACCTATTGTCCACGCGGTCAGAACCTCGATCAGAGAAGTGATCAAACGAGAACCGAAAATAACCAGGGGGCGAGGATGGACGGATGCGGCTTTGCTAAAGGTATATGCCAAAATACCCACCGTCGTCTTTGGTCCTGGAGATATCCGGATGTCTCATACTGAGTCAGAAAGAATTGCTATCAAAGACCTGATCAATACTACTGAAATTTACGCTAGAATCATTGATAATTTTTGTATTAAAGATAAGATTATGGAGACCAAAAACCCTCCCTGGCATTATTAAAGCCACCCTTTACGGGTGGCTTTTTTATGCCTTTAATCCTTCCAGTAGTATATCTAATGATTCGATGTGGTCACTGACTTCCTGCTCCTGGTGAAGTGCCATGTGCAGCAGAAAAGACTCTACCGTTGCATAAAGCGTAAACGCCATGCTTTCTGTGTTCATTGGCCGTATAACCCCTTCTTTTATGCCTTCTTCCAGCATTCCTTGGAATATATTCCGAGTTTCTTCCATGTGGTCATTTAGCTGCCGAACCATCGGGTTGTTTTCGCGTATTAAAATGAGCCATAAATCTACTAAAACAATCATCTTTTGATTTTTAAGATAGAGTTTTACAATGGCCGGAATTAGTTTTCGAATTTTTTCATAAGGATTATCCTTATCCTCTAAAACCGTTTCCCTAATATCAGCCCTTAAATCCTGAAACAAGTTCTGAATTGTGTACTCCAAAATCTGATCTTTGTTTCGAAAGTATTGATAAATGGTAGTCCTTCCCATTTTGCAAGCGTTGGCAATATCCACTAAATGAGTCCCATGCACCCCTTTTTTCAAAAATGATTCCATTGATTTTTTCATGATCATCTGTTTTTTTTCTTCATAATTGACTATTTTCGGCATTAAAAGAAACCTCCTTTATCGACATCAGTGTTCTAAACAGTATATCATATCTCAAATGGCTATAACAGGCTTCTTTTTCTTTTTTATTAACGATGATTATCAATCCAGCGAGCCATCTCTTTAGCAAAATAAGTGATAATCATATCGGCTCCAGCTCTTTTGATACTGGTCAATGTTTCTACCATTATTTGGTCATTATTCAGAAGCCCTCCCTTTACAGCGTTTTTGATCATTGAATACTCGCCACTAACCTGGTAAGCACCCAGAGGAAGAGGAAAATGATCTTTCACTGTCTTGATTACGTCCAGATACGCCAAAGCTGGTTTTACCATCAGCATGTCAGCGCCTTCTTCCACGTCCAGCTGCGCTTCCCTGAGTGCTTCCTGTACATTTGCAGGATCCATCTGATAACTGCGCCGATCACCAAATTGTGGTGAACTACCCGCTGCCTGCCGGAAGGGACCATAAAAAACAGAGGCGTATTTTACGCTGTAACTCATAATGCTTACATCTTGAAAATCATTGAGATCCAACTTTTGTCTGATAGCAGCTACCCTTCCATCCATCATATCCGAGGGAGCTACCGTATCCGCACCTGCTTGTGCATGGGTTAATGCGGTCTGTGCAATTAATTCCAACGATTCGTCATTAAGCACTTTTCCATTTTCTACAATCCCGCAATGGCCATGATCTGTATATTGACATAAACATACATCTGTCATGATAAGCATTTCAGGAAAATGCTCCCGAACTTCCCGGATTCCTTGTTGCACAATTCCTCTTGGGTCATAGGCTTCCGACCCAAAGGCATCCTTATACTGAGGCAAACCAAATAAAAGAACGGCTTTAATGCCCGCTTCCTTAATTTCCTTTATTTCACCGGACAGTTGATCTACCGATAAATGATATTGACCTGGCATACCATCTATTTCCTTTTTAATTTCTTTCCCGTGGACAATAAAAAGAGGCTGGATCAGATCATTTTTATGAACAGTGGTTTCCTGCACCAAATTTCTTATGAATGTCTTTTCCCGTAATCTTCTTGGTCTTTTATTTCTCATTTTCTTTGACAGTCTCCTTCCTGATGGCTTCTGCTAACGCTGGGATTGTATACGGTTCTGCCTGACAGGTAATGGACAAATTGTGGCTCTTAGCTGCCTTAGCTGTAATTGGCCCTATCGCTGCCAGTTTTGTTTTTTGAAGCAGGTGAAGATAATCCTCTCCCACCATTTCCACTAAATGATTCACTGTGGATGCACTGGTAAACGTAATCCAATCAAGCTTATCGGATATCGTATTGATAAGCTTTTCTTGATTCTCCATCGGAAGGGTTGTTTTATATAAAACCAGTTCATCTACCACCGTTCCCAGGTTTTCTAATCCTTCGATCAAATTTTTGCGTCCCAATTCAGCACGAGGTATCAAGACCTTTTCTTCCGGCTTTACAAAAGGAGTTAACGCCTCCAGTACCCCCTCTGCCGTAAACACTTCTGGCATATAATCTACCTGAAGTCCTTTTTCAACCAGTTTTTTACGAGTGGCTTCTCCTACGGCTGTGATGCGACTTTCTTTAGATAGGTGACGCAGGTCCATTCCTTGCTTATTCAATTGTCTCATAAATGCTTTTACTCCATTAACACTGGTAAATATGATATGATGATACTGGTCTATTTTTCCGATCACCTGATTCACATTTTCCGGCTTATCAATGGGCTTAATTTCTATCGTAGGACATTCGATCACTTCTGCTCCCATTTCTTTCAGATATGCGGTCAATTGACTTGCCTGAAGTCGACTTCTCGTTACCATAATTTTTTTTCCAAATAGAGGTTTATTTTCAAACCATTGAAGCGAAGAAGCCAGATTCACCACATCTCCAATAATAATAATGCAGGGTGGCTTAAGATTCGCTTTTCGAACTTTGTCGACAATATTGTCTAGCCTTCCTGTAATCGTCTTTTGTTCCGAAGTGGTTCCCCGATGAATTAAAGCAACGGCCGTGTTTGGGTCTTTCCCATATTCTATTAACTGGTTTGTAATCCTTTCTAAACGACCTACTCCCATCAAAAAAATCAAAGTGCCTGTTAATTTCGCAAGTATTTCATAGTCTAAAGATTCATCCTGTGTCGGATCTTCGTGACCAGTAATCACATGAAAAGAAGGACTGACATGACGATGAGTCACCGGTATGCCTGCATAAGCAGGCACGGCAATCGAAGAGGTAATGCCAGGTACAATTTCATACAGAAGCCCTTCTTTAGCTAAAGCCAGTGCTTCCTCCCCTCCTCGTCCAAAGACAAAAGGATCGCCTCCTTTGAGACGAACCACTAGCTTTCCTTCTTTCGCTTTTTTAACCAAAATGCGATTTATTTCTTCCTGTGGTACCGGATGATGGTTCGGTTTTTTTCCAACATCAATAAACTCAGCGTCTTCTGGTGCAAAAGATAAAAGTTCTGTTCCAGACAGACGGTCGTATAACACTACCTCCGCCTTTTTAAGACAATTTAAGCCTCGCAGAGTGATGAGATCTTTCTCCCCCGGACCTGCACCAACCAAATAAACCATTGATTGTTTCATCCCTTTTCGCCTCCTCTATTACTTATTTTCTTTTCAACAGACTAGCGGCTCCTTTTTCCAACAGTTCTTCCGCCACCTTAACACCAAGCGCCTCGCCACTTCCTTCTCCACTTGCAACGGCCGTCAAGCGTTTTCCTGTTTCAACACACGCTACCATCCCTAAAATCGTAAGTTTCTTTTCTTCTATCCATGCAAAGGCACCCACCGGCACATGGCAATCTCCTTCCAGATGATTCAAAAACCCTCTTTCTGCCTCTACTCTCCGCCGGCTTTCCATATCATCTAACACCTTTACAATTCCTGTCGTTTCTACGTCATCTTCTCTAATCTCACATCCTAAAGCTCCCTGACCAACTGCTGGAATAAATGCTTCCTCCGAAAAAGCAAAATGATACTTCTCATTAAAATAACCTGAACGAATAAGCCCGGCTGCCGCCAGTAATATGCCATCCATATGCTGATCTTTCATTTTTTGCATCCTTGTTTCGATATTTCCACGTATCGGAACTATCTGACTGTCTGGCCTTAAGGCCTTCATCTGTGCTTGTCTCCGCATGCTGCTGGTACCAATAACTGGTTTGTCTCTCAATTCTTTCCAAGACTTTCCGTCCGCTGTAACCAACACGTCCCTTGCATCTTCCCGTTCCGGAATCGCTACCATTTTTAATCCTTCCGGCGATTCTCCCGGCACATCCTTCATACTATGAACCGCTAAGTCAATACTCCCATCAAACAGAGCATTCTGAATTTCTTTAACAAACAGGCCTTTTCCTCCCACCTTGTCTAAGGTTCGATCTAAAATAATATCTCCTTTGGTTTTAATGATTTTAATGTCTATTTTCAGACCGTGGTGTGCTTCCTGAAGTTTTTCCTGCACCCATTTTGCTTGAATCAGTGCCAGCCTGCTTCCTCTTGATCCAATGATTAATTTTTTCACAGCCTTCCTCCTTTTTTCTATCTCACTACCTTTTTCACTGCCATGTTCCTTTGTCGATAACACCAATTCCTTGTATTCCTGCATAAGAAAAGTTTCCACTTCTTGAACCGGCAAAGTAAGTGCTTTTTCTACCATACCATCGTATATCAATTGTCTGAATATCTCTTGCCTGTTTTTTTGATTGGCTATTTGAAGAAAAGCATCCTGTCGAATTTCACCTAATGTATCTAGTACGATACTGTAGCTCTTTCCATATGTTTGCATTAAATCCTGTTTAATCTTTTTAGCCAGCATAGGACTTTTACCGCTGGTACACACGGTTAACAATAAATCGCCTTGCCGCAAAACGGCCGGCAACATAAAATCACATTGATCTGGTTGATCCGCTATATTTAATAATGTGTTTGTCTTATTTGCTTCCTGCCGGCATCGTTTATTAACATTCTCGTCCCCTACGGCAATAAACGCAAAAGGAATCTTATCAAAGTCACCGGAACGATACCCTCTTTTTTCCCACTTCAAAGATCCTTTCTCATAGCTTTTCTGTATTTTTTCTGTTATTTCCGGGCTGATAACTGTAACTTCCGCCTTCGATTCCAAAAGAGCTGTTACTTTTCTTTCCGCAACTATCCCACCACCAATAACCACACATTTTTTTTTATTTAACTGCATCATCATCGGAAAATAACCGCTCATTATGAATTCTCCTTTTTATACTTCTTATCTGATATACTTCTTGTAAGCTTGTATTATAATGGACTAAAGTAGCATTACAGCTTAGATGATACTTCTTACTCCGGAAAGGGTATACTATAAGATATCTGCTTTTGGGGCAGCACATAGATTTTACCATTTTAAGGCATATTTTGAAAGGTGGCTCGTTTTTTATGATTAGTTTCACTAAATTTCTTACAGGCGCTCATCACTATGGGGATCAACTCCGTTACCAAGAAGAATCGACTAAATGGCCCCATGGTATTCGAAAAGGCTGTGGTCCTGTTGTTGCCTGGAACACCACCAGAACCTGCAACCTGCGCTGTATTCATTGTTATATGAATTCTGATCATCACCATTATCCGGGAGAATTAAATCATGAAGAAGCCATGGTCTTTATCCAGTCACTGGCCGATTTTCGGGTGCCGGTATTGCTGTTTTCCGGTGGAGAACCACTCCTACGACCAGATTTTTTCAAGCTGGCTGAAGAAGCCGCTAGACTAGGTATTCGACCCACGCTTTCTACCAACGGTACGCTTATCACGAAAAAAATAGCACAACAGCTTAAATCCATTGGGATTGGCTATGTAGGAATTAGTCTGGATGGCCTTGAAAAAGTACATGACCAGTTTCGACAAAAGCAAGGCTCTTTTCAGCAGGCATTTAAAGGCATCGAAAATTGTGTCGCTGAAGGCCAACGGGTAGGGCTTCGCTTTACCATCAACCGTCAGAACATGCATGATGTGGATGAAGTTCTTGATCTAGTGGAAGAAGCTAAGATCGATCGTATTTGTTTTTACCATCTGGTTTATTCTGGGCGTGGCAGTGAGCTGACCAAGGATGTACTAACACCAGAAGAAACCAGACAGGTGGTGGACCGAATTATCGACCGTACCCTGGACTTTCAGCGCAGAGGTTTGAACAAAGAGATTCTCAGTGTTGATAATCATGCCGACGGTGTCTATTTGTATCTAAAACTACGGAAATCACACCCTGAAAAAGCCGCAAATGTCTTGTCTCTTTTGAAACGCAATGGCGGAAACCGAAGCGGCATGGCTTTTGCCAATGTAGACAGTCAGGGAAATGTGCACCCTGACCAATTTACCCAAAATCATTGCTTTGGCAATGTGAAGGAAAAGCCTTTTTCCGAAATATGGCAAGGGACGAACCATCCTATTCAAGCTGGGCTAAAGAACCGAAAACCTTTACTCAAAGGGCGATGCGCTACCTGCCATTGGCTTGATCTTTGCAACGGTAATTTTCGTGCCAGGGCAGAAGCAATCACAGGTGATTTTTGGGAATCTGATCCAGCTTGTTATTTAACAGATAAAGAAATCAGCAAAGAGGGTGAGCTTTCATGATCATTTCCTGGAACAGTACAAATCAATGCAATATGTTTTGTGACCACTGCTACCGTGACTCCGGCGCACGGGCTGATCAGGAATTAACCACCAAAGAAGCTAAATCTTTATTGGAAGATATCCAAAAGGCTGGCTTCAAAATTATGATTTTCAGCGGTGGCGAGCCTTTAATGCGCAGTGATTTAGTAGAGTTAATCTCTTATGCAAAAACATTGGGCCTTCGTCCCGTGTTAGGCAGTAACGGAACATTGCTCACACCTGACTTAGCGAGAGAACTAAAAAAAGCAGGTGCAATGGGTATTGGTATAAGCTTGGACAGCATGAATTCGGATAAACACGATAACCTCCGACGTTATCAAGGTGCTTGGAAAGAAGCCGTTGAAGGCATGGCCATCTGCCGAGAAGTAGGGCTTCCTTTTCAGATTCATACAACGGTTATGGATTGGAATAAATCTGAACTGGAAAACATTACTGATTTTGCAGTCTCAGAAAAAGCTGTTGCCCATCATTTTTTCTTTTTGGTACCGACAGGAAGAGGTTCCAACATTGAAGACACTTCCCTCCGGGCCGTTGAGTACGAGTCTGTGATCTCTCGGATCATGAAAAAGCAAAAGACTGTATCTATTGAACTAAAACCTACCTGCGCCCCTCAGTTTATGCGAATTGCTGACCAAATGAACCTTCAAACCCGTTTTGGCAGGGGATGTTTAGCTGGAACCTCTTATTGTATTATCAGCCCTACAGGAAAAGTACAACCTTGCGCTTATATGGATATGGAAATTGGTGATGTGCGCCAAACCCCCTTTCATGAAATATGGCAAAACAGTGCTGTATTTGAAAAGTTAAGAGGTATGAATTATTCTGGCTATTGCGGTCACTGTGCTTATAAAAAAACCTGTGGTGGTTGTCGTGCCAGAGCCGCCTATTATCACGATGGAGATTATATGGCTGAAGAACCTTGGTGCTTGTATCAAGGTGGAAAAAAGGAGGCTCTTTAATGGACACTCTTGATGAAAAGCTTATTACTTTAATTCAACACCATTTTCCTGTAACTTCTCGACCATATGAAAAGCTTGCCTGCCAGCTAGGAACCGATGAAAAAGATGTGCTCAATCGGTTGCAACGATTAAGAGCAAGTGGTAAAATTCGGCGTATTGGTGGTGTTTTTGATTCAAAAAAACTCGGTTATGTCAGCACCTTATGCGCTGTCCAAGTACCCGAAGAAGAAATAAAGCATGCCGCGAAGCTCATTAACTCTTTACCGGGCGTTACCCACCATTATGTTCGAAAACACCCCTATAACTTATGGTTCACGTTAATCTCGCCTTCAAAGAAAACGCAAGACACTATTATTTTTGAACTAGAAGACCGGTTGCAGAAAATGACTAAATCCGGTAGAATAATAAACCTGCCGGCAAAACGTGTTTTTAAGATTAAAGTACAGTTTAATGCCGGTTCGACAGGAGGCTCTTTATGATCCTTACTTCTCTTGATAAAAAAATTATCCGTCGGTTGCAAGAAGATATTCCTATGACAGCTACTCCTTATGCCGACATGGCACAAGAACTCCAAATAACGGAGCGTTATCTGCTACAAAGAATCGATGCTTATCTTACTACTGGGATTCTAAGACGACTGGGAGGAGTTGTGCGGCATCATCAACTGGGCTACCAGGCAAATGCAATGGTTGTATGGCAGGTACCAGAAGAAACTATCGAGGAGGTCGGAAAAAAAATGGCCGATCATCCCGCTGTTTCTCACTGTTATCAACGACCTACGCTTCCTGATTTTCCATACAATCTTTACACTATGATTCATGGCAAGCAAGTTAGTGATTGCGAAACCATTGTAGATGAGTTATCTACCCGTACCGGGATTCATACCTATTATGTACTGGAAAGCCTTCAGGAACTTAAAAAAACCAGCATGAAATATTTTATTTCTGATATCACAAAATAAACACACAAATAGGAGTAAAGATAGGACAAAGGTCTTATTTTTAAGAATAAAGAGTAAGAAAGGACCGAAACAATGGCAAAAGGTCAGCAAGCATATAATAATGAAAGTATTTCATCCCTGAAAGGACCGGATAAAGTACGGCTCCGCCCAGGGGTTATTTTTGGTTCAGATGACATTGCCGGCTGTCAACACGCCGTCTTTGAAATTCTTGCCAACAGTATCGATGAAGCCCGTGAAGGTTACGGAAATACTATTGAAGTTAGTCGTTTCAAGGATCATTCCATTCAAATTGTCGATTATGGTCGTGGAATCCCACTGGAATACAACCCCAAAGAAGATCGTTTTAATTGGGAACTGGTGTTTTGCGAACTTTATGCAGGAGGAAAATATCAAAATATCCAGGGACTTACCTACGAATACAGCCTCGGCCTAAATGGATTAGGTGCTTGCGCTACCCAATTTGCAGCGTCCTGGATGAATGTTGAAGTTTTAAGAGATAAGCATCGCTATCACCTTCGTTTTGAAAAAGGCCATAATATTGGTGGGTTAAAAAAAGAAAAAGCCCTGTACAAAGACACAGGTACACGAATCCATTGGTTGCCTGACCTGGACGTGTTTACAGAAATCGATATTAATCAGGAGTATTTCAAAGAAACCCTCAAACGTCAAGCGGTTGTCAACGCAGGAGTTCATTTTGTTTTTTACGATGAACTGACCGACGAAAGTTTTACCTATTACTATCCAGAAGGCATTATGGACTATATCAAAGAACTCAGTCAGGAGCAGGAGCTGACAGAAATTCGATACCTTTCCAGGAGTACGGCTGGCCGTGACCGGGAAGATAAGCCAGAATACAAAGTAAAAATGGAAATTGCGCTCTGTTTTAATAATCATTATCCTCGTATTGAATACTATCATAATTCCAGCTATTTAGAGCATGGTGGTGCTCCGGACCGTGCTGTTAAAAATTCTCTGGTTGCCGTCATTGATCAATTTCTTAAAGATGAAAACCTCTATCGAAAAAATGAAAAAAAAGTGCTGTTTACCGATATAGAGGATAGCTTGCTTTTAATTGCAAACTCTTTTTCTACCATGACCAGCTATGCCAATCAGACAAAAAAATCCATTAACAACACTTTTATCCAGCAAGCAATGACCGCATTGATAAAAGAAAAATTAGAAATCTATTTCACAGAAAATCGGCAGGACAAAGAGAAAATTCTTAACCAGGTGCTTACAAATAAAAGAAGTCGAGAAACCGCTGAACAGACACGCTTGAATATCAAGAAAAAGCTTAACGGAAAGATGGATATGGCAACCAAGGTTAAGAAATTTGTGGATTGTCGTAGCAAAGACCTTGAAAAAAGAGAGCTGTTTATCGTGGAGGGAGACTCGGCTCTTGGTGCAACAAAAATGGGACGCGATGCAAATTTCCAGGCTATCATTCCTGTCCGAGGAAAAATCCTTAATTGCCTTAAGGCTTCCTATGCACAAATTTTTGGGAATGATATTATCGTTGATCTGTTAAAGGTTTTGGGTTGCGGCGTCGAAATCAAATCTCGTCATTCCGACCTGGCAACTTTTGATCTGAACAAACTACGTTGGAATAAAATCATCATCTGTACAGATGCCGATGTAGATGGATATCAAATACGTACGCTTATTCTAACCATGCTTTACGTATTAACACCCAAACTGATCGAGATGGGCTACGTCTATATCGCCGAATCACCGCTTTATGAAATTACAGATCTTAAAGCCAAAAAAACCTTCTTCGCTTATACAGAACAGGAGAAAAACAAGCTGCTAAAAAGCATTAAGGGCACTTACAAGTTACAGCGATCCAAAGGTTTAGGAGAAAATGAGCCGCAAATGATGTGGGAAACTACCATGAATCCAGATACACGGCGTCTCATACAGGTAACCCCTGCCGAAGCCGCTAAAACGAGAGAGATGTTTGATGTTTTGCTTGGGAATAACCTGCCAGGCAGAAAGCTGTTTATTACCGATAAAGGCCCCGCCTATATCGCCCAGGCAGATTTGGATTAATGCTATATGTTAACCCTTTAACTCGGAAGGAAGATCGTTTTGAAAGAACCAGTCATCCAAAAACTTGATGTACTAGAAACACTTGAAACCAACTATATGCCTTATGCCATGAGCGTTATCATATCACGGGCGCTCCCAGAAATAGATGGTTTAAAACCATCTCATCGCAAACTTCTTTATACCATGTATGGTATGGGCCTTTTAAAGGGGAACCTTACCAAATCTGCTAATATTGTGGGACAAACGATGAAGATTCATCCTCACGGCGATATGGCAATCTACGAAACCATGGTTCGAATGACCAAAGGAAACGAAAGTCTTCTAATGCCCCTGGTTGAAAGCAAGGGCAATTTTGGACGTTGCTACTCCCGGGATATGGCCTTTGCGTCCCCACGTTATACAGAAGCAAAGCTGATGCCAGTGGCTTCCGAATTTTTCCAGGCCATTAATAAAGATACGGTTCCCTTTGTTCCAAACTATGATAATACCAGTAAAGAACCTGTGCTATTACCCGTTACTTTTCCCAGCATTTTAGCTAATCCAAACCAGGGAATTGCCGTTGGTATGGCCAGTAACATTTGTTCCTTCAACCTTACAGAACTATGCGATGCAACAATTGCCTTCCTAGAGGATAAACAAGAAGAGGTATTTTCCTTACTTAAAGCTCCGGATTTTTCTACTGGCGCAGAACTTCTTTATGATAAGCAGGAGCTGGAACGCATCTACCGAACTGGTCATGGCAGCTTTTCCTTACGGGCTGTTTATCAGTACAACAAGGAAGATCACTGTATTGAAATTATCGAAATCCCTTACACCACCACCTTAGAGGCAATCATGGAAAAAATGGTTGCTTTAATGAAGGCGGGTAAATTGAAGGAAGTAAACGATATCCGTGATGAAACAGACTTAAAAGGATTAAAACTAACCTTGGATCTGAAAAGAAATACAGATCCCAAACAGTTAATGACCCGTCTTTTTCGACAAACCTCATTACAGGATACTTTTAGCTGTAATTTTAATCTCATTGTCAATGGACACCCAAAAGTGTTAGGCGTCCTTGAAATTTTGAAAGAATGGCTCTTCTTCAGACAAGATTGTTTGAAGAGGCAGTTTGCCTACGAAAAAACAGAACAGGAAAAAACCTTGCATTTACTGAAAGGTCTTGAAAAAATTCTTTTGGATATTGATAAAGCTATTCAAATTATTCGAGAGACACAGAAAGAAAAAGAAGTAGTGCCTAACCTAATGACCGCCTTCACCATCGATGAAGTTCAGGCAGAGTATATCGCCGAAATCAAGCTGCGACATCTGAACCGAGAATATCTGTTAAAACAAACCAAACAACTAAAAAGCTTACGAGAATCTATCGCTGACTTAGAAGCTCTTATAGAAAGCCCTGAGCGGCAGAAAGCTTATATTATTAATGATCTAAAAAGGGTTCGCGATCACCATGGTCAACCACGCCGCACCAAAATAATCGATCGAGAAGATATTCCTCAAGCTTCTCCTGCTGTTATGATCAGTCATTATAAGCTTAAAGTATTTTTAACAAGAGATGGCTATCTTAAAAAAATTCCATCCACTTCTCTGCGAGGTAATTTTGACCATAAATTAAAACCAAAAGACTATATAATCCAGGAGATTGAAGGAGAAAATAAGGATGATCTGATTCTATTTTCTTCTGCTCAAAAAGCTTATAAACTGAAACTTTACGAAATAGAAGACCTTAAAACCAGCGACTTGGGTCTTTATCTGCCAAATTTAGTACCCGCGGAACCAGATGAAAAAATGCTTTACATGGTTACTACTTCTGACTATGCCGGTCATATGCTTTTTGCTTATGAAAATGGTAAAATGGCAAAAATTCCTCTTTCCGCTTACGAAACGAAAACCAATCGTAAAGTTCTTGCAAATGCCTTTGCTTCTCAACCACTGCGAGGTATTCGTTTTCTGGAGCAGGACGAAACATTGCTGGCTGTCAGCAGCATCAATAAGGTACTTGTTTTCAACACATCACAAATTAATTCAAAAGCAACCCGCCATTCTTTGGGGGTACAGGTACTCAAATCTAAAAAGAACAGCGAACTAATTGCTATGCTTACTTTAGAACAAGTACAGCTGGAAGACCCTGATTATTATCATGCTAATGTACCCGCCGTTGGCTCTTACTTAAAGAAAACAGATTCATTAAGTCTTGCTGAAAGAGTTGAAGCCTCCGAAAATATTTCTTTACTTGAACTACTTCCAGGCTCAGAGGAGAATATGGACACTTAATTTACCAGACGATAATTTTTATCGTCTTTTTTTGCACTTTGATATCTGACACTTCTGCGTTATAATAAAGCTGTCACTAAAGATATTCGAGAAAAACAAGGAGGGATTTTTCATGTTACAGATTAGTAAATGTCATTCCGTCTTTGCCTTGGGTGCTTATGAAACACCTGCCTTAAAAGTTTCTTCAGGCAGTGAGGTTATCTTTGAAACACATGACTGTTTCCAAAGCCAGATTCATAATGAACATCAATCCATTGATCAGTTAGACTGGAACCGAATTAATCCGGCTACTGGTCCTCTTTACATTGAAAATGCCAAGCCAGGTCATGTGTTGAAAGTAGAGATTCTTTCGATCACTATTGATCAGCAGGGAGTAATGGCTGCCATTCCAGGAGCTGGATTGCTGGGAGATTCCGTAACAACGTCTGAAATTAAGATAATCCCTATTAAAAACAATATCGCCCAGTTTAGCGAAAAACTCAACCTCCCCGTTACACCAAGTATCGGTGTTATCGGAGTCGCCGCAAAAAACGAACCGGTTGCCTGCGGTGTTCCAGGAGAACATGGTGGTAATATGGATAACAAAAAAATAAGAGCTGGATCCACTCTTTATTTACCCGTTTTCGTTGAAGGAGCCTTGCTTTCAATCGGCGATCTTCATGCATTGATAGGTGATGGTGAAATCATGGTTTCTGGACTAGAAGTTGGAGGGAGGGTTTCTGTAAGAGTTACAGTAGAAGAAACTTTTTCTTTAACTCATCCTTTTTTAGAAGATGAAACTCATTATTATACAATTGCTTCACACAAAGATTTACTTCAAGCCGTTAAAATATCCACAGAATCCATGCATCAAATGCTAATGACTAGGACTGGTATCTCCTTTAACGAAGCCGGTATGTTGCTTAGTGTCGCTGGAAACACAGAAATTTGCCAAGTGGTAGATCCTTTGCTGACGGCTCGATATGCTTTACCAAAAAAAGTATTTCAGTCATTAATGGAATCTTGACGTAATAATGTTTATACAAGGAGTGTTTCTTTATGAAATCATCTGAACGAATATCTTTCTATACTCACTTAGGAGGAGCTGTAGCCGCCGCTGTAGGAGCTATCATCCTTCTTTTCCAAGCCAGAGAACAGTTTTCTTATCGATTATTAGCGCTGATTTATGGTGTTTCGGTGACCTTTTTGTTCACAGCCAGTTCTCTTTACCATTATCACAAGAAAGAAGAGGGCGAATCTTCTTTCTGGCGTAAGTTAGACCATTTTGCTATCTTTGTTATGATTGCCGGAACCTATACCCCGGTAGTCTGGGCTTATTTATCAGGTGGTTTAAAGTGGGGAATCCTTATCTTCCAATGGTCTCTCGTATTAACGGGTTTCTTCTTTAAGTTTTTTTACCTAAAAGCACCTCGTTTATTATATACAGCTATCTACCTGCTGATGGGCTGGTCAGCTATTTTTACCATCAGGCCCTTAATGATGGCCATGAACCTTTCTTCCATCGTCATGCTTTTTGCAGGTGGTGTTTCCTTTACCATCGGAGCCATCTTTTACGCATTAAAAAAGCCGGTGATCACACCCGGCTTTGGATTCCACGAGATCTTTCATATCTTTATTCTTGCTGGAGGAGTTTTTCATTACTTTCTCGTTTTCTTAGCCATTCGTTGAGGATGAATGCTTCGATGATTGGGCATTCATATCATCTGCCTTATTCATGCAATCAACCATCGCTTCTATAATAGCACTTCTGAATCCACTCTTTTCCAAACTTCTTACCGCTTCGATAGTAGTACCTCCGGGAGAACAAACCATGTCTTTTAATTCTCCCGGATGCTTTTCTGTTTCCATCACCATCGATGCCGCTCCCATGATCGTCTGTGCCGCAAACTGATATGCCTGTTTTCTAGGCATTCCACCTTGAACAGCCGCATCGGCCATTGCTTCCACAAACATAAATACATAGGCTGGTGCCGAACCACTTACAGCAATCACCGTATCAATCAGTTTTTCATCTACTTTTTCCCATTTACCAAAACTATTAAACAACTCGCCTACCAGCTGAAAATCTTTTTCTTTCATTTGCTCATTAGGGCATAAAGCAGCCATCCCTTGTTGAACCAAGGCAGGGGTATTCGGCATGGTGCGAATAATTTTATAGGATTTACCGATAATTTCTTCCACCTGTCTAAGAGAAACGCCTGCGGCTATCGTAATAATAATATGTGTGGTCCTTAAATGTTTTTTAATCTGTTTGAGGACCGTCGGGTACAGGTTGGGCTTCACAGCCAACACCAGAAGATGGCTATCCTGAATCAATGATTCTACCGAATCCACCTTGTTAATTCCGTATTGATCACCTAGAAAAGCAACCTGGTCTTCTTTAGGATCAAAGACGGAAACATTCTGCGGATCGGTAAATCCAGCCTTAATAATGCCACCAATCATTGCAGAACCCATATTTCCTGCTCCAATAAAACCAACTTTTCTTTCCATTATGACACACCTCATTCTCTTGATTTCACTAGTGCCCATTAAGAACACTTTGTAAACAGAAACTCCATTGTGTTAAATAGGTTTCCCAGTTATTAAAAGGTTGTGGCTTTCCATAGTAATAGCCTTGCATAAAGTCACACTTCAAATTTTTCAAAGCCTTTTGTTGCGACTCTGTCTCTACGCCTTCAGCAACCACTTTCAGACCCATTTTGTGAGAAAGTTGAATAATTGCTTCCACCATCATCCGGTCTTTTTCCTGTTCTTCAACTGTATTGATAAAACACTTATCCAGCTTTATCCGATCAATTGGTAATCTGTTCAAATAGTTTAATGAAGAATATCCTGTTCCAAAATCATCTAAAGCTAACCGAAAGCCTTGCTTTTTTAGGTCGTGCAGTGTTTTTAATGTCTGGTCAATCTGATCCAGCAAAGCTGTTTCTGTAATTTCAAACTCAATACTTCCCGGATCTATCGGATATTTTGACAGTAAGTTTTCCAGGAACTGGTTAATATTTTTTTCAATAAGCCCTTTGGCTGAAAGGTTAATCGACACATAGGTAGGCATTTCTTCTTTTTCTGTCCATTTTTGACACTGCTGAAACACTTCCTCCACTACCCATTTTTCGATTTGAACAATCTGACCTGATTGTTCTGCCTCAGGGATAAATTGGCCGGGAGAAATTGGCCCATCGTAAGGATGGTACCATCGTACTAGAGCCTCTACTCCTGATAATATCGTTTTTTCAGCGTCAATAATCGGTTGATAATATACCCGAAACTCTTGGTTTTCTATCCCGTAACGTATCTGCTGAATTTTATCGATATAATTGTAGGCGTAGGATTCCATTTCTTCATGATAAATAACGCACTGATCTTTCCCATTACGCTTCGCACAAAATAATGCTGTATTGGCTTTTTGCAGTAAGTCAAAATATGCATTTCCGTGTTCATTAAATACCGCCACTCCCACGCTAAAAGTCAGTATCACTGGCTGTCTTTTGACATAAAAGGGTTGGGTTGCAACTTTTTCCATAAAATGATCAACTTGTCGCTTTAACTCGTCATCTGTTTTGTAACCTTGAAGAAGTACAATAAATTCATCGGCACTTGTTCTTGCCACATAATGTTCACTTCCAAAGTAACTTTCCAGCATACAGGCTGTTTGTTTAATCATTTCATTCCCTACACGAAATCCCATCGTATTGTTAACATAGCTAAAGTTGTCAATATCGATATACAGAAGCGCCATTTGCTTATCCTTATTTGCCTTTTCTTTCTCAACTTCAAAAATTTCCCTCAGTTTCTCTGTGTTAGCCAGACGTGTCAGTTGATCGTAATATGCCAATCGATAAAGTTTATTATCCAACTCGATCTGCTGCGTTATATCGGTATGTGATCCTGCTAACCGAATTACTTTTCCACTTTTATTCCGGCAGGCAACACCCTTACTGAGTACCCAGTAATATTTGCCATCCCTACCCTTCAACCGATAGATGCTTTCATAGATGCCTTCACCAAACCATAAAAAACAATCTAGGGTTTCTTGTGCTTTTTTCCGATCCTGTGGATGAAGTAATCTTTTCCACTCTTCAATGCTATTACTTTTTTCTTCATGCTGACTAAAGGCATATCGCTCCCTATCTTTAGCCGATACCTCATATTCATCCTTTTCCAAATCCCAAACCCAAAGGCCATCATTGGCACCTTCTAAAATCAATTGGTATTTTTCGCAATTTTCTTTCAGGTAATCATTTTCTTTTACTAGCTGTTGGTATTCAACCTTCGGCTTTTCTTCCCTGCCATTGAGCATGTATATTACCGCACCTTCCTCTGCATATATTGTTCCGTCTCAACAAAGTAGTAGAATGATTTTTTCTTTTATTAAAGGCACATGCATCTCTTTTATTCCAAGTATATTGTCTGTCCTCTTTAAAGCATAGGAGCAAAGATCCGCAGTATAGATCCTGTTAACACTTTATACCATTTTCTTTCCCTATACTCTTCCATCGTTACTCTCTGGCACACTTTTAAGGTTTCCGTAAAATCATTTTTCATTTCAGCAATGCATTCCGTATCAAACATCCAAACACCACATTCAAAATGCAGGTAAAGGCTTCTGTAATCCATGTTAATCGTGCCTACTACTGCATAATGGTCATCTACTACAAAGGTTTTGGAATGCATAAACCCCGGTGTATATTCATAGATTTTAACACCACTTTGAATTAACGCTTTGTAAAATGTCCGCGTTACGGCATGAACCAACCGTTTATCCCATTTATGAGGCGTAATAATGCGGACATCCACGCCACCTTTAGCTGCCGCACAAAGTGCTGTCACCATTTCATTAGCTAAAATAAGGTAAGGTGTTGTGATATATACATATTTTTGCGCACGGTAAATTAAGTTAAGGTATACGGTTTCGCTAACCGGTTCCTGATCTAGTGGACTATCGGCAAAGGGTTGAATATATCCTTTGCTCGTCGTTTCTTTTTCTCTTGATTGATCCTTCGATGGGATTTGGCGTGGCTTAAACTGTTCAAAATTTTCACTGACATCTCTAAGATAGTCCCACATCGATAAAAACATCACCGTAAAACTCCATACAGATTCACCTTTCATCAGAATCGCCGTATCCTTCCAGTGTCCAAACTTTTCTATTTTATTAATGTATTCATCAGCCAGATTAATTCCACCTGTAAAGGCTACAGTTCCATCAATAACGGTTATTTTCCGATGATCTCTATTGTTTTGTCTTAAGGATAAAACAGGAACCAAAGGATTAAAAATACAGCATTTTATTCCCATTTCTTCCATTTTTTTATCATAACCGTGCGGTAGTGTAAACAAACAACCCACGTCATCATAAATAAGGCGCACATCCACACCTGCGTCTGCCTTTTTTTTAAGAATTTCTAAAATTCGATTCCACATCAACCCTTCTTCAATAATAAAGTATTCCATAAAAATATAACGTTCTGCTTTTTCCAGTTCTTCTAAAAGTTTTTCAAATTTAACTTCTCCCGCATCCAAGTATTGATTATATTGTTCCGGGTACAGTGGATATCCTGCGTAATGATTGATATAACGTGCCTGTATTGCAGCATCCTGCCTCGAATCCTCGATTTGCCGAAGGTAATCTTCTGATTTGCTTCGTTGCCTCATCAAGGCCTTCATCGTTGCCATTTCATAGGCTTTCATTCTCTGAGAAACTTTGCGACTCATTCTGCTTCTACCTAAAAATAGGTAAAATAATCCTCCGAAAATTGGAAACAGCAATATCGGAATAATCCAGGCAATTTTATAAGCTGGATTTATTTGACTGTTCATTACCCATAAAAAAACAACTAAGCTTAAAAATAAGCTAAAGGCATAAAACTGTGCGAAGTATTGATTAAATCGACTAATCACACCAGTTAGAATAATCATTTGACCCAATAAAGCAATCATCAAAAAAAAAGTTCTTGGCATTAACATTTTCCGAAGAATGCGTAGTGTTTTATGAGAGCGCTTGCTAATGTCAGGCATCATCTGATCTCCTTTGCATGATCTCTACTATCAATTTACCTTATTCCTTCTACTGAGTCAATTGATAATTATCTATCTCAGCATTCATACGGTTCCTTGAACGTACACAAAATACTCCTCCACACGATTTACGGCCTTGCTACCGCTCTTAATTAGGAGGAGTTATTGACTCTTTTTTTCTATTTTTTACTAACCAAAGCTTTTATGGCTTTTGCATAAATTAAGGTCATTTTTATTAGATCATTAATCTCAATGCATTCATTTTTTTGATGTGCCAGTTCTTCCTGTCCAGGAAATAAAGCGCCGAAGGCCACTGCTTTCGGAAGAGCTCTTGCATAGGTTCCGCCTCCAATGGTAATGGGCTGACTTTTAATGTCTCCCGTTTCAGCTCTATACACTTCCATTAATTGTGTAACCAGTTCATCTTCTACAGGAACATATAAAGGGTCAATATTTTCCTCGATCTCTAATTGAACCCCAGTTGCCTTTAATTCTTTTTTAACGCCTTCGAAAACACATTCTGCCTTTACGGTAATCGGAGATCGAGTGTTAACGCTAAGCGTTACCTGGTGTTGATTCATCTCTATTTTACCCACATTAAAGACAAGTTTTCCTGAAAGATCATCTTCAAAGCCACAGCCTATTGACTGACCATTTACTTCTACTCCTATTTTTTCTTCATAAAAAGTAACAAATTTTTTCAATGATTCATTCAAACCAGGGCATTGTGCCAAAAATAAAAGCAAGTGAGAAATAGCATTTTCGCCTTTTTCCGGCCTGCTTCCATGGGCTGATATCCCTTTAGCCTTAATAACCATGTTTTCACCTGCAGGCTCTAGTTCTAAATCATATCCTGTTTTTTTAATGAACTCTTCTAAATCGTTCCCTAGCATTTGCTTAATATTTTCAGCCATTGATAGTTCGACTTCACATCGGTCAGCTACCATATTCGACGCATTTCCGCCTTTGATGCGGACAAGTTGTATTGGCTGCTCATCCTGCTGGATGGTATATAGTAAATTAAATATTTGTATCCCTTTTTCTCCATGAATCACTGGAAAAGAGGCATCCGGGCTAAATCCAAGGTCCGGTTTCGGATAGTGTTGAAAATAATATTCCAAATCTTTCCAGCCAGACTCTTCATCCGTACCAAAAATGATTCTTATTTTTCTCTTAGTCTCCACTCCCATTTCTTTTATCGCTTTTAATGCATATAAAGAAGCTACGGCTGGTCCTTTATTATCGATAGCACCTCTTCCGTAAATCTTATTTTCATGGATTTCTCCTCCAAAAGGTGGATGCACCCAGTCTTCACCTTCCGGAACAACATCTAAATGGACTAGTATCCCTACGGTTTCTTCCCCATCTCCATAGTCTACATGTCCTGCATAGCCATCCACATTTTCTGTCTTAAAGCCAATATTCTCTGCTTCTTGTAACATGTACTCTAATGCCTGATTAACACCTTCACCGAAGGGTTTTCCCGGCATTTCTGCAGACTTAACACTTTTAATTCTGATGAGATCACATACCGTTTGGACGATTTTTTCACGATCATTTGCAATTATTGTTGCTGCATCTTTCATCCTCTTCCCTCCAGTTCGTTCTATGTTTATACAGTAAGCCACTATATCTATTAGTATAGTGGCTTACGCTTACAAAAATCATTACAATATCATTTCATTTTAAATAATTTTCTACCATCACCATTTTAATATTTGCAAAAACTGTTGCGGATAACTTCCTTCCAGCTTTAGAATCATCAAATGACCTTGTCGAGTCCCGTTAAATCCGGAAGGTTGATCTTTTTCAAGGTAAACATGAAGATGATATGGTCTGGTCATAACAGAACGAGCCTGGTATGCTTCAGATGAAGTCCCATAATACTGAAAAACAACTAATCCGTAAGTTTCACCCGGTATCCAAAACGAAGCCTGTTGATCTTCCGCTCTCATCTCCAATTGTTTTTTTAGCTCTGCTAAGCTTTGCTCTGACAAGTTTTGATATCTTTTTTCCAGCTCTTCATTTAACCAGTTTTCCAGAAGATTTTGTCGAGTGTCCTGATAGATTACCTGAAAATCTTCTTGATATCTGGCCAGATACCTCTCGTATTTATCAATTTCATTGCGCACTAAATGTATCTCTTGCTGCATCTTGCTAATTTCCCATTGCTGCCATACCATCAATGCCATTAAAATCATAATCACCAAAAAAGCAATAAGGGCAGGTAATTTTCTTTTTTTACTCATGAATCAACCTCCCTGTACAGATAAATCATCAAAAACAAAAATTCTCTTCAGTGATACCATTTTACCATATTGTTTAAAGCAAAAGAAAGCCCGATTACCAGGGCTTTTTCGTTTTTCACTACCTTCCTTGATGGCGATACATCAGTTCTTCAGAAACATCGTCCAGAGTAATTTGTTTTTCCTGCATCAGTACCATCATATGATAAATCAGGTCGCTTATTTCTCCGATTAAATCAGCACTATGTTCATTTTTAGAAGCAATAATCACTTCTGACGCTTCTTCTCCTACTTTTTTCAATATTTTATCCAGACCGTTGTCAAACAGATAGTTGGTATAGGATCCTTCTTTAGGGTTTTCCCGACGCTCTTTTATGATCCCTTCCAGAATTCTAAGCACTTGTTGTTGTCCACTTCCTCTGTCTGATTCCACAAGTTCTCGATAAAAGCAGCTTTTTTCTCCTGTATGACAGGCAACCCCAATCTGCTCTACTTGTAACAGCAGCGTATCTCCATCACAGTCATAACGTATTCCTTTGACAATTTGTTGATTCCCAGAAGATTCTCCCTTATTCCATAAGCGCTTACGCCTACGACTATAAAACCATGTCGTCCCGGTTTCCAGAGTTTTTTCCAGTGATTCTCGGTTCATATAGGCCATCATAAGCACTTCGCCGCTAGAAGCTTCCTGAATAATTGCTGGGATTAATCCATCTTCATCAAAATATAAATCTGTTATTTCTGATAAATCCTCCTTTGTTCCCTGCCTGTCACTGCACATGATTGACTGATCCTCCTTATCGAATTGCAAGTCCTTTTCCTTTAAGATACCTCTTCAACTGAGAGATGTCAATCTCTCCAAAATGAAAAAGTGAAGCTGCCAACGCGGCATCTGCCTTTCCTTCTGTAAATGCTTTGTAGAAATCTTCCATGGATCCTGCCCCACCAGATGCGATGACAGGAATATTAACAGCTTCGCTTATCTGTGCGGTTATTTCCAAGTCGTAGCCAGATTTTGTGCCATCCTGATTCATACTGGTAAGCAGTATTTCTCCGGCACCTTTTTTTTCAGACTCTACTGCCCACTGTATTGCTTCTTTCCCTGTATTTTCCCGACCGCCTCGTGCATAAACGTAGTAGATTCCATGCTCATCTTTTTTTACATCAATGGCAATAACAACCGCTTGATTTCCAAAACGATCTGCGCAGCGGCTAATTAATTCCGGCTCTTTTACAGCCGCTGAATTAATTGATACTTTGTCAGCCCCAGCCTTTAGCACCTTTCTAAAATCATCGACAGATCTGATTCCACCACCTACCGTTAGCGGTATAAAAACTTGCTCAGCCGTTTGACTAACAATATCAAGAATTATATTCCGATCTTCATTTGATGCCGTAATATCTAAAAAAACAAGCTCATCGGCTCCTTGCCGATCATATTCAGCAGCTATTTCTACCGGATCTCCGGCATCTACCAGGTTCACAAAATTAACACCCTTTACAACCCTGCCTTGGTTAACATCCAGGCAGGGGATGATTCTTTTTGTTATCATAACGCCGCCCCTCCTGCTTCTTCCAATGTCATGGCGCCTTCATAAAGCGCCTTACCAACAATAGCACCATCAACACCCAGTTCTTTTAGCTGCAAAAGATCTTCCTTCGAAGATACGCCTCCAGAAGCAATGATTTCTATTTCAACGGTTTCCCTTAGTCTTTTCAATGCTTCGAAATTAGGACCCTGCAACATTCCGTCTCGCCCTATATCTGTATATACTAAGGTTTTCAGTCCCAGATTCTGGAGTTTTCCAGCAAACTCCAATGCATCCACATTCTCAACTTTGACCCAGCCCTCTACCGCCACTTTTCCATCCTTTGCATCTACAGATACCACGATCTTTTCACCATATTTTTTCAATAGCCTTTTCAGCATTGTTTCATCTGATAAGGCTTTTGTTCCAAGAATGCATCGCCATACGCCCATATCTATCAATCTTTTAACATCAGCTTCTTCTCTTATTCCACCGCCTATCTGAACAGGAATATTCACGCAATCAATAATTTCTTTCATGGCTTCTATATTTCCTGCTTTCCCGCCAAAGGCACCATCAAGGTCGATGACATGGAGTTGTCCTGCTCCTTTGCTTTTCCAATCAAGAGCCACTTTCCAGGGATTATGATAGTAAATCGTTTCTTCCTCCTTCATCCCTTGCGTTAATCTTACACACTTTCCATTTTTAATATCGATCGCCGGATAAATCAGCATTTACTCAACTCCCCAAAATTTTTAATGATCTGCAACCCTTTTTTACTGCTTTTTTCCGGATGAAACTGTACCCCCACAATATTTTCTTTTTGAATCATCGCTGGGATTTCAATATTATAATCTGTCTCTGCCAGAATATATTCTTTTGGCACATCTGCTGCATAGTAAGAATGCACAAAATATACATAGGTGTTCTCTTCGATATGGTTCAATATTGGATTTTTTTGATGAATGTCCAGCCGATTCCATCCCATATGTGGAATTTTAACACCTTTCGGAATTCGTTGTATTGTTCCCGGTATGAAACCAAGCCCGTTACATTCACCACCTTCATATCCTTTATCAAAAAAAACTTGCATCCCTAAACAAATACCCATCACCAATTTACCGCTAGTTACTTCCTTTTCAATCAACGTCACTAACCCTTTTTCTTCCAATTGGTGCATTGCATCAGGAAAAGCTCCCACGCCGGGAAGGACAAGGGCCTCAGCATCTCTTATTTTCCATGCCTTGTCTGTTATCTCAGCTTCAAAGCCCATTCGATGAAAGGCTTTTTCGACACTTTTCAAATTTCCCATTTCATAATCTATAATAGCAATCATACCTACACCTCCAATGATAGTAGCTGACCCAAGGGTATCATTTAGCGGTAGATACTTAGGCAGATACTTAGTGTATTAAAGAGGAAGTTTTAGTAGTCGTCAGATAAACTTCCTTTCGTCGAAAGAGGACCATTAATTCGCTGATCCACTACCGTAGCTTCATCCATGGCACGGCCAAAGGCTTTGAAAATGGTTTCTATGATGTGATGGTCATTTTCTCCATAAAGAGTGGTAATATGTAAGGTTATTCCAGCATGTTGTGCCACTGCTCTAAAGAACTCCCGTACCAGTTGAACTTCAAAGTTTCCTGTACGATCTGCCTGAAAGGCAACATCAAAATGTAAATATGGTCTCCCGCTTAAATCCAAAGTGACTCTGGATAGTGCTTCATCCATTGGTGTATGAACACAGGCATACCTTACCACATTGGTTTTATCCTTCAAGGCTTCCCTAATAGCTTGTCCCAACACAATTCCGATGTCTTCCACCGTATGATGATTATCAACGTGAAGATCCCCTTCTGCCTGTACTCTTAAGTCCATTCGTCCATGCTTTGCTATCTGTTCAAGCATATGGTCAAAAAAACCAATTCCTGAATGAATCTCTTTTTCACCTGTTCCATCCATGTTAATGAGTATGGTTACTTTTGTTTCCGCTGTATGCCTGCTTACCTCTCCTATGCGACTTTTCATTTCGGCAGCCCCTTTACCCATAGTATGCGTCTATTACCTGTTGCAATTTCCGATTCTCCACTTCAGTTCCTACCGTCACCCTTAGACTGTTTGCCAATATCCCTTCTTTGCCATATCCACGAACACTAATCTCATTTTCTTGCAACTTTTCTATCAAACCTTCTGCATGAACGGTTTTCAGTAAAATAAAGTTTGTATAGGAGGGAAATACTTTTAAGGTTTTATCTTTCCCTTGTTGTTTTAACTGCGAAAAAAAGGTTTCCAGATATTGTCGCCATTTTACTGTATTAACCAGTGATTCTTTTACTTCTGACATCATATCTAAACATACCAATCCGGCTGCCTGATCTAAACAACTCATATGATAAGGTGGTTTCACGCGAGAAACCGCATCAATCATTGTTTGTGACGCTAATGCATAGCCCACCCTTGCTCCAGCCAGTCCATATGCCTTTGAAAGGGTTCTTAAAACAATAAGATTCTGATGCTCTGCAATGCGATTCGCCAGGGTTTTTCCATAAAATTCATAATAAGCTTCATCAGCAACGATCACAACATCTTCCGGTATCTCTTCCAGTAATTTATTTAACAAATAGTCTTCAATAACTCCACCCGTTGGATTGTTAGGATTTGTGATAAACACCAATTTAGGTTTTTCCTCGAGAATTGATTTTAGAAAGATTTCTGGCTGAAATTGAAGCTCTTCATCTAAAGGAATTTCAATCAGTTTTCCACCCACCATCATGGTGTTAATCCCATACATTCCAAAGGTTGGATTCATGGTAGTAACACGGTCTTCCGAACCGACAAAAGCTTGTACCAACCAAGCAATAATTTGATCAGAGCCAACCCCGGTCAAAACATTTTCTTCTTTTATTCCATGAACAGCTGCCAACTTCTGCCTTAATTCCAAACAATTTGTATCTGGATATTGATGCAATGGAATGTTCTTTATTTTCTCGGCCAATCTTTCCTGAAAACAACCAGCCAGCCAATTGTTTTCATTAGCATCCAGTTTAATCGCTGGAACTTCTGCTATTACCTGGTATGGTTCTAATTTCTGAATGTTTTTCCGAAGTAATTGTTTTATATTTACTTTTTTTCTTTTTTCCATTTTATGAAAACTCCTTTCCGGAATTTCATCACAACATTACCGTCTTCTTATACGAATGGCTTGCCCATGAGCTTGAAGTCCTTCCTCTTCAGCCATTAGAATCACATCATCAGCTACCTTTTCCATAGCTTCCCGAGTATAAGATATAATACTGCTTTTTTTCACGAAATCCTCCACTGAAAGAGGTGAATAGAAGCGGGCGGTTCCTTCCGTTGGTAATACATGATTAGGGCCCGCTATATAATCACCAAGCGGTTCTGGTGAATAATGGCCCATAAAAATCGCACCTGCATGTTTTATTTTTTCCAATAATTCAAATGGTTTCTCTACACAAAGTTCTAAATGTTCTGGGGCTAATCGGTTTGAAATTGAAACTGCTTTTTCCAGTGAATCAACCACCCAGATGCCACCATAGTTTTCCATGGATTTTCTTGCAATAGCCTGTCGTTCCAGCTTTTTAAGTTGTCTTTCTAGTTGTTTAAGCACTTTTTCTGCCACTAGTCTATTGGTGGTGATACAAATGGCCGACGACAATTCGTCATGCTCTGCCTGCGAAAGCAAGTCAGCGGCTACATAGGCTGGATCAGCGTTTTCATCGGCAATCACCAATATTTCACTTGGACCTGCTATCATATCGATATCTACCTGCCCATAAACCATTTTTTTTGCCGTTGCCACATATTGATTGCCCGGACCAGTAATTTTATCTACTTTCGGAAGCGTTGCTGTTCCAAAAGCCATGGCTCCAATCGCCTGAGCACCTCCAATTTTATATATTTCATCAACTCCTGCTATAAAAGCAGCCGCTAAAATAACAGGATTTACTTTACCTTCTTGATCCGGTGGCGTTGTCATAACGATTCTTTCTACTCCAGCCACTTTTGCTGGTACGGCATTCATCAGCACGGATGAAGGGTACGCCGCCGTACCACCAGGAACATAAATCCCAACACATTCTAAAGGCGTTACCTTTTGTCCCAAGGTGACGCCAGTTTCGGGATTCTCAAACCAGGAAAGCTGACGTTGACGCTCATGAAACCGGCTGATTTTTTCTTGCGCTCGTCGAATCGCTTTTAGATACGCCTTATCTACTTTGTTCACAGCTTTCTCTATTTCTTCAGAGCTTACTTTCATGGTTTCTTCTGTTAAATGAGCTTTATCAAAGGTTGCCGTCATTTCTAACACAGCTGAATTTCCCTTTTTCTTAACTTCTTCCAACAATTCCCGAACCTTGACCTCTATTTCTCTATTGGTTGCTTGCTGTCTTTTCTGGAGGGCCTCCAAATAAGTTTCTCCTTCCGAATCTTTCCAGTCGACGATTCTCATCATTGTTCCCTCCTTATTCTCACTTGTTTTTCTAACAAATCAATCAATGCGTTTACTTCTATTCTTCTTGTTTTATAGCTTACCTTATTCACAATCAGTCGGGCACTAATATGAACAATCTCTTCCAAAACGATTAATCCATTGGCTTTCAATGTATTTCCAGTTTCAACAATATCAACAATCACATCCGAAAGACCCATCAGCGGAGCTAACTCCACCGACCCCTGCTGTTCAATAATTTCTACCGACTGACCCTTTCTTTCAAAATGTTCTCTCGCAATCTTCGGATATTTACTTGCTATTCTTAGTAGCTTTTTGTTATCAGGACAAAGGGATGTTTCCCCTGCCACCGCCATTCGACAGGCGCCAAAGCCTAAATCAGCCACTTCATATACAGGCTTTGGTTTTTCGAGTAAAACATCTTTCCCAACCACCCCTAAATCGGCTACTCCGTGTTCTACATAGGTGGCAACATCGCTGCCCTTCAACAATATGATCTCCAATGGATATCCAGGAATATCCAGAATCAATTTGCGCTGAGGATTTTTAATTGTTTCCATATTAAGGCCCGCTTTTTCAAGAAGTTGAACCGTGTCTTTTTCCAAACGCCCTTTGGTAAGGGCCAATCTTATTTTTCCCTGCATCTTATCCACTTCCTTATCTGTTCTCTATTCTCCCTTATCTATTCTCCGAGTTTTCATGGATAGAAATATTTTCTATCTGACCATCTACATGAATGCGGACCAATTCATCTACCTGGCGACGTTCCATATATTCCCGAATTTCCTCATGATCTTTCAGCATACAAAATTCGACAATATTACCACCCTGTCGTAAAGCATCTACCGCTTCTTTAACAGCTCCTGCTCTGTACTGACTATCCAAGATAAGAATATGTTTTCGACGGGGCACATCTACATTTCCTTGTATTTTAAGAGCCTTTGTCAGTTTATTAACAACAATAGCAAAGCCGGTAGCTGTACAGTCCATGCCAAATTTCCCCAACAATTTATCATATCGACCTCCACTAAGAATAACCGCCCCTAAATCTTTCGTAAACCCTTTGAAAGTAATCCCTGTATAATATTCCAGTTGGCTTACCATTCCTAAATCTATCCCCAAACATTCGCCTAAACCATATTTCTGAACCATTTCAATAGTTCTTTGAAGTTCTTCTAAGGCTTCTTCCATTTCTTTTGTTAAATAGTATTTCTTTGCTTCTGACAAAACCTCCTGCGGGGTTCCAAACATGCGAGGAAGCCTTATTAAAAGCTGTGCCATTTCCTGGTCTATACCATACATTTCTGTCATTTCTTTAATACCTATAATATTTTTTTCTTCCAGCAATCGAAGCAATTGATGCTTTAGCTCTTTATCTAGTTGAAGAGAATCAAAGATAGCACCTAGGAATTTCATATGCCCTAATTCTACGGTTAAATTTTCTAACCCCATGGATTTTAGAGACTCGATGGCTGTGACAAGTATTTCGGCATCTCCTTTAACAGAGGAAACCCCAAACAGTTCAACACCCGCCTGTCTAAATTCCCGTTTCTGATCTGATTGTTCTTTATCAATTCGATACACATTTTCTACATAGCATAGCTTTAATGGATAAACAAAATTTTTCATTTTAGTTGCAACCATCCTAGCGATCGGAATCGTACAGTCTGGCCGCATCACCAAAATTTTTCCGTTGGTATCAATCATCTTAAACATATTGTCTCCGTCCGCTAACATAGGCGGTTTTGTAAATAAGTCATAGTACTCCAAGGTCGGACTGCTAACTTCCATATAGCCCCATTGGTTAAAGGTTTCCATTAAATGATCTTCCATTTTTCTTCGCAACAAACAATCATCTATCAATAAGTCCTGCACACCTTGTGGCAAGAAAACTTTTCTTTTATCCACCAGTCACATCCCCTTTCACGCTTTAGTGCGCTAAATCGTTAAACTGTTTTTCGACATGTTCCTATTCTAAATTCTTTCATGACTCCTGTCAAGCGACCAGCTGAGTCTTTGTATAAAAAAAACGCTTAAAAAGCGCTTTTTCAATATTCCTGCTTTGCTTTAAATACTACCCAGCGGCTAAGAATATAGTTTAATATCACTACCACAATGTTCATTAGCAGTTTGCTAAGAAAAGGATCTTGCCTCAAGGCTTCCACTAATAACAACAATCCGGCTATATCAACAAAATACGTAAATATACGAGCACTAAAGAAACTGACAAGTTCTTTCCATACATTTTTTACGCCTTTTGTCTGACTCCCAAAAACCCAGGTTTTATTCGTATAGTATGCGGTCAGTACAGCGATAACAAATGCAATCGTAGCACTCACCGTATAATGAAGCCCCACTTCAAGAAAGATCCTGAAAACGACCAAATTCACCACTGTTGTTATAACACCGAAAATAATGTATAAGCTGTAATGCCGGATTTTTTCCTCTAAAGACATTCTTTTTCCTCCTGAATGCTTAGTCGGCTTCCATATCGATTTTGCCAAAAGTCTTTTGCTCCCAGTCTCTTGGTCCTGTGCGAGCCTTCCTTGCAGGTATTTCTTCATCTATAATGTATAGTGGTCGATTTCTTACTTCATCATAAACCCGAAGTAAATATTCACCCAGTATTCCCATCGCCAGTAACTGTATGCCTATAAGAATCCCTAAAACACTATGCCAGCCATTATAAAACAGCAAGGAGGCATCTCCCAAAAGCAATAGAATCAACCATATAAAAAACATCATTTTTGATATTCCTGTAATCACCAAACCACTATTACGGATCCATTCTACAGGCTTGCCGGAAAAAGCTAAAATTCCATCGGCTGCCAGCTTCAGCATCTTATGTAATGGATATTTACTTTCTCCTGCAAATCGTTCTTTTCGTTCATAGAGCAAGGCTTTTTGTTTAAATCCTATCCAGCTCACCATTCCACGAATAAAACGACTTCGTTCTGGCATATTTTTAAAGACATCTACTACTTTTCGATCTATTAAACGAAAATCGCCTGTATCCATAGGTATGACCACTTCTGTCATCTTGTTAAGAATACGGTAAAAGCCTTTCGCTGTAGCCAGCTTGAACCAGGTTTCTCCTTCTCGCTTCTGCCGCTGTCCATAAACAACATGGTAGCCTTCTTTCCACTGAGCAACCATATCCGGAATTAGTTCTGGAGGGTCTTGCATATCAGCATCAATAACAACAACAGCATCTCCGGTAGCACGATGAATACCTGCTGTTACAGCAATCTGGTGACCAAAGTTTCTGGCAAAGTTGATTACTCTCAGGCAATCGTCTTCTTTCGCTAAGGCTTTAATAATAGACAACGTATCATCCATGCTGCCATCATTCACAAAAATCAGTTCATGCCTAAATTCTTCCTGGTATTGTTCCATCACTGCCTTAAGACGCTGATAGCAAGTTTCTGCTACTTCACTTTCATTATACATAGGAACAACAATCGAGATATGCGGTTTTTTCATTGCAAAAACTCCCTTTCCAGCTAATCATATCATTTTTGCTTCAAAGACGGTATTTTTTCTATCTTTAATGGTCCTACTGCTAATAGAATAAACAAAGGAATAAGGCTGTGATGGTAACGAGACTGAACTTCTATTAACGTGTGCATCGCAATAAATCCAAAAAAAAGGATTCCTATCAAATCAGCAGGAGTAGCCTGGAACTTCTTTATTTCTTTTCGTGCATTCAGCAAAATCAACCAAAAAAGACTTAAATAAAAAACTTGGGATGCTATTTGAAGTTCTTGTCGATATTCTTCTGCCCAGAGGCTGACCGCTGTCACTCTGTCTGTTCCCAACAATCCCCAGTAAAGACCATATTCCGAAACAGCCCATTGAATAGAAAATTTTTGTTCAGCCAGCAAAAGAAACTCGGTATAGTCTTCCTGTATTCTTTCCATTCCTCGATCCCAAGCTTCTTGATGTATCCTGTCAAAATCGTATTGAAATTCCTCTATTATTTCCCAATCTTCCGCATTCCACATTCCTTGAAAATCTTTATTGGTACCTACATAAAGATTAAAACCAGCACCGGTTTTTCCCAGTGGTACTTGTACCTGTGGCTCATAGATCCGATTTAAACCCTGCAAAGTCCCCCAAAATATAAATACAATGACTACCAATAAGGAAGCTCTTCGAAAAAGTACTTTTCGGTCACAACATCCTGGCCTTCCCTCTGTTTCATTTGTCAAAACAGATCCTTTTGATGCAGGAGCAATTAGTAAGTATAGAAAAAAAGCCGGAAATAACAAAGAAGCAACAGGCCTTACAATATGTGCCATTGTCAGCATTACTCCTGTAGCAATCGCCCATCCAAAGGATTTTCCGCTAGGCTCTCCTTTAACCATATAACAAAACAGCAACAAGACGAACAGTAACTGCATCGTAAATAGATGTTCGGCGGCTAATACGGATATGTAAAATATCTGGCCCGGCCATAAAGCAACCATGATTGCCGCTATTCTTCCTGCCTTAGGTGAAAACATCACCTTACCCAGCTGATATACTAGCAGAATGGTCAGCAGTGTGCAAATAAGGTTAAACCAACGAGCAATCGCCACTTCTGTTCCAAAAAAGCGAAATACATAGGAAAGAATCAGTGGATACCCAGTCAGATGAGGAAATACGCCTCGAATGTCAGCGATTGCTTCTGGATTGCCATTAACGATCGATATAGCATAATGATAGTATCTGGCAAAATCCCACATAGGTGTTGTCTCTACTAGTCTTATCCATAGATAACGAGGAACAAAAGCAAGGCCTGTGACAGCTGCCGGAAAAACAAAAGGCTTTTGCAACCATGTAAATCTTTCTATAATGGCTGACACCCCTATCCATAAACCAGCCAGCAGCAATGAATATATTAATAAAAAGGTGGCGGGATATTTTAGTACTTCCGGACCTCGTTGAAAAACCCCCAACATAATAATCAACAAGGCAAAAAGACCGCACCCCCCTTGAATAAGAGGGTGCAGCGGCCATTTTGAAACCCAGCCTTTGATTTGTTCAAAATACTCTGCTTTTACATTCATTTTGATAGCCTTTCTCTTTATCGTGTCATCACTCTTTAGAGTTCTTTTGTAAATTCTTTAAGGTACTGCTTAAAGGGTTCTTTTAAGTCTTCTCTTTTGAGCGCAAATTCTACCGTCGCCTGTAAAAAACCCATTTTATCGCCTACATCGTATCGTTTCCCTTCAAAGATATAAGCATACATCGCTTCTTGGCGAGCTAAGGTTTTTAACGCATCCGTCAGCTGAATCTCGCCTCCCTTTCCAGGTTTTGTATGTTCCAGAATGCTAAAAATGCTAGGGCTAATAATATACCGTCCCAATATAGCGATATTCGTAGGAGCTTCTTCTATCGCTGGTTTTTCTATCAAATCTTTCACTTTATAAACATTATCTTCAATGCTTTTTCCATTCACGATTCCATATTTGTCCACCTCTGATCTCGGGACTTCCTGAACTCCAAGAATCGTTGTTTTGTATTCATTGTAAACAGAAGTCATCTGTTGAAGACAGGGCGTTTTAGCATCCACAATATCGTCACCTAGCATCACCGCAAAAGGTTCGTTGCCGATAAAGCTTTTGGCACAATAAATAGCATGTCCCAGGCCTTTCGGTTCTTTTTGACGGATATAGTGGATATTCACCATATCCGAAATATTTTTTACAATTTGAAGCAGGTCATCTTTTCCTTTTTTTTCTAACTCCAGCTCCAGCTCAATGGACTTATCAAAGTGGTCTTCAATCGACTGCTTATTTCTTCCTGTTATAATCAAAATTTCTTCAATACCTGAATCTACAGCCTCTTCTATTATATATTGTAATGTTGGCTTATCAACAATTGGCAACATTTCCTTAGGCTGAGCCTTTGTTGCAGGCAAAAATCTTGTTCCAAGACCTGCGGCTGGAATAATCGCTTTATTCACTTTCATTCCGTTTCATCTCCTTTGGGATGTTAGGGTATTCCCTTATTCCATTGGATATTGTACCATTTTTACCTGTTTAATACTACCGCTTTGATGGAATTAATAAGCTAAGCACAGCCATCAATCTGTATCAGGGTGTATGCTTTCTAAAAAAACAAATAAAAAAATCTTGACAGAGAGAAAGAGAAGAGGTAAAATATTCCCCATTAAACCTACCAAATTACTAGGTATTAAGGAGGAGTTCTCATGATTGTCCATACCGTTAGTGAGTTAGTCGGCAAAACACCAATAGTCAAGCTTAGCCGCAAGGGTCGAGAAAACATGGCAACTATTTTTGTAAAGCTGGAATTTCAAAATCCTGGTGGTTCTGTAAAAGACCGAATCGCCCTAAGCATGATCGAAGCACTTGAAGAGGAAAAAAAAATCACAGAAAACACCCTGCTCGTCGAACCAACCAGCGGAAACACAGGCATTGGTCTTGCAATGATCGCCGCTGCTAAAGGCTATCAACTAACCCTTGTTATGCCTGATACCATGACTATTGAACGAAGAAAAATTTTAAAGGCTTACGGAGCTGATCTTGTTCTTACAGAAGGTTCTAAGGGAATGAAGGGAGCTATTGAAAAAGCAAATGAAATAGTCAGCACCCATGCTAATGCAATCATCCCTGGACAGTTTATCAATCCAGCCAATCCAGCTGTTCATTATAAAACTACAGGTCCTGAAATCTGGAATGATCTTAACGGACAAGTCGATGCGTTTATTGCCGGCGTAGGAACAGGTGGTACCATTACAGGTGCTGGCCGCTATTTAAGAGAAAAAAACCCTTCTATTCAACTAGTTGCTGTTGAACCTTCTGATTCACCGGTTTTGTCTGGTGGAGAACCTGGTCCTCATAAAATCCAAGGAATCGGAGCTGGTTTTGTTCCTGAAATTATGGATACTCGCTTACTTAGCCGTATCGTTCAGATTACCACGGAAGAAGCAATAGAAACAGCTCGAAAAGTCGCCCGCGAAGAAGGCTTGTTGCTGGGAATTTCTTCAGGAGCTGCCATTGCTGCGGCCTTCAAAATAGCTAAAAATATGGACCCTAATCAACATCTAGTTGTCATGACAGCCAGCAATGGTGAACGCTATTTAAGCACTCCGCTTTATGATATTGATTAACTGGCTCACCAAGGCTGTAAATTAATAGGCAATTTTTTTCCAATGAAGATTTCTTCAGGGGTAACCAGTGAATCATAGGCTAACACCTCGACCCCTTTAGATTGAGCTTTGCATACTGCCTCCGCAAAGGCCGGATCCATTTTCCAGTTTAATTTGAAAAGATCCGGTTTTTGCATTTTAATCAGAAAAAATATCACCCCTCTATACCCTTCTGCAACGGCACCTTCCAATTCCTTTACGTGTTTCACACCTCTCTCGGTAGGTGCATCCGGAAATGCCGAAACCCCACTATTTTCCAATGTAACCCCTTTTACTTCAATGAAAATCTTTTCTTTTTCTCTTTCCATAAAAATATCAAAACGTGACTTTCCATAAGTAACTTCTCTCTTTAGTAAAGAAAAATTCAAAAATCCATCTATCTTATTATTTTCAAGTGCTTCAGCTATAACAGTATTAGGAGCTTGGGAATCAATGTTAACAAGCACATCATCCTTGTATACACTAATCACAGAATATCCAGTTTTTCTACCCGGCACTTCTCTTTTATCCTCTAAGTAGACTTTAACCCCTGGTATCAGCAACTCTCGACACCGGGAGGTGTTCTTTATATGTACAACTTCTTCTCTGCCATCAATCAATACGTGAGCAATAAAACGGTTCGGTCTTTTGATAAATTCACCTTTAACTACTTTTTCATACCGCACTCCTAATCATCTCCTTTTCTCTTCAATTATCATTATTTCATGCCTCTTTCCCGTTTGATTATGCTTTCTTTTTCTCAAACAACTTATCATTCTACCAAATTTTTGTAAAACATATGGATTTTTTGTCAGAAATATCGTAAAATATAGAGGTATCTGAATAGTTTACCTTTACACAATCTCAAAGGAGGCATTACTCATGCATAGGACTAGCATCCGAAAAAAAATACTTCTAGGTTTTTTTACCATCACTTTGATTTTAATTGCTTTAGGCGGTTTTAGTTTTATGCAGCTTAGTGCCATCCAGGACGAACTCAGGGATTTATTAGAGGAGCAAATGGATCTTTATCGAATTAATAACGAATTAGCATTCACCATAGCTGAAAGAAGTTCTCACATAAGCAACTTTGTCTTGACCGGTGATGAATTTTATCTCAATCAATTTATTCGTGTTTCAAGTACCAGCGACTCTCTAGAGCGTGAACTATTAGAAATTTCAGGCACTCCGGAAGATGAAAAGTTTGTCGAAAGAAGTCAGGCCTGGCGACGGATTGCCACCGCCGAAGTTGTGCCAATGTATAATACAGGAAGGTATGATGATGCCATCGAAGTGATTACTAACCGTATGGGGCCAGAGGGTAATACGTTGATGATTTACGCCCGTAATATGGCAAATGAACGACAAGAAAATGTTCAATTCATTGGCGCTGAGGTAGTCAATACCCAGGAGGAAATTCGCAAAATGGTCATTGCTTCCATTGGATTTGCTATTATTGTCTCTATTATCCTTGCTTTTGTCATTTCCAACAGTATCATTCGCCCTCTAAAAAAATTAGTCGATTTAGTTCATATAGTTGCTCAAGGTGATCTGACTCAGCAAGTTGAAGTAAAGAGCACTGATGAAATTGGTCACTTGGCAAAAGCTATTAATCAAATGGTCGATAATCTTAAAGGTCTTATTAAATCCAGCAGTTCTATATCAGGCCAGGTTGCCAGCACCAGCGAAAGATTAGCAGCCTCTTCAGAAGAAGCGGCTGCCACCTCACAAGAAGTTTCACGAACTATTGAAGAAGTCTCCAGAGCTACCGAAGAACAATCCTCTGCTGTTGAAACCAGTAATCAAAACCTGGAGCAAATTGCCGAAAATATGCTCCAGGTTTCTGAAAGCATTGAACAGGTACAAAACGCTTCTACTCACACACAAGATTCAGCTAAAAATGGTCGAAAAGCATCAAGAGAAGCGGTATCAAAAATGAATGAAATTCTTTCTTCCTCTAAAGAAACCATGGTAGTTGTCAAAGAACTTGATCAAGCTTCCACGGAAATAGTTAACATTGTTGAAAGTATTCATTCGATTTCTGGGCAAACAAATTTATTAGCCTTAAACGCAGCTATTGAAGCAGCCCGTGCAGGAGAAGCCGGCCGTGGATTTGCCGTAGTAGCCGAAGAAATAAGAAAATTAGCAGAAGAAACTTCCCAGTCCTCCAGTCGTATCGCAAAGATTATAGAAAGGATCCAATCACAAATCAAAGGTGCCGTTTTTTCGATGGAAAATAACAGCCTGCAAGTAGAAGATGGAACTGAAATGGTTCATAGTGCCAGCAGTCTTTTTGAAAGTATCTCTGACGAAGTATCCACCATTTCAGAGGGAATTAATCATGTCACTCTATTGGTACAAAAAGTTACAAACAACAGCCAGGAAGTAGTCAACAGCTTTCAAAACATGTCGGCTATATCAGAAGAAACAGCTGCCTCTTCACAAGAGGTTTCTGCTAGCGCACAACAACAAAACTCTGTTGTTGATGAAATAGCGGATTCAGCTAGCAGTCTTGCGGCTTTAGCCAATGACCTTCAAAATGCAATTTCTATTTTTAAGGTCTAACATTAACTGCAATTACCCTTGTTACCGACATTTCACCACTAAAAATCATTGAAATGATTACCCGCTCCATTATGCTACTTTTACCCTTATCATGAATGAGAGAAAGCCCCATACTCACTCTTGATAAGGGTATTTTATCGTTGATTTTATCATTTCCTGTGATAGGATAAAAGTACGGGGGTGTTTTTTTTGGCTATTCTTAAAAATGACTGGAGTCAGATATTAGAAAGCGAATTTGAGAAAGACTACTATGCGCAGCTTAGAAATTTCTTAAAGAATGAATATCAACATCATTCTGTTTATCCGGCGGCTGCAAATATTTTTAATGCATTGCATTATACCAGTTATCAGCAAACTAAAGTTGTTATCCTGGGACAAGATCCTTATCATGGCAAAGGACAAGCTCATGGATTATCTTTTTCGGTTCAAAAGGATATTCCGGCGCCACCTTCTCTTGTCAATATATTTAAGGAGTTAAAGGATGACTTGGAATGTCCTGTCCCAAGTCATGGATGCTTGACTTCTTGGGCAAAACAGGGTGTTCTTCTCCTTAACACTGTTTTAACAGTTCGCCAGGGTGAGCCGGCTTCCCATCGTGGAAAAGGGTGGGAACGATTTACAGACCAAGTGATCAAAGCCCTTAACAACTCTGAAAACCCGATTGTTTTTATGCTTTGGGGAAAACAGGCGTCTGAAAAAGCCAGCATGATTTCTAACCCTAATCACTTAATTTTATATGCGCCTCATCCCAGCCCACTTTCTGCCTATCGCGGATTTTTAGGCTGTCGCCACTTTTCCAAGGCAAATGCTTATTTAGTCAGTCAGAGAATTGAGCCTATCGACTGGCGTTTAGAAGTTTTTGAATAAATCTTCATTTTGAATCAAGACAAGATCCATCTATTTCCTCTTTTGAAAAAAGTTTGATATAATGAAAGTCGACAGACCATTGCTTTAGATTAAGAACAGGAGGGATTTATATGAGCAACGCATCAATTGATTGGAGTCAACTGGGATTTAGCTACATGAAAACACCTTATCGCTATGTTTCTATGTGGAAAGATGGAAAATGGGATAAAGGTAAGCTAACAGAAGATAACAGGCTTGCCATAAGCGAAGCATCTTCCGCTCTGCATTATGGCCAGCAATGCTTCGAAGGCTTAAAAGCATATCGGACAAAAAGTGGTCAAATACAGTTGTTTCGACCGGATCAAAACGCAAAACGCATGCAGAAAAGTTGTCAAAGAATCTTAATGCCTGAAGTATCGGAAGAGCAGTTTATCGATGCTTGCAAAGAAGTGGTGAAAGCAAATTCAGATTACGTTCCTCCTTACGGAACTGGAGCAACCCTTTATTTAAGACCTTTTGTCATTGGTGTTGGTGACAATCTTGGTGTAAAACCTGCACCGGAATATATTTTCTGTGTTTTTTGCTTACCTGTAGGTCCATATTTCAAGGGTGGTCTGGCACCAGTAAACTTTACTGTTTCTGATTATGATCGAGCAGCTCCCTTTGGTACTGGCGCTGCAAAAGTGGGTGGTAATTATGCGGCAAGCATGCAACCCCATGCAGAAGCTGTCAAAAAAGGATTTGCTGATTGTATTTATTTAGATCCAAAAACACATAGTAAGATTGAAGAAGTCGGCGCCGCTAACTTTTTTGGTATTACAAAAGATAATGTATTTGTTACACCAGACTCTCCTTCTATTTTGCCAAGCATCACAAAGTATTCCTTACTCTACTTAGCTGAACATTATTTGAACTTAAAAGCTGAAGAGCGTGATGTTTATGTAGACAGGCTAGATGAGTTTGCCGAAGCCGGTGCTTGTGGAACAGCCGCTGTGATCACACCAATTGGTGGTATTGATTACAAGGATAGTCTTCATGTCTTTTATAGTGAAACAGAGGTTGGTCCCATTACCAAAAAATTATATGAAACCCTTTGTGGCATTCAATTTGGTGATATCGAAGGGCCTGAAGGATGGATTTGTCCAGTAAAGTAAGTCTTTCTATAAAGTTGCTTCCTCATAGGATGCATTACGCTGTCACAGGTTATTACGTCATTAAAAACAGCAGGTTTTTCAAACCTGCTGTTTTTCTATAGACAGCATTTCATTCCCTTTGCTGATATACTGTTTCATCTCATCTTCCGGTACCATAGCACCACCAGTTGCCCAAACAATATGAGTAGCCTGCTTCATGAAAGGGTCATACCCTCCTAGTCGGACAGCTCGATGCACAACCGCATCTTTTGCATATCGGAAAGGTCCTGGCATTCCTGCCAATGCTGATGGTTCCAGTTGGATTCCCTCCGTTTTTGAAAGCATGGCAAGCATCTTGAATAAGAGGGCGTCATCTACTGTAAAGACCCCATCCAGTAACTCCTCCATCATCTGACACACCAGCCCTGAGGGTCTGGATACAGCTAATCCGTCAGCTTCCGTCTGGCTATCAATGCCAAAATCTGTTGCTGAAACTTTTTCCTTAAGTCCCGTTAACATTCCTAATAGTACAGCTGGTGCTTGCGTAGGTTCAGCAAAGTAACAATGAACCCTGTCGCCATAAATCTGCTTTAAGCCAAAAGCAATACCACCCGGACCGCCACCAACCCCACACGGCAAATAGACAAATAGTGGATTACTCTCGTCAACGATTATTTTCTTGTCCTCTAATTGCTTTTTCAAACGTAATGCAGCCACCGCATAGCCGAGAAAAAGATCTTTTGAGTTTTCATCATCAATAAAATAATTTCGTTGATCTTGCTGGGCTTGTCTCCTTCCTTCCTCTACAGCTTTTCCAAAATCTGAATCATATTCTCTGACTTTTACTCCATGTTGTCGCAATTTCTCTTTTTTCCATTTTCTTGCATCTCGCGACATATGTACAGTCACCCTAAATCCCAGTTTAGCTCCCATAATCCCGATACTTAAACCTAAATTGCCTGTAGAACCCACAGAAATTGAGTATTGTGAGAAAAAGTTTCTCAAAGGTTGGGAATCAAGTACTCTATAATCAGAATTATGAAATAAAAGACCTTCCTTCATCGCAAGTCTTTCAGCATGCTTCAGCACTTCATAAATACCGCCTCTGGCTTTAATAGATCCAGAAATAGGTAGTTGGTGATCCATTTTTAAGTATAAATCTCCAGCAAGAGGGTGTTTCAGCCTTTTTTCCATGGCATTCTTCATTTTTGGAATTTCCTGCAAAGAAGATTCAATGATGCCACTAGATGCTTTTACTTCATCAAATACTTGTGCCAGATAGGGCGCAAAACGTTCCAAACGGTTGGATGCATCCATGATATCTTCTGTAGTCAGCGGAAGTTTATCTAATGCATGACTTGCATTTTTACATTTAGGATTTATCCAGAAGAAAGGTTCTTTCTTTAAGATTTTTTTAATCTCTGGATATTTCCGCTTCCACTCATTCACAAAGTCACACTGAGTCAAAATAGATTCACCCCTTATTTGTTAGGTTGATAAAGCCACCTCTGTTTCTTTCACTAACTCATCCATTAATTCCTGAACGCTTACAATTTTATTGATGCGATAGGCATTTTTTCCTGCAAATATCAGACCTTCCCTGACAGATCCTGTTACTGACCGAATTAAAGCTTCTGTGATACAATAAGGTGTCGTAGCCGGATTACATGGTTTGAGACAGTTGGTGCATTTAGTAACCGGAATGGACCCTTTATCAAGTCTGTTCACAAATTCGTTGATAATGGCTCTTCCTGGCATCCCTACAGGGCTTTTAACCAATCCTATTTCTTCTTTCTGAGAGTTGATATAGGCTTGCTTAAACTCATCATCAGCGTCACATTCCTGAGTAGCTACAAACCGTGTGGCCATCTGAACACCTGCTGCTCCTATTTTCAAGTAGTCTGCTATATCATTTCCATCGAACACACCTCCAGCGGCAATCACTGGGATTTTCTTTCGATATTTTTCCTCATACTGCTTTAATGCAGTCATAACATCCTTCACCATTTCATCCAGTCTAAAAGAATGATTTCCTTTCAACTGTTCTTCTGAAAAACCAAGATGTCCACCGGCATCAGGTCCTTCGACAATCACTAGATCCGGTAGTACCTGGTATTTTCGATCCCACATTTTAGCAATTAATGCTGCTGCCTTTCCGGAAGATACGATGGGTGCTATTTTTGTGCCAGATCCTTTAACCAATGCGGGAAGTTCAGAGGGCAATCCAGCACCGGAAATAATTAAATTTATTTTTTCTTCAACGGCCGCCTGCACCATTTCTCTATAGTTTTGAACCGCTACCATGATATTGACTCCCAAAAAACCATCTGGGCTAAGCTCTTTTGCTTTTCGAATATGTTTTCTAAGGCCACGTACATTCGCTTCATCGTTATTAGTATAAAAGTCTTCTTCTTCGTATCCAATTTGAACGCCTGCCATCACCCCTATGCCACCGGCATTCGCTACGGCCGCCGCCAGTCTCGACAGGGATACGCCTATCCCCATGCCACCTTGTAAGATAGGAATTTTTACTGTTTCATCCCCTATTTGTAAGGAAGGTATACTCATTTCATCGTCTCCTTGATTATTATTTATAGTCTCATTGTACCAAATTCGACGTTAATTGCAAATCTGTTTTCATCGTAATCTGCTTTCTAAAAAAAGAAGCACTGCCTTAGTTCTCAGACAGTGCTTCCTTTTTGTTTTTTCATATTCTTAGGCTATTAAGCACTGGTAGCTTCTGATTTTTCAGCCTCTTTCTTTTCCTTATACTTAAGATATAGAAAAGCCAGTCCTATAATAGCGATACCGCCAATATTGGTTGTATTTCCCGGAACAATAAGCATTAAACCGCCTGTTGATAAAATAATACGCATCTCACCGTTTATTTTCGTATTCATAAAACCACTTACGCCAGAGGCAATGGCATACATTCCTATGAGCGCTGTAGCTAAAGACATGATCAGGGCAGCTGGTGTCCAGTCCACTAGCACTAGCATCGGGTGAGTCGCAAAGATATACGGTACTAAGTAGGCAGCAAAGGCCAGTTTGGAAGCTTGAACTCCTGTTTTGAACGGGTTAGAACCTGCAATTCCCGATCCCGCAAAAGCTGCTAAAGCTACCGGAGGTGTGATATCAGCAATAATACCAAAGTAGAACACGAACAAATGTGCTGCTATAACCGGGATTCCCAATTCTACCAAAACAGGAGCTGCAATTGTAGCCTGAACAATATAATTGGCTGTCGTTGGCATTCCCATCCCCAGAATAATAGAAGCAAACATTGTAAAGAGCATTGCTAAGTAAACGTTTCCACCTGACAGAATCAGAATACCCGTAGAAAACTTAACTCCCAAACCTGTAAGGGTTACAATCCCTACAATAATTCCAGCCGTTGCACAGGCCATTACTACAGGAAGCGCTGACCGTGCTCCTTCATCAAGACCTTCTATGATTTCGATAGGTTTCAATCGAGTGTCTTTCCGGATATATGAAACTAAAATTGCCGACACAATAGCAAATAACGCGGCACGCATTGGTGTATATCCACCAACCAGTAAGTACATAATAACAAAGATTGGTAATGCCAAGAACCACTTTTCTTTCAGTAGCTTAAATGGATTTGGCAGTTCCGCACGGGTTAGTCCTCTTAACCCGGTTTTCTTAGCTTCCAAGTGAACCATCATAAATACACCAGTAAAATATAGAGCTGCTGGAATCGCTGCTGAAAGAGCAATCGTAATGTACGGTAAATTTGTAAATTCCGTCATAATAAAGGCAGCCGCACCCATAACTGGAGGCATTAACTGTCCACCTGTAGAAGCCGCCGCTTCTGTAGCCGCTGCAAACTCAGGTCGGTATCCAATACTCTTCATCAAAGGTATTGTAACTGATCCAGTCCCAACCGTGTTAGCTACGGAACTTCCAGAAATAGTACCTTGTGTAGCCGATGCAATAACAGCTGCTTTGGCAGGTCCACCCGTAAGTCCACCGGCAACACCCATCGCAAGCGCTGTCAGCCAGTCACCAATCCCTGTCTTTTTAAGGAATGTTGCGAAAATTAAAAACAAGAAAATGAACGTAGATGATACTCCGATGGGAATACCTAAAATCGCTTCTGTAGACATCCACATATACGTTGCAATTCTAGGGATTGCATACCCTCTATGTGACATAAACCCTGGGAAACTATGTCCAATAAAAGCATAAATCAAAAAGAAAGATGCAACGCATACCAGTACTGGTCCGGCAATTCTTCTTGTAGCTTCCAACACTAGTAACACAGCAACAACCGATACAATCACATCCATTTGTGTATAAGCACCGGCACGATGAATAATATCACGATAATTAAGTAAATGGTATAATGCAACATAAGCTCCTGCAAAGGCTAATATCCAATCATAAAAGGGCACCTTATCATTGCGCAGTGAACGTTTAAATGGATACAGAACATATACCAGGAATAACGCAAAACCAACATGCTGTCCTCTTTGAATTGTCGTTGGAAAAACTCCAAATAAAGCCGTATAAAGTTGCACAAAGGCCCACACAATGGCAACTAAACTAATCGTTTTCCCAAGGATCCCTTTTAACTTTCTAGCTGTAAATTCTCTGTCATATTTTGCGGCAACTTCCGCCGCTTGCTCTTCATCAATCATTTGCTTGTCAAGAATGGATTCTCCGCTCTCCACAAAATCTTGTTTCTGAGGTTCTTGAGTATTCGCCATTTCCTGGGTTTTTTCTTCTTTGATTACTTTTTCATCTTTGTTTGACTGATCATTGCTCATCTGACTTCCCTCCTCATATAGTACTTCAATAATGAAATATTAGTTGCTTCTATCTCAACAAACCCACCTGGTGAAGCAAGTTCTCTGAGGGGTACTTCATGGTGGTCGTAGTAAAAAGTATGGTCAGCTACTTCTCTACCGATTCGCACCGGCAATTTCTTAAAAGATACATCGTAATTGTAAACGCGAAACATTCCGTCTTTTATCTCCCATTTCGTCCCACCTTCCGGCCCTGCCGGTAGGTTTGGACCATGTTCATTAAAGAACATCTCCTGAATACCTATGGTTAGTTCCGGCTGAAGGTAATAGGTTTCTATAACAGGTTGTTTTGTAACAGAATGTTTCCAGTGAATGGAAAAGGAGTTTCCCGGTTCTATTCTCACCTGATACAACAGCTGATCATCCTTTGTTGGATCAAGTATTTGAAGAACCGTTACCATCTTTACTGATGGGTATAGACAGCCAACAGATACGATTATTATCCCTATTAAAAAAAATAGTATTTTGTATTTTCTGATATAATTGATCATATATATTACTTCACTTTTTTGAGATTATTCATTCTAAAACAACCTTTTTCCTGGATTTTTCTGAAAAGTTCCGGAAAATAAACCGGGCATGGAACATGCCCGGTTTACATGTCATTACCGAATCATTCGTTACGGTTAATTACATCATGCCTTGCTCTTCGTAATAACGAATAGCTCCTGGATGGAATTCAGTTGTAATTCCATTTAATGCATTCTCGATAACGATTTGCTCACCAGTTGCATGAGACTGTGCGATCTGAGAGTTATGCTCATACATTACTCGTGCAAGATCATAGGCGATGTCATCATCCAAATCATCTCGTACATATAGTACTGCCTGAAGTGCTATGGTGTGGATGTCATCATAATCTTCGCCTCGATAGTTATAAGTTCCTGCAGGGATCACATGAGGAGCAATCAATGGAAACTCTTCCTGCAGAGTCTCTAGCTCTTCACCTGTAATTTCCAGGAAAGCTACTTCCCGAACTGTCAGTAAGTCAACAATTGCGGAAGCTGGTGCGCCTAGAACATTCCACGCTGCGTCAACGTGACCATCTTTCATTTTGTCTACAGCATCACCAAAAGTATCGTTTACAACTGTCATGTCGTCATCTGTCAATCCATAAGCTGCGAAGATGTGTGGAGTTGTTGCTGCCGTACCACTTCCTGGAGGTCCACCTGCAACCGTTTTACCTGCCTGATCTTCAATGGTAAGAACACCACTTTCTACCAGACCAACACCTTGAATAATCTCTGGGTAGACAACGCCTATAGCTCTGAATCCTTGTACTTCAGTACCTTCAAAGGATCCTTCTCCATGCCATGCATCTTCAGCAATGTTGTTCATTGCCAATACAATGTCTGCATCTCGAGTGTTTAGCAGTCGAAGGTTTTCAACAGATGCTCCGGATGGTTGAATGGTTACGTTAATCGCATCAATATGCTCGTTCCATACAGAAGCCATTGCACCACCTAGTGGATAGTAAGTTCCTGCTGTTCCACCTGTAGCATAAAGAAGCTCTTGAACCTCACCTGCTGGTGCTTCTGCTGCTTCACCATTCTCCTCTGCTGGTGCTTCATCGCCGCCACCACCGCAGCCGGTGAAAGCTAAACTCATAACCAACAATACCACTAGCAACAATCCAAAACGTGTCTTTTTCATAAAATCCCCCTTTTCTTCTTCACTTCATGATTTATCATTAACATAGCATCCAGGAAATACTATGCTAATTTTGCGACATTTCAGTATTTTATGTCTTGCACCGTATATTTTACTCTCCGCTGGCAGAAAAGTCAATATTTTCTTCATAAATAACAGATACTGCAAGTCTTCCTTCATTGAATTTCTAATTGGTAAATAGGGCCATATAAAATATGGCCCTATTCTTATTTAGCTGGTAGTCCTAGCATTTCTCTGGCTTCTGCCGGTGTTGCCATTTCTCTACCTACTGCTTTTGCAATATTCACTACTTGTTGTACTAGTTTTTCATTCGTTGCCTGAGAACCGTCAGGCATTACTAAAACATCTTCTAGTCCTGTTCGGACATGAGCTCCCATAGCAATCGCCATTGTTAGCATTTGAACCTGAGCATTTCCAACTCCCATGACGCTACAAGTTGAATTAGGTGGAAGGCTTTCAATCATATGCATTAAATTTTTAGGTGTTCCCTTGATCGATCCAGGTACATTCATTACAAGATTAAAATGCACAGGAGTTTTCAGGATACCTTTTTTAATAAGAAATTTTGCATTATCAATCATCGCCACATCAAACGCTTCTATTTCAGGTTTAACATTATTTTCATTCATCTTAGATACTAAATGCTCAATTAGTTCTGGCGGATTAGCATTCACAGCCGTTGGAAAATTAGAAGATCCTGTTGAAAGGCTGGCCATTTCAACATTAAGATCTAACATTTGGCTTCTCCATTCCGCTGTATTACCGCCACCTCTAGCACCTGTTGAAACTTGAGTAATAATGTCTAAATCACTGGCATCAATCTTATCAATAAGCTCCTTAAAAATAGCTCGGTCACAGGTAGGTTTTTCTTCTTCATCTCGCACATGTAGATGCCCGACAGAAATACCCATTTCTCTACACTTTTGCAGATCAGCAACAATTTGATCCGGAGTAACCGGCGTGCTGGGATTTAACGCTCTGGTAGGCACGTTTCCCGTAGGTGCCAAGGTAATAATCAGTTTATCCAACCGTAACGCCTCCTTCTTCTATTTTGTTATCCTTACAATACTTGCTTACTTGTTTTATCAATCGCTCTTTCTAATCTGTCCATCATTTCTGTTAATTCTTTACGTGTAATATTGATTGGTGGTGCTAATAAGGTATCATCACCTTTACCATTTCCTGCAGAACCCCCACCCGGATAAGGCACAACGCCCTCCTCCAAGCAGTTAACCGTAAACTTGCCTTTTAGGTTCACGGATGGATCGAAAGGCTCTTTCGTATCTCTGTCCTGAACAAATTCAATACCCCACATTAGTCCTTTTCCACGCACATCACCAATAATCGGGTATTTGTACAGCTGTTCCATTCTTTCTCCAAAGTATTCTCCCTGCTCAGCTGCATTTTGTAAAATACCTTCTCTTTCGATAATTTCAAGCACTTTTAAGCCGATTCCACAGGAAAGAGGGTTGCTGGCATAGGTATGCCCATGAATAAAATTCCCTGATCCTTGAACCATGATTGTATCAAAGACTTTTTCACTGCAAATAGCTGCTCCCATAGGTGTATATCCTGAACTCATTCCTTTAGCGCAGGTAATAATGTCCGGAACCACATCATAGTGATCTGATGCAAACTTTTTGCCTGTCCGACCAAATCCTGCCATTACTTCATCCATAATAAACAGAATGTCGTATCGATTACAAATTTCTCTCACTTTGTCAAAGTAAATCTTAGTCGGATGAACTCCCGGAACTGCTGAGCCAACCACTGGTTCTGAAATAAAGGCGCAGATATTTTCGGCTCCCTGCTTGATTATTTCTTCTTCTAATGCTTCTGCCGCCTTAATACTGGTTTCCTCTAAGGTTTGGCAATTCCATGGATTACGATAATGATAGAATTGAGGAATTTTAGGGAAATCAATTAGCATAGGCTCGTAAATATTTCTTCTTCCTGGTATTCCAGTCATCGAAAGAGCTCCTAAAGTGTTTCCATGGAAAGAATTCCATTTACTGATGACTTTCCATTTTTTACTTTCTTTGCCATCTCTTTCAACATAATATTGACGTGCCATTTTTATGGCCGTTTCCGTTGACTCTGAACCACCAGAAACAAAATAAACATGATTTAAGTCTCCCGGTGCCCATTCACACACTTTTTCTGCGCATTTTTCTATTGTATCCACAGTCCATCTTGAAAGGTGAGTAAAGGCTACTCGTTCAATTTGCTCTTTGGCAAATTGAGCTATCTCTGCATTCCCATGTCCAATGTTAGCTACAGCAGAACCAGAGCAGGCATCTATATATTCCTTGCCACCTTCTCCATAAAGGTATACACCTTCACCACTTTCAATACGCGGATAAATCCAGTTTTGATTCCGATAAAAAACATGATTCTTTGGCGCTTTGTTCAAACTCATCATTAATCCCCCTTCCGAATTTTAGGTTTTTGTTTTATATAAAACAAAAACCAGTACAACATACACCACTATTCCCTAAATAGCTTAATTGCTCTTACGGTTTCCGTGGCTTCAGTTATACTGGGTTCCACCCGCGATGCCGCAGGCAGGACTTGCTTGGGCGGCGGGTAAAGCAGCATACAACTAATGATTTTCCTTGGTCGGTTCTTTGGTTTGTTCGTTTTTCCATTGAAGATAGCGTTCTATTCCACCTCGCAAGGCAACGCATAACGCTTTCTGAGCAAAGCCGTGGTACCGATCTCTAATAGATGCAGCAATTACTTCGGCTCCTTCATCATGAATATTATGTCCGACCAATACTGATTTAATAAATTCTCGGGCTTCTTTTGTGAGTAAAGTGCAGGATACATCAACAATTTCACCACTGTTCCGGTCGATGATAAGCCCTAATCCAACAACCCGATGCAGATTAGCTGCCGGAATTTCTCCCGGAAGCTTGGCATAGGCAATAAAATAAACTGTGTTATTTGAGTAATTAGCCGTCACCCTCACCACCTATACATAATGCGAAAATAATCTCACTGTCATTATACCCATTTGTCACGTTTTTTTCAAGCCCCATTCTTTTATGACAGTCTTTGATTCGCCCTGTTCAATCCCTTATTTACGCTTAATATCCTTCGTCCTGTCGCTGATGATTCACTTCGTTTTTTGCTAAATAGGATTCCATCACTTCAGCACGGGTGAAACCCAATTTTTCTCCCAAAGACAGAAATGACTGAAAAAGATGATGAAAAGCGGCCTCATCTCTTTCTTTTTCAAATTGGCTAACAGCGTGATACACGGATAGAAATTGCCGGGTTTCATCTTCACAAATACTTCCAGGCTCTAATTCGTTAAACGTATAATCCATTTCTAATCCAAGGCTTAGTAAGAAGTGAAGCCCGTCCACATATTCTTCTAAGATCACTTCTTTAGGTGATGCTTTTTTATGGCTCCAAAATTTAAAGCATCTTGTTTCATTAGCCAGTTCCCCCAGCTCTACCTGAAAGGCTAAAATTTTCCTATCTGTTAAACTTTCATTTTCTAATTGATGATTTTTTTGGATAAATGAATCCAGCTCTCTTTGTCTACTATATAGCTTTATCCAGTCCATAGGAGTCCTCACTTTCTACCTGTCCTTATTCTCCCTACTAGTATACCACATTCACCTTGTTCACTTCAAAAACCATTGAAATACCAATATTACTAATGATCTGTTTCCTTTTCCCAAAATATAAACAGGGTGCATATCCGTACCCATGCATCGATAAAAAACCTCTTTTGATCAATAAACCGAAATTTTTCTACGGTTTGTCAAAAGAGGTATATCTCGGACTATCTTTTTATCTTAAATGGACGGGCATTCAATAGATGGTACGCATTTTAGTCCTTCCGCCAACATATCATCCGTATACTCCACATCGCCTATTTTTCCGGAAAGATAGGCTTCGTAGGCAGCTAAATCAAAATGACCGTGACCGCTTAACGCAAAAAGAATCGTTTTTTCTTCACCTGTTTCTTTACATTTCTTTGCTTCTTCAATCGCCACCTGTATAGCATGAGCTGATTCTGGCGCCGGTAATATTGCCTCTGCTCTTGCAAATTGAATAGCTGCTTCAAATACTTTTGTTTGATGAACCGATCTTCCTTCGATAAATCCATCATGGTAAAGCTGACTTACCAGCGGTGATTCTCCATGATATCGAAGTCCACCAGCATGAATGCCTTCTGGAACAAAATCATGGCCCAGAGTATACATCATTGTAATAGGAGCCATTTTTGCCGTATCTCCAAAATCGTATGAGAATTTTCCTTTCGTCAAGGTAGGGCAAGCAGCCGGTTCAACGGCTATAAATCGAGTTTTTCTTTTGTCTGCGATCTTATCTCTCATAAATGGAAAAGATATTCCCGCAAAATTACTGCCTCCACCGCAACAGCCTATCACCATGTCTGGGTACTCATCAATTTTTTCCATTTGTTTTATGGCTTCTTCACCAATAATGGTCTGATGTAAAATAACATGGTTCAAAACACTCCCCAAGGCATAACTGGTGTCTTTTCTGGATGCTGCATCTTCTACCGCTTCACTAATAGCGATACCAAGGCTTCCCAGGGATTCGGGATCTTTTTTCAGTATTTCCCGCCCGGCTTTTGTATATTCACTGGGACTTGGTGTTACCTTTGCTCCATACGTCTGCATCAAGGATTTGCGGTATGGTTTTTGTTCATAACTTACCTTCACCATATATACCATGCATTCCAAGCCGAACATTTGTGACGCAATACTTAAAGCAGAACCCCATTGCCCTGCACCGGTTTCTGTTGCCAACCTGGTGATTCCCTCTTTTTTATTATAGTATACTTGAGGAATAGCCGTGTTCATTTTATGACTTCCAGAAGGAGTTGTCCCTTCATATTTATAATAAATTTTAGCCGGTGTTCCTAGTGCCTCTTCTAATCTATAAGCTCTACAGAGAGGTGCTGGTCTGAAAGAGCGATACATTTCTTGTACTTCTTCCGGAATATCGATATAGCGTTCCTGCGTTACTTCTTGTTTGATTAGTTCCATTGGAAAAATTGCCGATAACTCTTCTGGTCCAATCGGTTTATGAGTTTGAGGATTTAGGGCTGGCTGACACTTCACCGGCATATCCGCCTGAATGTTGTACCATTTTTTAGGCAACTCCTTTTCATCAAGGTAAATTCGATAGGGAACATTTTTCATTATTAACCTCTCCTTCCATTAATTGTATAAAAAAAGCCCTCTATGCAAATGCATAGAGGGCGATCTCTCGCGGTGCCACCTCATTTGAATGCTTTCATCAGCCATTCATCTCTTTCGAATACGGACCACCAAGCAGCCGATATTCTATCTCTGTAACGGGAGAATCCCGGAACCACCTACTCATCCTTTCAGCGTTCCACTCACAGGCCCATTCAGCATCTAACGAAATACTGGATTTCCACCATCACCAGCTCTCTAAAATTCCGTAGAGGATCCCTACTCTTCCCGCTCTTAGTGTTTTCTATTCATTTGTAAAGTATTATACATAGACTTTTCTTGCTTGTCAAAGGTTTTTTATCGGCTATCTCTGAAATTTTTCGAAATAGGCCATCGCTCCCCGAATATGCATCTCGACACCTAAAGCCAATACTTCTTCATCTAACTTGAATTCCGGATGATGATGCGGCATATCGGTTTTCTTTTCTTTATTCCCAATTCCCAGAAAATAAAAAGCACTCGGAACCATATTAGCAAAGGAAGCAAAGTCTTCCCCCAACATCACGGTTAAATCCGTTTCCTGAAGACTTTCTTCTCCAAAAGCTTCTGTTGCACTTTGTTTAATAAGATTTGTCATTTCCAGGTCATTCGTCAGCAATTCATTTCCACACTTAAATGTCAACTCATAGTCTGCTCCATACATCCTGCACACATGAGCAACAATTTCTTCAAAACGCTGACGGATACGAGCATCTTCATTATGCAGGCATCGGACAGATCCTGCTAATTCAGCTTGCTGAGAAATAATAATAGGATTTGTTCCCGCATGAAATTGACCAAAATTAATAAGTGTTGGTTTCAAAACATCTTGTTCACGGGTCTGCAGAGATTGTAATGCATTCATAATCTCTTTTCCACAAAAAATAGGATCCACCGCTAAATGAGGCGCCCCTCCATGCCCCCCTCTTCCTTTAATGGTTAACCAAAAATAGTAGCTGGAAGCCATTAATGATCCGGCAGTAATGCCTACTTTCCCACTAGACAAGGGACTCCATAAATGAATTCCTAAAGCGGCATCCACTTTGGGATTTTCCATCACACCTTCCTCAATAATGATTGCTGCTCCGGCATCTTCTTCATTAGGCTGAAAAATAAATTTAATAGTGCCTTTTATTTCTTCACGGTATTTTGCCAGTATTTTTGCGGCTACCATTAGCATTGCCGTATGCCCGTCATGGCCACAAGCATGCATTTTACCTTTATAGACAGATTTAAATGATACCTTCGCTTTTTCGTCCATTGGAAGCGCATCCATATCTGCTCGAAGCATTAACACAGGTCCGTCTTTTTTCCCTCTCAAAATACCAATAACACCTGTTTCCGCTACTCTTTCAACCTCTATTCCCTGCTCTCGCAAATAGTCTGATACAATTCCTGCCGTTCTGTATTCTTCAAAACCTAATTCAGGATGTTGATGAAAATCTCTGCGTAAGCGTATCAATTCATCTGTTAACTGTTCAATTTCTATTTTCAATGTATCTTTTATTGACATTCTTTCACCTCTTTCCCTCAGTTCTTTACCTATTGCATTCGCTTCACAATTCTTTCCGAAAGAAAGTTAGCTATAGAAACCATCTCTTGTAGGATTTCTAGAATTAAGGCTTACTATTTATCATACGCTGATCTCCTGATTCATGTCAAGCAAAATTCAAACTTGCCTGACAACTCACCTTTCCTCTTACAAAAATCATCTGCTTGCTGCAACGATTTCTTCTTAACATAGTGAAAGGGTTTTTCTACATGTAAAAACGCCCTCTTGGTAGGGCGTTTTCTTAAATTAATATTTCTATTTCGCTGTTTTCCATCAACTCTTCCACCAACAACATGTGGTATTCTTGCTGTTTTTGCATGATAATTTGTTGACGTAGATCTTCTTCCATTTCTTCATAAGATGGTAATTTCATCATTTCCATTTCTTCATCTGAAAGCTCTGTTCCTTCTTGCTGAATCATAGCCATTTGTTGTTCGTGCTGCATTTCATAGAAGTTATAATATTCTTGTATCTCTTCTTCATCTATCTCTATCTCCGGACTTTCGCTTTCTAAGAGTGTTTCAATAGTTAGCTCTGCTTTTAGCGTATTTCGGAGCTCTTCTTCTGTAAACAGGTTATCTTCCAACGCCTGCTCGTATGCTTCCTCTGTCTCGAACTGATCCCTTATCATTTTCATTTCTTCATCAATTTCTTCTTCAGAAGCTTTCAGCTGACGACTTCCGGCTTCCTGCAGCAACACTTCTTGTTGAAGCAAATAGTCCATTACCTGATCTTCAATTTGTGCTTTAACCATTTCTCCTTCTTCGCCTTCAAAACTCATCCCTTGTTGTTCATTGGCTGAAATCAACCGATCAACCTGTCTTTGGAAAACTAATTCGTAAATATTTTCTCCATTAACGATTGCCACTACTTCTCCAAGGTCTTCCTGAGTTTCTTCACTTTCTTCATCGATTCCCTCAGAATTTACACAAGCTGTAATAATCAACAGTAATACCAGCGTTAGCAACAATAGAATTTTTTTCTTCTGCTTCACAACATTACCCCTTTCAACGATCCTTTATTCACACATAAATCATCTTAACATAGAATAGGTAAAGATTCAATGAAGCTAATAAGCCTGTCTATGATAAGATAGCAGGGTTTAACCCATGCTACTCTTTAATCTTTTAAGCTTCCGTCCACACTCTCAGCCTCCAGCGGTTTTGATAAGTAATATCCCTGTAAGAAGTCGCATTTTTTACTCAGTAAGTACTCCATCTGTTCTCTTGTCTCAACACCTTCAGCTACTGCTTTCATCTCCATAGAGTGTGCCATATTAATGATTGTATTGACAATTGTTTCCGCTCCTTGATCTTCTACCATTTTGTTAATAAAAGATTTATCAATTTTCAGCGTATCAATTGGATAGCGGGTAAAATAAGCTAAAGACGAATAGCCTGTCCCAAAATCATCGATGGACATTTTTACTCCCATTTCCTTAAGTTCTTTCATTTTTTCTAATTTTTCTTCCATTCCTGTCATTGCAATTCTTTCTGTAATCTCCAGCTCAAGGCAATGTCCCGGAAGTCCGGTTTTTTTCAGCGTTTCTCTTATGGTTTTTGTAAAGGTGCGTTGTTCGAACTGCAGTGCTGATACATTGACACATATCACTAAATCAGGTTTTTGTAGCGTTTTACGCCATTGTTGATTCTGTCGGCACGCTTCTTCTAGTACCCATTTCCCTATTTCCAGAATTTGCCCATTTTGCTCTGCAATCTGAATCATTTGTTGAACACCCAGATTTATATGAGCCGGATGATTCCACCTTAACAAGGCCTCATAAGCTTCAATTGTCCCTCTTTCTCCATTAACAATAGGCTGATACATCAACCGAAATTCCTTTCGCTCAATGGCATGATGTAAATGATTTTCAATCGTTTGCTCTTCCATGATCTGTACTTCTAAATCTCTGTTGTAAAATTGAAATCCATTCCCACCCTGTTGCTTAATACTAAGTTTTGCTAAAGTAGCACGATTAAAGATTTCTTCTACAGTTGATATGCCCTGTTCACAAAAAGCTGCACCGATGCTGGTTTTTAACACAAATTCATGTTCCTGCAAATGCAAAATAGTACTGCAGTGTTTCCAAAACAGACGAACCCGTTTTTCTATATCCTTAACACCGCTGGCACCGATCAGTAATATAAATTCGTCCCCAAAGTGACGCGCTACCATTTCTTCCCTATCAGTCATGCTTTCTAATCGGCGGGCAAGATGCATCAAAACCCGATTTCCTGATTCGTATCCACTGATGCTGTTAATTCGCTTAAATCCGTCAATAGAAATAATAGCAATGCAAGGAAGCTTATCTTCCCTTTTCATTCGCTCAATAATATGAGGCGCTTCCAGCATAAATCCATTATAGTTTGTCAAATTAGTAGTCGGGTCATAATACGTAAGGGCTCGTATTTTATTAATCATCTGGTTAAAGTTCTTACCGGCTTCTCCCAGTTCATTCGGTGTGGTTTCATCAGCTCTGATGTTCAAATTACCCGATGCCGCTTCTCTAAACACTTTTTGCAAGGCTAAAATTGGCCTTGATAAGCTATGTGCATAAAAAAACGCAAACACGATAATGAGAAAAGAACCAAATAATAGAATAGCTAAAACAGCATTGGCAATACTTTTCACTTCTCCATAGATTTCTATCGCTGGTACCGCTATACCAAAATACCAGTTTGGTGAATGAAGAATTTCATGAAAGAACATCAGCATTTCTTCACCATCATAACTTGTATACTCCACATACCCACTAGGCTGTTGAAACAAATTGGTTGCTGTCAAATCTTTATACTCATCTAAAGACTGACCTACAGCCGCTTCGTATCGGGCATCCGGGGAAAAGGAAACGATCTTTCCTTCTTCACTGATGATCCATGCCTGCGTATCTCTTCCTAGACGAACGTCTTCTACAATGCGATTCATGAAACCTACCGGTACCACCATATTAACAATACCTATGTTCTGCTGCCTTTCATTTCTTATGGAGTGGGAAATAATAATAACCAAGTCTTCTTCAATATAAGGACTCTTAAATGGTTGAGATATCCATTGCACTTCGCCTTTTTCTATGATATTCAAATACTGTTCTTGATCTCTGACGTCCACCCATTGATCCACACTACTCCAACCCGAAGCATCGGGCCATATAATGGTCATATTTCGCATTATTTCAGGCAACACCAAGTGAGGCAGATATCTTTTAACGATTGCTTGATCCATTTTTTTTATTTCTGGTGACTGCGAAATCATTTGTAACATTTTCATATAGCCACGAAGTTCATGAGACAGCTCGTTGGCTCTGGCTTCGGTTACATCCTGGTATTGCTCCGTAATAACTTCCGGTAAATCAGCAAGTTTGTTATTGATAAAAAGAAGCATTCCTGTAAAAAGGATGCCTGCACCTATCATTAGATATACCAGCATTTGAACTCGGATTGATTTCATATATGTCACCTTTTCCATGGATTCGCTTTTATAAAAGGGAATAATAACAACTTCATTTTACCACAGTGCTTACTTCAGCAAAAGATCCATTATAAAACCCCTAATACCATTTTTAGGCATAGGGGTCTTTTGTTTGGTCAGATCGACTATTTTTTATATCGACTATTTTTTATATGGATATACTTTATGCGTATGCTTAAGCGCCTCTTCCATAGCTCCCAAGGCATCTTTCAAATCTTGATCGGTATGTCGATGACAGATATATCCATGATGGTATGGTTGAATAAACAACCCTCGCCGGATGGTTTCTGTGTAAAAGAATTTTCTTCTTTCTTTGTACTGATCATCCACCTTATCAAAGGTAATATAAGGCATTGGTGGAATACCTGATGCTGTCGCCGGTACATCAGATTCCTGAACAATTTTTTCCATTTGTGCAAAAAAGTCTTCTCCACGTTTCCAAATGCTGTCGATTACGTTTTCTCTTTCCAAAATATCGATGCATTTCAAAGAAGCATGCATTTCTAAGCTGTTAGGGAAAAAGGTGGAACTAATGAACACTTCTTTTTCAACGACTTTCATAATCTCTTTTTTACCTACCAGTGCACTAATAGGGTATCCGTTCGCCATTGCCTTACCAAAGGTAGAAAGATCCGGAGTTACTCCGTAACGTTCCTGTGCTCCACCCATTGCTACTCGAAAGCCTGTACGGATTTCATCAAATATTAAAACAACCTCATATTTATCTGCCAGTTCTCTAACGCCTTCTAGGTACCCAGCCGGTGGTTCTTGCACTGGTGCTGAAAGCGGATGACCTACTGGTGTCAACATAATACAAGCTGTATCATCTCCATGTTTTTTAAGCGCTTCTTCCAACGCATCCAAATCTCCATAAGGAAACTCAACGGTCATGTTCTGAATTTCTTCCGGTACTCCACCAGGAACTTCCACGCACCAATCATGCCATCCATGGTATCCGCAACGAAGTACTTTCGTTTTACCGTTAAAACCACGTGCTACTCTTACAGCCATCGTTGTTACGTCAGAGCCTGTTTTCGCAAGAATGACCATCTCCGCGGACGGAATTAATTTAACCAGTCTTTCTGCCAAGGTGTTTTGAACTTCCTGAACTAAGGAAAAACAGAAACCTTTTTCCATTTGTTCAATGACTACCTGATTGATTTCCGGTTCTCTATACCCCAAAATAATCGGTCCATATCCACAAAGCATGTCAATATAATCGTTACCATCCACATCTACAATGTGGCCACCGTATCCCCGCTCAATAAAAATAGGATATTCGCCTTCTACAAAGTTGTAGGGACGACGAATCCCAAGAAGACCCCCCGGAGACATTTGCTTCGCTTCTTCAAATAATTTCATAGAACCTTCCAGATTAAGTTTTGGTACACTGTTCATGGAATAACCACCTTTCTTCTACACTGATTTTTAAGCCTGCTTGTTACCATGTTCACGTTGCGGCATCAACTAATTACGGGTATAAAAAAAGCTATTTACGTAATGATGCCTCATTACATAAATAGCTCTCCATGCATAAAAATCGCATGACAACAGCCTAGGACTGTCCTAAACTGTCAAGATCCCCTTTGCACACCAATAGGCCTCTTTCGGCAGCCAAAGCCTTCACCGGAATCATCAGATGTGTGCCTCTTTCACATACGCCGGTTACCCTATGACTGCTCCTCTATTTATGACTCATTTCAGTTTTTTGTGTCACTTCAAAATGCAACCACATATCCAATTATTATTATAGGGGAATCTTTCTGCTCTGTCAACTTTTGTTCTGTAAGAATCTATTATTTGTTCTGTACGAATACCTTAGATGTTACTTATATTTCCAGTAATACCGGACAATGATCGCTTCCCATAACCTCTGAGTGAATTTCCGCTTTTTTTATCTTTTGTTTCAGAGATTCTGAAACGAGAAAATAGTCGATTCTCCAGCCGGCATTTCTTTCTCTGGCCTGTCGCATATAGGACCACCAGGTGTATGCTCCCTCTAAGTCTGGGTATAGGTGTCGGAAGGTGTCAATAAAACCACTGCTTAAAAGCGTTGTCATTTTCTCTCTTTCTTCGTCCGTAAACCCAGCATTTCTTCGATTGGTTTTTGGATTTTTCAAGTCGATTTCCCGGTGTGCCACATTCAAATCTCCACAGAGAATGACTGGTTTTTTTGCTTCCAGCGATTTCAAGTATTCCCGAAAGACGTTTTCCCAATCCATTCTGAAGTCAAGTCTGGTTAGCTCCCGTTGAGAGTTCGGTGTATATACATTCACCAAATAGTAGTCGTTATACTCCAAGGTAATCACTCGACCTTCCCCGTCGTAAGCTTCCATATCCAAACCGTATTGAACCGTCAAAGGCTCTGTCTTTGTAAACACAGCCGTACCTGAATATCCTTTTTTTTCGGCCGAATTCCAAAATTGATGGTATCCTTCTAATTCCAGGCTTATCTGTTCTGGCTGTAACTTCGTTTCTTGGACACAGAAAACATCCGCCTTTTCTCTGTCAAAATAATCCATAAACCCTTTTTTAACACAAGCTCTTAACCCATTTACATTCCATGAAATTAGTTTCATGCTAAACCTCCCAGAAAGTTGTTATCATCTTTTTTCATCTTTCTGTAGCTTATCATGGCTCCTTATTTCTGACAAGGCACCGATGCTTTCGATTTCATTAATGGATATTGATATTTTTATGAGCTTATCGCATAATAGAAGAAATAGCATCGAAAGGAGATTTTTAATGGAACTGATGTATATTGGTAAAACCAAGAATGTCTATAAGCTTCCTGATGGAATGTTTTTATTGAAATTCAAAGATGATATGACAGGAAAAGATGGTGTTTTCGATCCCGGCTCTAACGAGATCGGTCTTACCGTTAAAGGTGCTGGCCAGTCCGGTCTTCGATTAACAGCATTTTTCTTTGAACATTTAAAGGCAAAGGGGATCCCTACTCATTATGTAGATGCAGATCCCGAAGCAGCTACGATGACTGTTAAACCTGCAAAACCCTTCGGAAAAGGTCTGGAAGTGATTTGCCGTTACCGAGCTGTTGGTAGTTTTCATCGTCGATATGGCGATTATATTGAGGAAGGAGCCGCTTTAGACGCTTTTGTTGAAGTGACATTAAAAGATGATCAAAGACAGGATCCACCCATTTCTGAAGATGCGCTGGATATGTTGGGAATTCTTTCAAAGGATGATTTTTCCACATTAAAAGCCTTAACGCAAGAAATCGCTTCTCTCGTTAAGGCTTTGTTGGCCACAAAGGACCTTGACTTATACGATATTAAATTCGAATTCGGAAAATCCGATGATAGGATTCTTTTAATTGACGAAATTTCCGGCGGAAACATGCGGGTTTTCAGAGAAGGAAAGCCTGTCGAACCTTTCGAATTAGAAAACATCATGTTATCTCTTTAATCTGTTTCCATTCTCACATTACTCACCTACTTAAATTCCCCAGAATGTATTGATCACTTCTTCATCAGGTGCTTTTGTTGATAGACTTACGGCTACAAAAGCAAGGAGTGACAGCAGTAGTGGCAATACAATCGTATGCAAACCAAAGGGTCTTACCCATAGATAATCGAATATAACATAAGAACCTGTCCCGACAATAATGGAAGCCAAAGCGCCTGGTGCATTGGCTTTTTTCCAGTAAAGCCCTAAGAGTACCGTCCAAATAAAGGTAGAGATCAGGCCAGCATTCGCATACAAATTTAGCCAAACCATCAATGGCGGTGGATTAAAGGCAACCATAAAGATAACCACTCCTATCAGCAACGTCGCTGCATAACTTACTTTTGCGGTCAGTCGGGAGTTATTCTTGGCTTTGGGGTTGATGTAATTTGAATAAAGATCATTCACCATGGCTCCAACAACAATCAACAATTGAGAATCAACGGTAGACATAACGGCTGCCAAAGGACCAGCCAGAATAACACCGGCTATCACCCCTGGAAACAAAGATGTGGTCAAAGTAGGAACCACCAGATCTCCTGCCTCTATGCCCGGAACAATCACACTGCCGAAAGCACCTACAAAATGCATCCCCAGCAGCAGTACCATAGATACTACCGTCCCATAAATAATCCCCTTTTTTAGGCTTTTGCTATCTTTATAACTCATTGCTCTGGTTGCAACCTGAGGAAGCCCTACAATCGCAAACCCTACCAAAATCCAAAAGGAAGTTACCCAGGCCATCGTCATAAATCCTTCTTCTGTTCCATAAGGTGTAATCAGGCCGGGATTTTTTTCATACATACTCTGAACAATGTTACCAACACCTCCACCAGCTATAATCGTCGCTATTAAAAGCGTAATGGTTCCAAGCGTCATAACAATCCCCTGCAGGCTATCCGTCAGAGCAACGGCTCGAAAACCACCGATGGTTGTGTATATCAGTACGGTGATTGCAAAAAACAAAAGCGCGTTCTGATAACTTATTCCTACGGATCCCTCGATTAATCGGGCTGCCCCAATCCATTGTGCGCTCATAGCGGCAATAAAGAAAAAAATAATCGACAAAGATGACAGGATCACAATGGATTTGCTTTGATACCTGGCCCTAAGAAAATCCGTCACCGTAACAGCATCAATCTTTCTTGCAATGATAGCAAATTTTTTACCTAAAACAGACAGCGTAAAATAACCTGTAGGCATTTGGCTCATCGCAAGAAAAATCCACCCCAATCCAAAAGTATATGCCGTTCCAGGTCCACCGATAAAACTGCCGGCGCTCAGGTATGTAGCTACCATGGTCATTGCTAAAACAAAACCACCCAGGTCACGACTTCCAGCTAGGTACTCCGTCAAAAATCCCCCAGTCTCTTCCGACATTCCTTTGCTGGCCTTTGAAACATGTCCAAGGCTGTAAAATCCAATCCCAAATACAACCACAAAATATCCTATTAACGCCAGCAATACACTATAGTTTACATTTTCCATCACTCTACCCTCCAGATTGTTCTAACTCCTTCTTCAACGCGGCGGCTTCTTCCTTACTGATAGCACCTAAAGGCATCTCTTTATAATACTTTGTCACCATAATGATCGATAAGGTTGTAAACAGCACCGCTCCCAGGATGCAACTCATAAAGAACCAGGCAGGAAAACCCATCATATACCGATATTCCTCCGGCGGACCAGAGCCTAATCCATAGCCCCAAAAAAACCACCAGATAAGGTTTAGAATTCCCAATGTTACTCCCATTAAAGCTTCTTTGTTGCACTGTTTATAACGTGGATCTTCTATAAACTTTTCCTTTCCTATCTTGCTTTCAGTTACGTTTTTCATGCAAGGCACTCCTTTTCTCACGACAGCTTTTCTTTGGCTTTTACCAACTGCTGTAAAAAATCATTATATGGTGTTGGAATTCCCAGTTCTTTCCCTTTTCTTGCAATAGCACCGTTAATATACTCAATTTCTGTTTTTTTACCTCGGTTTAGGTCCTGTAACATAGAGGATCTATTATTTCCCGTAGCTTTCGCCACGGCTTTCACATGGTGTAATGGGTCAGGATAAGATATCTGTATCTTTGCTTTTTCAGCTACGCTAATCGCTTCCATCACCAAGTTTTTCATTAAGATCTCTGTTTCTTCTCTCTCCAACAACTTCCCATTTGCAATGTTCAAGATTGCCGTCAAGCCGTTTATTCCTGCGTTAACCAGAAGTTTATCCCAGATCAGTCCGTCAATATTCTTTTCAATATCTGTATCTATTTTTGACTCATTAAAGAGTGTACGGATAGCCTCTTCTGTTTTTCCATTTTCTCCTTCAATACGACCAATTCTGGTCTTACCTCTCCCTGCATGAACCACTACTCCTTTTTCTTTTAGCATAGCACCATGAGCAGTGGTTCCACCAATAATCTTTTCTTTAGAGACAAACTCACTGATAACCTCTATGTTCCCAACACCGTTTTGCAAGGTCATGATACGAGTATCCTCTCCTATTAGATGCAAACTTTTTTCTAATGCATTTCTTGTATCATAGGCCTTGACGAAGATAATAATAAGATCCATTTTTTCTGTCTGCTGGTAAGCCTCTGAGAAAGCTTTTATGTGTACGTGATCGATATGCTCCCCATCCATGATGGTTAATCCATTTTTATCGATGGCTTCAATATGTTCCTGCCAGGTATCAATCAGCGTTACCTCCGCCTTCGCCTTTACGAGATAATAACCAAAAAGACATCCCATTGCACCGGATCCTATAATAGAAATTTTCAACGCTTTACCCCTCCTTTTCCTCTATCTTCTATTATCTATTGATAAGATTTGGTTTTACACTTGGCTCTTTTAATACAAATGCGTTAGTTCTTCTTCCTCTACTCCACTAAACTTATGCTGGGATGCTGGAAAACGACCTTCCTGAATTTCTTTTTTAAAGGTTTCTAGTCCATCTACCACTTGATCTCCTAATTGCCCATATTGCTTCACAAATTTTGGAACAAAACGTTGAAAAAGCCCAAACATATCATGGAACACAAGGACTTGTCCATCACAATAACGACCAGCGCCTATACCTATCGTTGGTATATCACTCTTTTTTGTAATCAACTTACCTACTTCTTCCGGTATTGCTTCTAGCACTAATCCCCAAGCTCCTGCTTCCTGCAACTTCAGTGCATCTTTCAAGAGAACTTCCGCTGCTTCTACGGATTTCCCCTGAACTTTGAAACCGCCCAGCTTGGATACGGTTTGAGGCGTAAGTCCAATATGGCCCATCACAGGAATTCCGGCATCAACAATGGCTTTCACCACCTCCGCCATTTCTGCGCCACCTTCTAGTTTAACAGCATCACAACCACCTTTCTTCATAAGTTGAACCGCATTCTTCACAGCTTTTTTCTTAGATATTTGATAAGATCCAAAGGGCATATCTCCAACAACAAGTGCATCAGGAGCGCCTTTAACCACTGGTTTAATATGATAAACCATTTCCTTCATTCCTATTGAAACGGTATTCTCTTCCCCAAGAATGGTCATTGCCAAAGAGTCACCTACTAGTACGACATCTATGCCAGCCCGATTCGCAAGAACGGAGGTCGGATAATCATAGGCGGTTACCATGCTTATTTTTTCTCCTTCCTCTTTCATTCTTCTTAGTTTTTGTGTTGTTATTTTTGACATACAATCACCCTTTTCTCTGTTTTCTTACTAATTCGAATCTATCTTAGCATGTATTCATTGTATTTTCTATCAATTATAGAAATCTGTTCACATTCTTCCGCGAAGCAAATGCTTCATAAAAAAAGCGGCGCAAAGGAGACCTCTTCGCACCGCTTTCATCCACTCATCCTCTACATCGTTATTTCACCAATTTAGAAATCTTTTTAAAGGTATCCGTTCCCGCATAACGGCACAATTCAAAAAGAATTGATTCACAGCTAACCGTCCTTGCTCCTTCTTGCGCCATTCTTTTCATTGCAATATCTTTGTCCATCGTTTTTCTGGAAGATAAACAATCTTCTACTACAATGGGTTGATAGCCTTTTTCTATTAAATCAATCACTGTTTGAAGCACGCATACATGAGCTTCAATACCAGCTACAATTACCTGTGTCCGTCCTGTTTTGTCTAGCGCCTTTTGAAATTCATCATCATCACAACAGCTAAAGGCCATTTTTTCAACCGTCACCTCTTCCTCCAGTACTTCTTGAATTTCCGGTATGGTTGGTCCCAGCCCTTTTCGATATTGTTCCGTCACCAGTATTGGAACTCCTAGCGCTTTTAATCCTTTAATGAGAATTTTCATCCGTTCCATCAAATCTTTATGGTGTTGTACATGAGGTGTTAGTTTTTCTTGCATATCAATGATAACGGCGGTTGAGTTTTCTTTTATCAGCCTCATAAATATCCTCCTTGTTCATTTTTGGATTGTCTATTTTTGTTTTTTCTTCATCATTCAAGTATCTAACCTTTAGCAACTTAGCCAAATGCAAAAACACCCTGCCTTTGGTTTTTCCCAAAGCCAGGATGTTTGTTTGCTTTTTTATTAGTCTAGTTTGACTTGTTCCAGAATTTTTTTCTCTTGAACTTGTGCCGCTTCTTCTAAGTCGCTAACCTTTTGAGCCATCTCTTTTACATAGGTTTCATCCTTAATGCCGCCCAAGTTTATTTTCACATTATACAGAGCTGACAATACAGCTGTCCGTGCCAGCATTGCAGCTACAGCTCCGTCCGTTACCGCATTACTATTACCAGATTGAACAATAACTTCAATATCTTTCATTAAGCCCATGGCTTTTTCTGCTATTTCAAGAGGTACCTGAGCCGCCTCTTTGGTCGCCTGCTGGATAGCCTCTTTTCTTGCTGCTTTTTCTTCCTCTGTTTCCTTGGGCATTTTGAAGCATGCCATCACACCATTAAAAGAATCAGCATCTTTGTCGATCAAGTCGATCAACTGCTCACGTGCAGCATCAACACGATCTCTTATTTCTTTCATTGTTTCTTCAACCGCTTCATACTTCTTTTTTCCAATGGTTAAATTCGAAACCATCGAGGTTAGTGCCGCCGCTGTCGCACCACTCATCGCAGCAATGCTGCCTCCACCTGGTACCGGAGCGTCCGAAGCTGTTTCCTGCAAAAACCCTTTTACACTTTTATCCGCCAGCATACTAATCATCCCTTCTTTATCTATTGAATTAATTAATGCTTCTAACCACCATTTATTCCATTAAAGATGTTTCTAATACCTGATCCATTGTGAAATCTTCCAGTCGCAAGTAATATGCAGCCGAATCAATTAACGCTTCCATTGGAACAGCGCCTACAATTTCACTACCAACCACATTAACACCATATCGCTGTGCTTCAATTTTAACTAGTTCAAACACTCGATAAAGAGCCGTTTTGGAATAATCCGTCATGTTCATAGATACTTGAACAATACCTCTGTCTTTCAGTTCAACACCCATTCCTTTACAATATCTTAAACCACCACTGATATGACGGACTTTTTTCGCAATTTTATCAGCAACTTCCGGATCGGAAGAATCCAGGTTAATGTTATAAGCTACCAGAGGCATCCGTGCACCTACGGCTGTTACGCCAGTTTGAGGCGGCATTTCTGTAGGGCCAAAATCCGGTTTCCATTCTGCTTCTTTTATTTTTTCTGCCATGGCTTCATACTGACCTTTTCTAACTTTTGCTAAGTTTTCGCGTCCCGGAGTTTTGGCTGCTTTCTCATATAGAAAAATTGGCTGACCAAATTTTTCGGCAATTTCTTCTGCCACACTTTCAGCTAGTGCAACCGTTTCCTCCATTGTAATATCTTTGATCGGTACAAAAGGTACTACATCAGCGGCTCCCATTCGAGGATGTTGCCCTTCATGCTTCGTCATGTCAATTAACTCAAAAGCCGTTCCAACCGCTTTGATAACCGCTTCTTTCATTGCTTTCGCTTCTCCTAAAGCGGTAATAACGCATCTGTTATGATCTTCGTCACTACTATAATCCAGCAATTTTACATCCGGAGTGTTTCGAAAAGCATCGGCAATTTTTTCTACAACTGCCAGATCACGACCTTCACTAAAGTTTGGAACGCATTGAACAATTTGTTTTTTACTGCTCATGATAACTCCTCCTTAAGTTGTATCTTTCACCTGAATCATTGTCAGGATTTTAACGATTTTTTTTACAGCTTGCCTTTATAATAATTTGTGTCGGTTATCCATTACCATTATACCATCTTTAACGACACGTTCAACGGAATTCACACCAATATGGTAAGATAAAAAATGATAGGAAGGATCTCTTAAAATAATAATATCCGCCTTTTTCCCTGGATCAAGGCTTCCTACGCTATCCGCACGATCAACAGCTGCTGCTCCATTAATGGTTAAGGCTGTAATCGTCTCTTCCGGCGACATTCCCATGTAAAGGGTTGCCAGTGCAATAATTAATGGAATAGACTCTGTATGGCAACTACCAGGGTTAAAGTCTGATGCCAAGGCAACTGCGCAATTGGCTTCAATCATATCTCTGGCTCTTGCATAAGATTCTCTCAAACTAAAAGCCGTTCCTGGTAATAAGGTTGCTACGACATCTTTTTCTGCCATCGCTGCAATACCAGCATCAGAAGCTTGCAATAAATGATCGGCAGAAACAGCACCTACTTCTGCGGCTAATTCCGCACCACCAAGGGGAACAATTTCATCGGCATGCATTTTCAGTTTAAAGCCCATTTCAGCTGCAGCGGTCAATAACCGTCGAGATTGCTCAATCGTAAAAACATTTTTCTCTGTAAAAATATCACAAAACTCGGCCAGATTTTTTTCTTTAATTTCTGGAAGGCTTTCACGGATAATGTTTTCGATCATTTCATCTTCTTTCCCTTTATACTCTGCAGGAACAGCATGAGCTTCCATAAAGGTGCTGATCACATCCACCGGATGGTTTTCATTAATTTCTTTCATTACTTCTAATTGTTTTAACTCCGTTTCTTTATTAAGCCCGTACCCACTTTTTCCTTCTGCTGTCGTAACACCAAAGGAAAGCATGGATGTGAGTCGCTGGTACCCATTTTCATATAATTCTTCCTTACTTTCTTCCTGAGTAGCTTGCACCGTGCTGATAATTCCACCGCCACGGTTCATGATATCCATATAATCATCTCCACGCAATCTCCAGGTAAACTCTTCTGCTCTATATCCACCAAATACAAAATGGGTATGAGAATCAACAAAACCTGGCAAAACAGCTTTTCCTTCTGCATCAATTACTTGGTATTGACTTTCGTCTATGCCTTTTAGGATTTCTTCCTCTTTTCCAACAGATTGAATGATGCCTTTCTCAATAAGGATTGCTCCATTTTCCACCACATGAAGATCCTGCATTTCTTTTCCTTTTTTTGCTTTTGTACCACTGCAAGTTACTATCTGACTTGCATTTTTTATAATCATATTACCACTTTGCATCAAAACACCTCCTATTGCTTTTCCTTCGTCTTATAAATTTTATTTATCTATTCATAATCAGAAGCCTTCACACGGCTCGTCATAGAGCAATGCAAAGACTCCTTTTCTTTGTACGGTTTTACTTAACCTTCTCTTCCACCAATTTTTTCACCAGTTCTTCATTTGCCAGGTAAGGTAATGTAATGTGGTCTTGTCCTTTATTCAACTCATTATATTCCATACTGGTTGTCAGTGCATTTTCATTGGTTGCCCAGGCACGTCTTGCAACGCCTCCCATAACATCCCACAGCATCGCAGTCTCCAAAATCCGATCGGCTCTTCTGCTGCCATCCAGCACCATCCCGAAACCTCCGTTAATGGATTTACCAATACCTACACCGCCACCATTATGCAGCGCTACCAAACTCATTCCCCGTGCCGCATCGCCGGCAAAGCTTTGGGTTGCCATATCGGCCATAATATTGCTGCCATCTTTAATATTGGATGTTTCTCTAAAGGGTGAATCCGTACCACTTACATCATGATGGTCACGTCCCAGCATAATAGGACCTATTTCGCCACGTCTTACCATTTCGTTAAAACGAAGGGCTATATTGGTTCTGCCATAAGCATCCTGATATAAGATTCTAGCTTGACTTCCTACTACCATTTTATTTTTTTCAGCATCTCGAATCCAAACATAATTATCGCGGTCCTGTCCTCGACGATTAGGGTCTATGCACTCCATCGCTGCCGCATCGGTTTTTCTAAGATCTTCCGGATCCCCACTGAGGCATACCCAGCGGAATGGTCCATATCCATAGTCAAATAGTTCCGGTCCTAGAATATCTTCTACGTAAGACGGGAATATAAATCCGTCTTTTTCGTCTACACCATTCAATGAAACTTCTTTAACACCTGCATCAAACACAGCTTTTAAGAATGCGTTTCCATAATCAAAGAAATACGTGCCTTTATCAACTAGTTTTTGAATAAGCTCAAAATGTGTTTTTAATGTTTCATCGATCCGCTTAATAAACGTTTCTCTATCATTTTTCAACATATTTGTTCTTTCCTCAAAGGTCATGCCTTGAGGGCAGTAACCTCCTTCGTAAGCAACGTGGCAAGATGTTTGATCCGAAAGAAGGTCAATTTTAATATCTTTTTCAACGGCATAAGCCAGCAAATCTACCACATTACCATGATAAGCAATCGATAAAGGTTTTTTCTCTTGTTGAGCTTCCTTTGCCCAGCGATATACTTCTTCCAAATCGGCACTTACTTTTTGTACCCAGCCCTGATCATGACGGGTTTTAATTCTTGACTCATCCACTTCTGCTACAATCCCTACTCCATTGGCAATTTCCACAGCTTTCGGCTGAGCACCACTCATTCCACCTAAGCCTGAAGAAACAAACAGAATTCCTGCCAGGTCTTTATCTTCCGCCAGACCCATTTTTAGTCTAGCTGCATTGAGTAAAGTATTAAAGGTTCCATGAACAATCCCCTGAGGACCAATGTACATCCATCCACCAGCTGTCATTTGACCATAGTTGGCCACACCCATTTGTTCCGCAATGTCCTGATCTTTGGCATTATCAAACATACCTATCATTAAGGAGTTAGTCACGATCACTCTCGGACTATCCGGCTTCGACTTAAACAGTCCCACAGGATGCCCGGAAGAAACTACCAAGGTCTGATCCTGTGTCATTTCCTGCAAATACTTTTGAATCAACAGGTATTGCATCCAGTTTTGGCATACTTTCCCGGTTTCACCATAGGTAACCAATTCATAGGGATACAAAGCTACATCAAAGTCTAGGTTGTTGTCCATCATCAGTTGAAAGGCTTTTCCTTCAATACATCTGCCTTGATACTCATCAATTGATTTTGCTTTAATATTGCCTTCCGGTCTGAAACGGTATCCGTAAATCCGTCCCATTGATAGCAATTCATCTAAAAACTCCGGTGCCATTTCTTCATGATACTCTTCCGGAATATAACGCAGGGCATTTTTCAAAGCTACTTCTGTCTGTGCTTTTGTCAACTTAAATCCTCTATCTGGTGCTCGTCTAATGCCTTCCAAAAAAGGTTTTGATTCCGGTAACGGTCCTTCTAGTTTAATGGTCATTGCATTTCCAATTTCTTTTCGATCAAACATATCATTCGCTCCCTTCACATCTCTTTACTCTTTTCTTTGCTGCTTCTTACACTAATTGTAACGGGTCGCCGTCAACAAAGTGTCGAAGTCTGAGATTCACTTTGATTCAGTTCGTAATTCGAACAAGTAATCATGGCATTTTCTTTCATTTTTTCATGATAAAATGCTGCATCATAAGGAATATACCGTAAAAACTTATGCATCAAACCAGCATCCTTTTGAGTTTTCCTTGCAATAGCATAACAAATACGGTAGTATATTCCAATTTCATAGGGATTTTGAAAACAATCTACATAGCTGGACGCCTTTTGAAGACACTCAGTTGCTTGATGAACTTCTTTTTTCTCAAGCAAGATCAGCGCCATGCAAGCATAAGGAATAGATTTTTTCCATAAACACTCTGTTGTAGTGTAGGTATCAATAGCTTTTCTCAAATACATCTCCGCTTTTTGCCATTCACCTGTATCAAAATACATTTTTCCCAGGTGGGTATAAAAAATCGGTAGTCCTTTTCGAAGTTTTTTGTTTTCACATATCACAATCGCTTTTCTATAGTAGGCTTCTGCCTTTCGCATGTCTCCACGATTCTGGCTACATTCACCTAAAAAACTGTAGCAAGCCGCTATATTAAGAATATATGGCCGAACATTTTCCAGTCCAATAAATAGTTTTAACGCTTCATGAAAGCAGGCTTCCGCTTCCTTCCAATCCCCTGTCATCATTTTCATTTTGCCTTTCAATCTCATCAGGATTCCTTTTTCTTCTATCGTATTCATCGAATCATAATGTCTTAAAACTTGAAAAGCTTTATGAATATATGTTTTCATTTGTTCCGGATTGCGAATGTTAATGCAATAATAAATAGCATGTTTATACCCTTGAAGCATGAATTCCGGATGCTGAATTTTTTCAGACTTTCGAATCATATTTCGATTAATCGCCATTCCTTGTTTGTATAAGCCCTGTAAAATTTGAAACCTTGCCAGTGTATAGAGGTATTTAACTTCCATTTCTTCATACACCTGAGTCGCATGTTCCTTTCGAATGCTGACCAATAGCTTGTGAACCTCTTTCAACTCGTCATTAACCCTTTTTCGATCCCAGGAAAGATTAGTAACTTCTCTTTCATATTTCAAAACAGGAAACATTTCATGATAAAAATCCAAATGGCTTTCAACATTTTTTATTTTATAATGAAGATGGTTCACTTCGTCGGCCGCATTTTTATAGTGATACATAAGCCTTGAATATAAGGCTTCCGGATTTTTGACAATCTCTGTCTTTTGCTCTAACATCTTTGCAATCTTTTGATGCAATACTTTTCGCTTAAACGATGGAATGCTTTGATAAACATATTCTCTTACTTTTTGATGCATAAAGATGAACTTAATCTCTTGAGGCTCATCATGAAAATTTACGACTTCTTTCAAAATGCTTTTTTGCTGTATTTTTTCTAAATGATCAATCAATTCAGTATCTTCTTTTCCCGTCAACTGTTGAATATCCATTAATGATACTTTATCAAAAAACAAAGAACACATGTTAACAAGTTTCATTTCTTGTTCTGACAGCTCCAAGAACCTTGACTTGATAGCATTTTCCATGGGAACTGAATGAGTTCCCATTTCATTTGTTTTCATATAATGATTTAACAACTCTTTAATGAAAAAGGTGTTCCCCAAGGTTTCATCGTATATTCGCTGCTCCATTTCTTTCGGAAATACAGCCCTTTTCCATATTTTTTTTGAAAAGTCAATTGTGTTTTTCCTATCAAAGGGGTTTAACTCAATTTTCTTTACAAGACCTCCGGCCTGCAGATGATACAGATAACCTTCATCTTCATAAGATGCTTCATACCTTAAAGAGGCCACAGTATATAAGCCTTCATTGTTTTGCGATAAAAGGTAGTGAAATAGCGAACGACTTTTTTCATCCATCCACTGGATATCCTCAAAAATAATAACCATTGGAATATATTCTGTTATTATTTCCACTAATTGAACCATCTGATTTTCTATCATTTGATGCTGATACCCATTAATCCCTTCCCTCAAAAATTCATTTTCTCTAATTCGCAGCAAGGAAGGAAAAAAATTCCCCAGCATCATAATGATTTGCTCCGGAATTTTTATGTGATACTTTTTAATCAAATCCGTCATTTTAGAGATAATAGGTACCCAAGGTCGATAATATTCGTTCCGCTCCGGCTTAAAGCAATAGGATAACAACCATGCACAGGAATCATCTTCTGTTCTTTTAATAAATTCTTCTATCAGTTTACTTTTTCCGATACCTGCTTCACCAGTAATCAGAACAGATTTAGCTGTTTTTCCTTTTGTAGCAGGAAAGTGATTAGATTTTAGAATTTCTAATTCTCTTTCCCTTCCAAAAAAAATATCTTCAACAGGTGATTCTGCTTTTTTTTCGTGTATCCTATGGTTTCTTTTCAAGCTGATTAATTTTTCGTATAGTGCTTTGGTGGTCTCATCCGGTGACACAGATAGCTCCCGATCCAACACTTCTTTTACCTCTTCATAAACGGCAATACTTTTATTTATCTTTTGCTGCCGATGATAAATTTCCATCAGTAAACGATAGGCTTCTTCATTCAAAACATCCTGAGAAATCAGCTTTTTTGCATAGTACTCAGCTTTATCATAAGCTTTTATCTTTATATTATCTTTTGTTATTTCCAACAGTTTATCCCAATATGCCGCTTGGCACTCCTGTCTTTTTTGGAATATCCAGTGTTCCACCCATTCCGAGTCTTTAATATAAATACCTTCCAAGAAATCCCCACGATAGTATTCTACGGCCGCCTCGTTTTCCAGATTCGCAAAAGCATCCAAATCCGTTTCTATCATAATTTGGTCGTTCATCTGGATAACATGCCTTTTAGATGATATGAAAATATCTGTTCCCAAAAGCTTCTTGATCACATAAACCGCATTTCTCAAATTTTTTTTTGCTGATGCTTCATCAGCTTCTCCCCAGAAAAGATCTACAAGTTTTTCTCTGGATACTTTATTTTCTAATTGAAGGTAGTAAAAAAGCACCTCTGCTTTTTTAAAAGGAAAAGGGATTATGCTATCATTCAATCTAACTTCCGGTATCCCTAGATATCGTATGGATAGTTTCATCACTTTTTCCCCTTCCCTTGTTTCATCTTTTAAGTTCATTATATCCATCTTATTGAATGCCTTCAACCGATCTTATGATAAAAGGGAGATCCTAGATAGGAACTCCCTGAATATTTTACTTTTTCTCTGTCTCAGCAAAAGCCGGCTCATTACTATTCATTTTGTTTTCCGGCATTTCAACCGGCTTTGCCATGCTCTCTTTTATATCTGCCAGGATACCTTCACCTTTATCATAGGTGGCTTTTGCCGTTTCAGGGTGGTAAGCCATATCAAACTTTTCTCTTCGAACAATCATATAAAGAATCGCCACCGTCATCAAAATCATTAGAAACAAGGTTGGAAACCCAGCAACCGTTGCAATTTCTTTGGTTGCATCAATCCCTTCAAAAGAACCGTCCCCAGCCCTCGCCAGATTTACAAAGGTTAAGGAACACATAACAATCCCCCAAAAAAACTTAATTTTCACTGGTGGTTCTTTTTCTTCCTGATTATGTGCTGTTGTTGATAAAGAAGCGACTGTGTTCGTCATTGAATCCGCAAGAGTAACAACCGAGATATACAGAGCAAAAATAAACCCGATACTTAACAATGTTGCAAAGGGTAGGTTTTGAAGAAAAGCAAACACCGCCACCTCCAGCCCTAAAGACTGAATAGAATCCCAAAGACTTAAGGCATGAATTTCGTAGTAGATTGACGTTCCTCCAAAAACAGCAAACCAGAAAATACCGAAAAAGGATGGAAGAATAAGGTTCACCAGCATAAATTGACGTATCGTTCGTCCTTTAGCAAGTCTTGCTAAAAACATTCCTATCAAAGGTGCATAAGCGATCCAAATGGCCCAGTAGTAGACTGGCCACCACTGAGGCCAACTTGAACCTTCAATAGGGCTAGTCCAGGTAGCAAGCGTTAAAAAGTTTTGTAAAAAATATCCCAAAGATTGGGTTCCCAGATCTAAGATAAAGGCTGTCGGTCCGATAATAAAGACAAAGCCCATCATCACAATAAATAGTTTTGAATTTTTATCGGCTAACCATTTAATGCCACGATTTAAGCCTGTATAACTGGAAATCACGTAGCTTAGTACAATCACAATCATAATTGCCAGCCAAAGCATCCTTGACTGAGAAATCCCAAAGACTACTTCAAGTCCGGCTCCAATGGCCAGTGTCGCTACTCCCAGCATCGCAGCAACAGCTCCACCCATTGCAAATAGACATAAATTGTCTACAACCGCCCCCACAGTAGTCTGGGTTTTTTTGCCAAAGATAGGGTACAACGTAGAACTGACATTATATGGCAGGTTCATATTATAGATAGCGTAGGCAATTCCAATACCACATATTCCATACATGGCATAGGGCACAAAAGACCAATGTAGGTATGAAATTCCCATCGAAAACATGGCAGCTGCCTCAGATCCAGCGGCCAGACCCAGCACTTCCGGCGGAGCCATAAAATGAAAGATTGGCTCTGCGATCGCCCAGAAAAGAATACCCGTGGCAATTCCCGCCGTCAGAGAAATAGCAAACCAGTACCAATTACTGTACTCCGGCTTGGCATTTTCTCCACCCAGACGTATCGAGCCAAATTTCGAAAAGAGTAGAAATAAGCATGCTACCAGAAAAAACACAGCTGCTAAAAGGAACAGCCATCCAAAAGAATCATTTGCAAAGGCAACGATGGTATTAACTCCTTTTAAAAAGTGGTCTGGAAAAAACGCTCCCATGATTACGGCCATTGAAAAAATAATTGACATTGGAATAAAAATAGCTTTACGTACACGAACATCACTGTTTTCCATTTTTTCACCCTCCCTGCTAAAGTATCTATCCATTCATTCTCGTTACCTTGTCATGATCATAACAAGATAACGTCTGAAAAAAGTCAAATATTCAACAGATTCCCATTTTTTAATAAACAGTATACTGTTTCGATATCTTTCGTCAGGTTTCGATCCTGCTCCAGAAAAGGAACTGCCTTCCTTACGGCTTCATAAACTGGTTTTGTTCCTTTTCCAAGCTTTGTTGCTTTTCTTAGATCAATAGCTTGTGAAGCATGCAACAGTTCAATCGCCAAAATCCACCAGATATTGTCCACGATTTTTCCTGTTTTTTCCACCACATAAACACTGTTGGTACCTCTGTCTTCAATGTCTCCCGCCAGGGACAGATAATCCACGCTGGTCGGGTTTGATAAGTGTCTGTTTTCTGCATCCAATGCTGCAAAGGTCTTTTGAATGGTTCCGTAGGCAATCACCCTTGTATCTGAAGGCGTCAGAAAGCGTGATAGGCCTGTGAATTTGGGATTTGCCAGTTTAATGGTCCGGTAGCAAGCATTTCGTGATACATGACTTAAGGCAACACCCAACATTTCAAAGCCTAGTACCCACGTAGTAGGTTCATAATTTGCACAGGAAATAATACGTCTTTCTTCTTTCAGAAGACATGGGTTGTCGTCAGAAGTGTTAAGCTGAAGCGTTAAATATTCTCTGGTATACTCTAACGCATCTCTTAAAGAACCATGAACCTGACAAGAACCCCGGTAACTTAAAGGATCTTGCAAGGATTCCGTTACTCCCGGAAGCCACAAGTAGCTTCCCTCCAAAAGGTCTCTTACCCGCTGCATGCTTTTCTTTTGACCCAGAAAACCTCTATATTCACAAGGCTTTTCTTCCAGCGGCGTAACGTTCCCACGAAGCCCTTCCAAAGACAAAGCATAAATTAAATCTAATGTGTCAACCAACCTTTCAATTTCATTCAGTACTAATGCACCCTTCCCCGAAGAAAGTGCGTTGGATGAAACAATGGCCAGTCCGTCTTTCGGTCCGAGAATAATCGGTGTTAACCCTTCCTTTTTCAAAGCTTCATCTGACGCCATTCGCTCTCCTTTATAGATCACCTCGCCTTCTCCTATAATGGCAAGTCCTATATGAGAAAGGCACCCAATATCACCTTCACCAATCGATCCTTTACTCGGTATCACAGGGTGTATTTCACGATTTAACAGCTCCCGATACATCAAAACAATTTCTGGTTGGATTCCTGTGCAGCCAATCAAAAAAGAGTTTAGTCTGGCAAGAACAGTCGCTCTTGTAACTTCTTCCGAAGCCGGTTCTCCAACACTTACACAATGCGCTAAAATCAAATTTCTGTTGTACTCAGAAAAGTATTTCCCCATTACTTCTCTGTCTTTGTTCATACCAACCCCACGATTAAACCCATAAACTGGTGTTTCACTTTCCGCTAACTCATAAATCAGTTGTCGACATTCAACAATATTTTCAAAAGTTTTTGAATCAATCTCAACTTTTCTTTTCCCGCAAGCAACAGCTTCAATATCTTTTAATTCTAAACTCTTTCCAGTTAGCACCAGATTATTTTTATTCATTTTGCGCTCCTTTCTTTTCTTTTTGCTGTATCGCTTCTATGATTCGTTCCGGAGATGCCGGCAATTGAGTGATCACTACTTCCAACGCATGATGAATCGCATTAATAACGGCAGCTGTAATAGGAACAGCCGCTACCTCGCCAATGCTTTTTGCTCCGAAAGGTCCGTACTCATCTCCTTCTTCTACCAATTTCACTTTTATTTCCGGCATATCTGGCGCATTGATCACATGATAACGGCTAAAATTATCGCCCTTCGCTACCCCTTTTTCATCGATCTTCAAATCTTCAGAGATCGCCATCCCTATACCCATTTGTATAGCTCCATGTATTTGTCCTTCTACCATTCCCGGATTAATAGCTTTCCCTATATCATGAACGGCTAATACTTCTTTCACTTTCACCAACCCCGTATAACGGTCGATTTCCACTTCTGTAAAATGAGCACCATAAACCGCAGGATTGGCTGGAGATTCATAGGTATAATTCATATGAGCATCCATCTTTAACTTTTCTTTCATTTGAAGTACTAGTTCTCCATAACTTGCTAAGATTCCTCCCGTTTTACCATTAGTTAAATATTCGTTTTCCATGATGATCTCTGCCGGTGATAGGTCAAAAATACGGGTCGCCGCCTCTATCATTTTGTTTTTTAATAGTTCCGCCGTTTTTCTAGCACCGGCACCACATACATAGGTGACTCGACTGGCTTGCGTTCCAGCCGAATCATAAGGGCTTATTAAAGTATCGGCTTCATAGGCAGTAACTTTTTCCAATGGCAGATCCATTACCTGAGATACGATCTGTTTCATCGTAATCACAGTGCCACACCCTTGGTCATGGAGTGCGGACTTTAGAATCAGGTCCCCATCTTCGGTCATTCTTATATCAAGGGTTATAAAATCCTGATAAGCTCCATAATATCCATTTCCATGGGTTCCACAAGCCATGCCTACGCCTTTGATAAGCCTGTCATGCCGACTTTCTTCAGCTCTTTGACGGCGCTGATACCAATTAAAGGCTTCTGCGCCTTCTTTAACGCAGTCCATTACTCGTGCATTCCCAATATTTGGCCCTCCTGTCGGATCATCGTCATAGGGATGAACAACGTTTTTTAGTCGAAAATCTACCGGATCCCATCCAGTTTTCATAGCCATCTGGTCTATGTTTATTTCCGTGATTGCGTGGATTTGTGGCGATCCGTAACCCCGACAAGCGCCACCTATGGGTGTATTCGTATAGACAATATCTCCTCTGATTTTTTGATGAGAGATCCGGTACATTCGATTTGCTTTTTTTCCCATTGCCATAAATAAAGCTTCTCCATTAGTAAAGTAAGCCCCTGAATCAACGGCTAAATCAATACTCCTTCCTTTTATGATCCCTTCCTTATCCACAAAGGACTTAACTTTTCCCTTTACCCGATGCCTTGTTCTGCTGGCCAGAATGCTTTCCCTGCGATCAGTTTCAAGCCTTACCGGTTTGCGCAAATCATATGCCATATAGGCACATACCGGTTCTAAAACTGGTTGACCTTTTCCGCCAAAAGATCCACCCATAGGAGTCTTAATAGCCCTTACCTTAGCTAAGGGTAACTTCAAGACCTGAGCTGCAATAAGCTGTACCTGAAAAACTACTTGGCAGGGAGTCCATATGGTTACTTGACCATTATAGTCTGCTTCTGCTAAGCAAACATGAGGCTCCATTGCTGCATGATGAATTTTCGGTGTTTCCATTTCACTTTCCACTATTATATGAGCGCTTTCATCTAAGGATTCCACATTACCAACTTCTATAGAGTGATTCCCTATACAGTTTTTCGTCCCCTCATGAATAAGAGGCTTTTGCTGATCATATGCTTCCTCAATGTTCAAAACCGGTTCCAAAGTTTCGTAGTCTATTTCTATCAAATCAGCCGCTTTCTTTGCTGTAAAAGCATCCTTTGCCACAACCGCCGCCATGCGATCTCCGACAAATCTTGCTTTTTCACTAAAAAGTCTTTCATCTTTTAACACCTTCAGTCCCGGATTCCATTGATGTGAATTGTAACGTGTATCCGGGGTGTTTTCAAAAGTATATACTTTTACAACACCAGGCAGTGCCTCTGCTTTTTCCGTTGAAATATGACGTATCTTTCCATGAGCTACCGTACTTAATACTAATCTGGCATAAAGCATATCTGCTTTTTTTATATCACCGGTATAGTTTATTTTACCTGTCGCCTTTTCCTTTGCATCGTGCATGGCTGGTGATCTACCAACATACTTAAATTTTTCTTTGCTAGATTTCATCTGCCTTCACCTCCACCAAGTTTGCTATCAGATCATCCATCAAGCCCTTGACCGCTTCTCTTTTATAAGGATGCGACTTTCTTCCTTTAATCGACTGATCCACTATTGTCACTGCTTCCTCCTGCAAAAATGAAATCAGCCTCCCGTCCATTCTTTTTCCTACTAAGGCATGAGATAATCCTTCTGCCACAAAAGCTTTCGGCGCTAAAGCTCCCAAGGCTATTTGTGCTTTTTTAATTAATCCGTTTTCACATTTCAATGCAATTCCTGCATTTAATTTCGAAATCGTCACCGTAGAACGATCCCCTATTTTAGCAAAACCATTAAAGGTCATAACCGCTTCTTTTTCAAAAAATATTTCTATTATCAGTTCTTTCTCCCTTAATCTGTCCTGATGCTTATCCTGAACCAGATCTTTGATAAATGCTTCTCTTATCCTTTTTTCTTGATTGATGATACAAGCTTTTGCATCCAAAGCGATTAAGGCTGTCACTGAGTCCGCACATGGTGCTGCATTTGCAACATTGCCTCCTATCGTAGCCATATTTCTGATTTGTGTAGATCCGACACTTTTTGCCGCTTGTACCAATACCATGGCATATTTATTTAGTAGCGGATGAAGGGATAACTCGTCGAAAGTGGTTGCAGCACCAAGAACAATCCTGTCCTCTTCCTCCCGAATACCCTTCAGTTCTTTCACATGACTGATATCAATCACGACCAAAGGATCTATCTCACCCTGCCTCCATTTCAATACCCAGTCGGTACCACCCGCCAAAAATACAGGATCAAACGTCGATTCATTCCATTTTTTCAACGCTTCTTCTAAATCAACGGGATGGTGTACATGAAAACTATCTTTTCTCATCTTACCGATCGCTCCTTTTACCCATTTGTACCGCCGCTTCTTTTATTGCCTTTATAATATTAAGGTAACCTGTGCATCGACATAAATTCCCTTCTATTCCTTTCTTAATTTCTTCTTCTGTCGGATTAGCATTTTTGATCAACAATGCTTTTGCAGACATCATCATTCCCGGTGTGCAAAATCCACATTGAATGGCCCCATGATCTATAAAGGCTTGTTGTAAAATTCCCAGCTCTCCATTTTCCTCCAATCCTTCAACGGTAGTAACGTGCTTATGCATTACCTGGTGAGCCATTATCAAACAAGCATTAACAGCTAAATCATCAACAATCACCGTACAGGCACCACACTCCCCTTCTCCACAACCTTCTTTGGGTCCGGTTAAATCTAGTTTTTCTCTTAATACATCTAACAATCTCAATTTTTCTTCTACTACTATTTTATAATTCTGTCCGTTTACATTGAAATCCAGCAACATCTTTATTCCTCCTTAAAAAATCGGTTCATCTATCTTATATTGTATGTTCAAAAAGTCAAAAAAAAGACAAGAGAATGTTTTTTAAGCATTATCTCTTGTCTTTTTGGGTTTTTAGATATATAGCCATCCTTCTGATACAATTCTTACTTCTCCATTCAAATATATATCTTGAATAGCTCCTTTTTCCCAATTCACGGTTATATCCATGGTTCCACCGGGTTGTTTTATTGCCTTTTTTATACTATTTTTCTTTTGAGAAGCTAAGACAGCTCCCAGAGCTGCTGCTCCTGATCCGCAACCTCTTTCCCAAAACAGACTATCCGTCTCCCGCACCCATACCAAAGGTTCCAGGTAGTTTAATCTTTCGTCATAAAACATCACACCCAGGGCTTCCATCTCTTTTCCTTTTAATTGCTTTCGAATACCGTGGTATAGCAACATTCTTTCTTTCACTGTTCCACTATTAACCACCACATGGGTAATTCCTTCCATTGCCACTAAGGTTCCTTCTACCCTTCCTTCTTCTGATGAAATGGTTATTGTTTCTACTTTTTTAGGAGGGGTCATGTAAATGCCAACCTCCTTTTGATATGCTTTATCCATATTCTTTACAACACAGTCTATTGGTGCTTCTAAACCGCTGGTTTCCAGCTTTACAATGCCACCTTCGTCTTTCTGTCGAAAAGAAACGACCGCTGCCAGAGACCGGGTAGCGTTTACACAAAATTCTCCCCCCATCATCTCCAACCGAACCGCGGCGTTTTCCTCTCCCTTCACCATTTCCGTTACAAAGCCTACCTGTTCTGCATGAATATGATTCTCCTTCATTAGTTTTTGGGCAATTTCTACATACTGGTGTTTCGGTACCGTATCCCATATTAAAATGGTCATATTTTCCGTCGGACTGCATTTATAATATTTTAGTTTCATCGAAACATTCCTCCTGACATATATTACTGTAAGAAGGCCGCTGAAAAACCAGCGACCTTCTTTAGATACTACTCTACAGGTTAGGCAATATTATTTTAAGTTTTTGACAATTTTTACAAAATAACGGCTCCAATGATCCCGAAGATAACGATCGGAATGTTGTAATGCAAGAACGTAGGAACACATGTATCCCAGATATGGTCATGTTGACCATCAACATTTAATCCAGCTGTCGGTGCTAGTGTACTGTCGGAGGCTGGCGAACCGGCATCTCCTAAGGCTGCAGCCGTACCAATAAGAAGAATGGTTGCTTGAGGGCTAAAGCCAAGAGCCATCGCCATCGGCACGTAAATAGCCGCAATAATCGGAATGGTTCCGAAAGATGTACCAATTCCCATCGTAATAAACAGACCGATTAAAATCATTACAGATGCGGCAACAACCTGACTACCAGCTAACATTCCTCCGGCAGATTCCACCAATTGATCAACGCCACCGGTTTCCCGAATAACAGAACCGTAGCCCGCTGCTACCAGCATAACAAAAGCGATAAAACCCATCATTCCTATTCCACTGTGAAGCATTTCGTCCAAATCTTTCCATTTAATGGCTCCACCTACAAGCATAATCGTAATACCAACCAAAGCACCAATATGCAATGAGCCTAATGGGCTTACCTGAATCGCCAAAGCTGATACCGCACCAACCAATGCAACCCAGTGTTTGCCGGTCATTTTTATTTCTGCTTCTTCAACAGTTGTTTCAAGTCCTTCCGGTTCAATATCTTTATATTCTCGTTCCTTACGATAGGTAATAAACACAGCAATCAAAAGTCCAATTAGCATAGCCAGCCCAGGGATCCACATGACGTGCCAAATGGAGCTTTGAGCTACTTCCATGCCATTTTCCGACATATTATCACTGATAAGTCCATGAAAAATCCATCCATATCCTACCGGAAGTGCTACATAAGGCGCTTTCAAGCCAAAGGTCAACGCTGAAGCTACAGCACGTCGGTCAATTTTCAGCTTATTCATTACCTTTACTAAAGGCGGAATAAGGATTGGAACAAAAGCAATGTGCACAGGGATCAGGTTTTGGGATAAACATGCGACAGCGGCAATAATTAACACCAAAATAACACCTTTTCCTTGAACCCACTCAACAATTTTCCTGGAAAGTATGGTTGCAATACCCGTTTTATGAAGGGTTGCTGCCAATGTTCCCAATAAGATATAACTTAGTGCCGTACTGGAATTGCCTCCCATGCCACCAATTAATACTCCCATGGTTTCACCCAGGGGCATGCCTGCTAAAACTCCACCAGCCAAAGCCGCTATAATAAGAGATAGCAACACGTTAAGCTTCAGTAGGCAAAGAACTACCATAATAACAACTGATAATAAAACCGGGTTTGTCAGCATTTTCACATCCTCCTCGTTATTTTATTAACTATAGTGCTTTTATTTTTTCCAGAACCTTAGAATATTTTTTCCAAGGTTCTGGTTATTCTTTTTACCTTCTGCGTCTTCTTATTACAGCTCTCCTACTACTTTTTCAACAGCGCTGACAATTTGTCCAGAAGCAACAGCCGTTGTGCTTATTTGAATGTCATCATATAATACCCGGTCTTCTCCCAGTGCTGGCAGTGTCTGCCGTAAACTTTCGTATGCTGCCAGCGTTCCTCTGCCAGGTTTTTCTTCACCGTCAAGATCAATAGCCTGAGCCGCTGCCATTAATTCGATACCAACAACACTTTGTGCATTCGTTAGGATGCTTCGTGCTTTTCTGGCACCAATGGTACCCATACTTACATGATCCTCCTGATTAGCTGACGAGGGGATAGAGTCAACACTGGAAGGATGGGCCAGCACTTTGTTTTCAGATACTAATGCGGCGGCAGAATATTGAGCAATCATAAACCCAGAGTTAAGACCACCCTTTTGCGTCAGAAAAGCAGGAAGACCGCTTAACTGTGGATTGACAAGTCTTTCAATCCTTCGTTCTGATATATTCGCTAATTCAGCAATCGCTATTCCCAAATAATCAAAGGCTAATGCCATTGCTTGTCCATGGAAATTACCGCCAGAAATGGCTTCCTTGGTATCTGCAAAAATAATCGGATTGTCTGTTACTGAGTTGATTTCAATTTCAATTTTTTTCTTTAAGTGCTCCAAAGCATCTCTGGATGCCCCATGAACCTGAGGAATGCAGCGAAGCGTATAGGCATCCTGCACCCGTACTTCTCCCTGCCGTGTCGTACGCTGACTTTCTTCTGTAAGCTTTAACATGTTCGAAGCACTGTGTATTTGCCCTGCATGTGGTCGAACCTGATGGAGACGAAGGTCAAAAGCATCGGTGATGCCTCTTAGTGCCTCTACCGTTAAAGCACCGGCGATATCCGCAGTTTTCATCAAGATCATGGCATCATAATAACATAAAGTACCTACAGCTGTCATGGCCTGTGTTCCATTAATAAGACCCAATCCTTCTTTGGATGTGAGTTCAATAGGGGTAATACCAGCTTTTTTCATTGCCTCTTCTCCGGTTAAACGCTGTCCTTGATAAAAAGCTTCACCCATGCCCATCATCACTAATACCATATGGGAGAGAGGTGCCAAATCGCCACTGGCTCCCAAAGAACCTTTTTCCGGAATCACCGGATGAACGCCTTTATTCAACATCTCTATCAATGTTTGTATGGTTTCTAACCGGACACCTGAAAATCCTTTGGCTAGAGCATTGGCTCTCAGCAACATGATTCCTCGGGAGATTTCTTCTTCAAAAGGCTCTCCCACGCCGCAGGCATGACTCATAATCAGGTTTTTTTGTAATTGTTTTGCTTCTTCTTTTGAGATAACCACATCGCTAAACTTACCAAAACCAGTAGTGATCCCATAAATCACTTTTTCTTCCTGTACAAAATCGTCAACTACTTTTCGTGCACGATGAATCTTTTCTACAGATTCTTCTGTTAAAGCAACTGAAGCGTTATTCCGAGCAACTTCCACAACTTCTTCAATTGTAAGGCTATTTCCATCAATTCTGACTTCTTTCATTCTTCTACCTCCTCTGATATCAAAACAGCAAAAGTTCTTTATCACTTTCAATTTTAGCTTGTTCTATACTTTATCAAAAAAACGTCTTCAAATCGTCAATGAAATGAAGACGTTTTCATTTGCACCTCTTTTTTGATTCTTTTTAACACACTTAATTCATATGGATTTTTAATCATTCGCGCATAGGCCTGAGCATCATCGATATGTTTTTTAGCTGTATCGGTATTTCTTTTTTCTGCTTCAATTAATGCCATGTAAAGATTCGCAATTGATCTGCGCCAAAATATTTCATATTCTCTAAAGTAGTCTAATGCTTGCACCAAGTATTCTTCTGCCTTTTCAACCTTACCCATCTGATAGCAGGCCAAACCCATACCCGTATAAAAAACAGCTATTGAATGGTGTCTGACATCTTTTTGCGAACAACCGTCTACAGCTTTTCGATATTCTTCAAGGGCTTGTTCGTATTCCTGACGATTTCTGTGTATTTCTCCCTTATAATATCGACAAGCCGACACATGGACTACATGTTGACGATGCTTGGTTTCCATACCTGATACAGCTTTGATCGCCTCATCTAAAACCAGTTCTGCTTCATCAAAATCATGACTCATCATAAGGTAAAGCCCCTTTAAGCGTAGAAATATAGGCATACGATCCGGATAGCATTTGTTCTCTGCCATCTCCATTGCCTGATCAATATGTTGGATCATGATATCTGGTTGCTGGGTCTGTATTCCGTAGTTTACTATTTGCTGATATCCATTCATGGCATAATCCCAGTTTTCTGCTTCCAAGGCTAGCTGAATCATTTCTTTTGTAGTTTCCAGACCCACTTCATAATCACCTTCCCGGATTAACAATCGGCCCTTTAAATGAAGAAAAGAAAGGTGCCAAAATCGCACTTCTTCATCTTGCAAGTCTTCCGGATCCATTTTTTCCATAATAGCTTCCACTTCATCAAAGTATACCATGGTTTCTTCCCGACTAAGAAAAACTGACTGTCTGGGGAGGTTTCTTAAATGAATGGCACTGGGAAACAGTTCGTGATAGTAATCAAGATAGCCGTTCAGGTATTTCATAATATATTTTAACGCCCGAGGGTAGTCGCCACCTTGCTTAAAATGATGAATCAGGTCTGTATACCGAAGAACATCGCTGGTGTTTTCACGAAGCTGTTCCTCTAATTGTATCCCTACACGCTGATGTAGCAACCGTCTTTTAGAAAGAGACTGTTGCTCGTAGACATAGTCGCGAAATTTTTGATGGACAAATTCTATGCTCGTTTTATTTTCTTCAATAACCTCTCTTAAAATACCACGTTCTATTAATTGCTCCAACATTTCGGCCACTTCCATATCGTCAGCACTACTGATACCTGCCACACGACTTACTGGAACCCGATGAAAGAAAAGGGAAATCAGCTCTAGCAGCTTTCTTGTTTCTTCCGCCATTTCCTGCAACCGACTCTGTAAAATATTCTGAGCTTTTACGGAAAGTTTTTTAGTACTTCCACATGTTTGTAATGCATTGATGTATTCTGCTACAAAAAAGGGATTCCCTCGAGTCTCATTATATATTTTTTTACCGTCATTCTTGTCCAGCTTTTCCTTCCCTGCTTCTCCTTCGAGCCATTTCAATGTCTCCTCAAAGCTGAATCGCCTTAAGTTGATTTCCACCAAAGAACTTTTATGTCTTGTCATTGCCGTTAAAGACGCTTTTCGATTTTCATACCCATCTCTTATGGTTATTAAAAATAATACTGATAAGGTTTTTTCCTGTAAAATCCGCTGTAATAGCTGTAAACTCACAGAATCCATCCAATGCAAATCCTCAAATACAAAAATCAATTTTTTATTGATCGTTACTTTTTTCAACATCCCCACAACTGCTTCAATAAGATTTAATCCTTGTCCTTCTTCTAATGCCCTTTCTTGCAGCTTTTCTGTGCCAGAGGCAAGCAAAGATTCAAAAATTGGAAACTGTCTGGATATCTGATAGATCCAAGTTTCGGGCAAATGTATCTCATTCATCTCCAGCAGGGTTGCTAGCTGCGAAAAAACAGGTTGCCATGGTTTTAACAGAAAATTTTCTTCTTGTTGATAACAATTAGACTCCAGTACTTCGACTTCGGGAGATATTTCACTTTCAAGAAACTTTTGAACCAACAAAGTTTTTCCTATACCTGCTTCTCCGCATATCATAATTATTTTGGGAGAGGTCTTCCTAAAAAAAGTGCTTACTTCCCTTTGAAGTTGTTGCCATTCTTTTTCCCGACCGAAAATAACGGCTTTTCCTTTACGGCTTTCAGACAATACTTCTGGCTGACGTTGACTCAATACTTTTTCGTAAAGTGCTTTTGTGCGAGCTTCTGGCTGAATCCCAAGTTCTTCTTTTAAGACCTGAACGGTTTCCTCATAAACCTGTACCGCCTTATGAAACTGTCGCTTTTGCAGATATGCCTCCATCACTTTTCTTCTTGCCTCTTCGTCAAATTCATCTTTCCGTATTAAGGCTTTTCCTAATTCTAAAATCTCATCAACGTCTCCTATTTCTTCTGCTTTCTTTATTTCATGATGTAGTTTTCTTAAATAAAGTTCTTCGTATTCCTGTCTTTTTTTCAACATCCACCCCTCAAAATCCTCTGCATCTTTCACCGAAAATCCCTGCAGGAATTCCTGCTGATACTGTTTCCATGTGTCCTTTTTTTCCAGCAGGAAATGTTGAAGATCGGTACTCCATCGCCATTGCGGATTAAGAAGTAGTTCTTTTTGATTCGGTGTCAAAATCCCTTCTTCCCCGATTGTCTTTCGAATTTTGTAAAGGGCATTCCTCAAATTTTTTCGTGCCGTTTCTTCCGGAAAATCTCCCCATAACAAATGCATTAGCTCCGACCGAGATGCTTTGCCATTCACTAATAAATAATAAAACGCTGCTTCTGCTTTTCGATAAGGAAGACGCACGGACTCACCATCCAGTAAAACAGATGGTGTCTTTAATAAAACAGCCTTTATCGTAGGCATTCGCAACCCTCCTTTCCTTTGTCTAAGCGTTTCTCTTTTTTCATTATATCAAATCGAGGCTTACCTGGTCATAGAATTGCATAAAAAAACCCTGCCAGTAGCAGGGTTTTTTAGAAACTATTCGAATGCTTTCTCCACTTTCCATACATCCCAAACTTTTCCAACCAAGTCCGGACCTGGTTGTAATACTTGCTTGCCAGGTTTCCAGCCAGCTGGCGTCGCTTTCGTACCTTCTGATTCCCTCACCAGCTGAAAAGCCTGAACCTGACGAATTGTCTCAGCAATATTCCTACCCACCGGTGGTGTTAATACTTCAAAGCCTTGGACATTTCCGTCAGGATCAATAATAAATCGGCCTCTGGTTTCTACGCCACCCTCTTCGTCATAAACCCCATACATTTTGCCTATTTCACCACCACCATCCGAAAGCATTGGGAAGGGCACATCTTTATTAACCATTTTAGAAATTTCGTGATCGTTCCACATTTTGTGAACAAACACGCTGTCAACACTACAAGACAATACTTCTACGCCCAGTTCTTTAAGCTCATCATGTTTTTCAGCAACTGCTGATATTTCAGTAGCTCAGACAAAAGTAAAATCACCTGGGTAAAAACATAACAGCACCCATTTCCCCTTAAACTCTTCCAGGTCTACATTAACAAATTTCCCTTGGTGATAGGCTGGAGCTTTAAATACAGGAGCTGGTTTTCCTACTTTAATCATTGATCTTTCCTCCTTTGGTTTTTCCACTAATTTTTCCGAATTAAGGCTTATGTCTTTTTCCTTTTTCTGCACCGTCGGTCGTTTGCATCCAGGCTTAAACTCTTCTGGCAAATCATCCACCTCCATAAAATATATCTATCCATATATTTAGATTCTCTATGGAACATATACCCTTTGTTGGTGTTTCAAACACAGATTCCTAAATAAAATAATTTTTGCTACGGATCACCTCTAGCATCGTTAAAACCCAGGAAGGTGAAAGAATTTGTCGCAAATGGATTTCTCCTTATGTTATAATAACAGCCATACAGATTGATAAACAGCGATATTGAAAGGAGTTTTTCTATGAAACACCCCACTCATAACGGCGATTTATATTTTGAGGTTATCGGCCCAGAAGCCGCCCCGGTTCTGGTTTTTACTCACGGTGCCGGATTAAATCATCAGATGTTTGGTGATCAGGTCCGTTATTTCAGCGACCGCTATCGTTGTTTGATCTGGGACCTTCCTGGTCATGGCAACTCTTATCGCCTGAAAGAACCTTTTAGATTTACTGAAATGCCACAACAGATAATGGGTATGCTAGACGCTATTGGCGCTAAAAAAGCTACCCTGGTCGGTCAATCCATGGGCAGCATGATTAGTCAGTACACAGCTGATCTTTACCCGGATCGAGTAGAGGGAATTATCAGCATTGGAGGATCTCGTCTAAAAACAGATAAGCTTAGTAACTTCCAACGTTTTATGTTTAAGATGATGCCTCTGTTTTTTCGCCTAGTGCCGGAAAAAAAGTTTTTTTACCGTATTTCTGTCAGTAAAGCCATCACCCCCGCCGCAAGAACTTTTTATGAGGAATCCTTAACAAAAATGGGTCGATCTCAGTTTTTTCACGTTTGGCGTGGACTAATGGAAAGCTTTGAGCTAGGTGTTGATAAACCCATATCGCACCCATTGCTTATTCTCCACGGAGAGCATGAATCACCAGCTAATCTATTGGAGGAAGCTTCTCAATGGAATGAATCCTCGCCTAATAGCCGGCTCGTTATCCTTTCAGGTGCTGGCCACAACGCTAATATGGACGCTCCAAAGGATTTTAATCAAGAAGTAGCTATGTTTCTTAACCAATTACCTTATAAACAACAGCAATAGCAGAGAAAGGAGCCGCTTAATGTTATTCCAGCTTTTTATCAAACCTTTTTCCCAGCATCGAAAATGGTTTCTTCTTTCTTCTCTTCTTTTTCTCATCTCTCTCTTCCTTTTCAAAGCCTTGGCTTTTATTTATTATGGAGAAATCCTTCAGCTCTTCAGCCTTTTTTTTGATGATTTGGAAGAGCTTGCCTCTGATGTTTTTTTCGGCCCTTCTAAATGGCAAGGGGTTCGCATTCTTTTTATGAACAATCTACGGGCTTCGCTGATGATGTTGCTGGGTGGAATCATCCTTATTTTGCCCATTTTTGGCCTTATCATTAACGGTGGATTAGTAGGCGCTGTTTCCGCCTTGGTTCTTAAGGAGGGAAGCATGGGACTTTTTGGATTTTATGTAATCGGCATCCTGCCACATGGCCTATTCGAACTTCCCGCTATCCTTCTCAGCGGTGCTATTGGACTTAAAATTTCTAAGGAAATTATTTCACCTCCTCAAAGTGAAAGCCGGAAGCGGAGGCTTAAAAAAAATTATCAGGCTGCCTTATGGAGCTTACCGCTTATTGTCACATTGCTTGCCATCGCCGCTGTCTTAGAGGTTTTTCTTACTCCTTGGCTAATGGAGTTGTACTTTTCAGTTTAGGATCAATGTTATTTATCAAAGACTCGCATTTGGCATTTTGATAAATATATGGTAGACTGTTGAGCGATGTGTGACTATCTGCACAGGCAAAAAATCATTCAGGAGGTCTACTATGTTCCCCAAAAAATCAATTGGAACTTTGAGTGTTCTTATACTGCTGACCATAGCCGTTATATCACTCACACCTGTATATGCTTATTCAGAAGGCGTTGTTCTTCGCTATGAAATGGAGAATCACGATGTCCTAACCCTACAAAAGGATCTAAGCACCCTCGGCTTTTTTCACGTTGCACCTACCGGTTATTTCGGTTCGCTTACCAAAGAAGCCGTCAAAGATTTTCAGAAATCCCACGGCTTAGTGGTTGATGGTTTAGCCGGTCCAACAACCCTTAGAACAGTACAAAACCTAGCAACTACTAGCGATGAGAAACAAACCGTTTCCAGGGGAAGTCAACGCAGTAGAGAGTCCTCAGTGAAAATGCTTTCTTGGTTTGACGAAGTGAAGCCTTTGTGGAATCGTGGAGAAAATGCAGTGATCACCGATGTGGCTACTGGATTACGCTTTAATGTACAGCGCACCTATGGCAGAAATCATGCTGATGTTGAAACCCTTACAAAAGAAGACACTCGTATTTTAAGAGAAGCCATCGGTGGAAGCTGGAGCTGGGAACGTCGACCAGTTATTGTGGAAATAAAAGGTCATCGAATTGCCGCCTCTCTAGCTCCAATGCCTCATGCTGGTGTGGATGGACTTCCTACAAACGAAACGGTTAATAACCGAAGTGGCGGATTTGGAAGAGGCACAAACTTAAATGCTGTTCATGGCAATGGAATGGACGGTCATATGGATATTCATTTCCAAGGAAGCCGCACTCACGGAAGTAACTCCACTTGTTCTGATCACCAAAGAACTGTCGAGAGGGCTTATCGTTCCGGTAGTTAATTCCATGCTATACCCTATTCGGTCTAAAAAAGCCCTGCTCTTCGTTTGCAAAGAGCAGGGCTTTTTTATTCATAGGTTCCACTTTTTATTATCTTGTTCTCTTTCATCATCACTTCACCCCTAGCAATAACGGTTTCAATTCTTAATTTCTCATCCACAACCATCAAGTCAGCATCCTTCCCCGGCTTAACGCTTCCCTTAAACTCATTTATTTTCAGAGCTTTCGCTACATAGCTTGTAAAATGAGGAAGTGCTTCATGGATGCAATATTTTTCTTTCATTACCATTTGCTGAAATTCTTCATAAAGAGAACTTACTTCCGAAATACCAATGTCTATCATATTTCCATATTCATCATAATGAGACCAGCTTCCATATCCATCAGAACTTAGCAGAATATTTTCTGGTGCAATCCCCATTTCTTTTGCTCTCCTAATGACCTTCGCAGGAGGATTTTCTTTATGCAACCCACACGTAAGATCAATAATCCCTCCAGATTTTGCAAAAGAAAGCGCCTGTTCTAATAATTCTTTCTTGCGGTTTACATGTGTTGGCCGAATCGTTGTGATAGGGATATCGGTTGTTTCTAGGATTTTTATGATCGGTTCCATTCCTTCGTTCCCATTCCCCATATGAACCACCAGAATTCCTGCCTTTCCAGAAATCATCCCTGCTACACGAACATCCGAAGCTAGTCTTGCAAGTTCTTTTTCTGATATTTCCGATGACCGATGGTCAGAGAAAGCAACTTTAGCACCAATTACCTCTTGAATAAAAGCTATATCTTTTCGGACTGATTCTGTCAAGGTTACGGTTGGATATTCATAGGAACCTGTTACAGCATAAGCGGTGACTCCTTCCTTGTTCAAAGCTTTTGCCTTTGCAATTAAACTTTCGATATTCCTGGTGGAAGCATCTGTTCCCAGAAGCCCTACTACGGTTGTTGTTCCTGTAACAATTAGCTTGGACAGTGAAATTTCAGGCACTTTGGTTTCAAAACCACCTTCACCACCACCTCCAGTAATATGGACGTGCTGATCAATAAATCCAGGAAATATTTTTTTGCCTTTCGCATCCATCACTTGCATGTATTTTTCGCTAGGCTGTATTTCCTTATCTACTAATTCGATCTTCCCTTGGGCAATCAAAATGTCTTGAATACCTTTCTTTTCCGGATCATAAAGATCTGCATTTTTTATTAACAGCATTATCTTCACCAGCCTCTCAGAAAGATTTCCACCCAATTCCTTTTATTTTTCCAAGTCCTAATCCTATCGCTTCCGGGAGTATAATCTTGTCTTTTTCATAGATTATCCCTCCCGATATCGGATCTTCTGCACATAACAAAGGACTGTCTAAATCTACTTTGGTAACCACTTTTTTTGCTGCCGCTAAATGTGCTGCCGCTGTCACAGCTATTTTACTTTCCAGCATGCACCCCACCATGCATTCTACTCCTGAAGTTTCTGCAATGGCGCATATTTTAAGAGCATTGTGGATGCCACCAGCCTTCATAAGCTTGATATTGATCATATCCGTTGCACGATTTTGTAGTAAATGCAAGGCTTCTTCCGGCGAAAAAACACTCTCATCTGCCATAATAGGGGTGGTCACGCTATCTGTTACTTTTTTCAAACCTTCTATATCACCGGCTTTAACTGGTTGTTCTACAAATTCAATATTAAAGCCTCTCTCTTCCATCTTTTTAATGGCCGCAATAGCTTCTTTTACAGACCATCCCTGATTGGCATCCAGCCTTAATTTTATGTTGTCACCAACGGTTTTTCGGATTTTATCTAATCGGTTTAGATCTAGTTTGATGTTTTTCCCTACTTTTACTTTTAGGGTTCGGTAGCCTTCCTGTACAGTTTCCAAACTATCTTTTACCATTTCTTCAGGCTCATTAACGCTAATGGTCTTATCTGTTATCAATTCCGAGCGACAACCTCCAAGAATTTGATAAAGTGGCGCCTGGTATACTTGTGCATACAAATCATAAAGCGCCATATCTAGAGCTGCTTTTGCACTGGTGTTTCCAAGAATGGAATGATTCAGTAACACCATATTATTTTCAATATCAGCAATATCTCTATCTATTAGGCTCTTTTTTATATGTTCACGGATAGCTCCTATTATGGAGCCTTGCGTATCTCCCGTGATAACTCCGGTCGGTGGTGCTTCGCCATAGCCTTGGTTCCCCGTATCCGTTTCAATCATCACAACAACATTGCTTAACACATTCGCTGTTCTCAAAGCGGTCTTAAAAGGCTTTTTAAGTGGGATCTCCATTATCCCAAACTGAATATCTTTTATTTTCACTCTTCCCCCTCCTTTGATGATCATTTTATCTTTTCAAAACAAGTTCCAGGCTTTTTATTAATAGCTGCATTCTTGGCTCTATTGAATCAAGTAAAATATACTCTCCCGCCCCATGAGAACCGCCGCCAACAGGCCCAATAGCATCAATGGTTACCACACCTTCATCAGCTGTCAGACTTCCGTCAGATCCACCTCCTGTAGTAATCCATCTTGTTTCAATTTTCAATTCTTCGGCTATTGCTGATATTTTTTCACATAACCTTAGGGTTTCTCGACTTGGATTCATTGGGGGTCTTGTCACGCCGCCTCTTACTTCTACCTCAACACCTTTTACAAAAGGATCCTGTTGCATTTTACGTATGGTTCGATCCACTTTTTCAGCTTCTTCTGTGTTCTTGAATCGGAGATCCACCTCGGCACTTGCTTTTTCTGCAACGACATTAGCAACTGTTCCTCCTGAAATAACGCCGACATTAACCGTTGTTCCTGTTTCAAAGTTTGTTAATTGTTGAAGTTTAATAATCCAGTTTCCCAATTCTTCAATGGCACTGATTCCTTTTTCCGGCTCAACACCGGCATGGACGGCTCTACCCTTAAACTCAATGAAATATCGACCAACACCTTTTCTTTCATTAACCATAGAACCATCAGCTCGGGCTGGTTCTAAAACAAATACGCAGGCAGACTTCTTGGCTTCTTCCCTGATCATGGTGTTTGAGTAGCGCGAGCTTATCTCTTCATCACTATTTAAAAGAACGCAAACAGAAGTATTTCTAAGCTTTTCGCTTTCTTGTAAATGTTCAATGCTATAATACATGGCCAAAAGACCGTTTTTCATATCATTCACACCTGGTCCAAAGGCTTTATTTCCTTCTATCATAAATGGCCTTTTTTTCGCTTCTCCTACAGGAAAAACTGTATCCATATGCCCTAGCAGTAATACATCATATTGATCACTATTTTTTTTGTTGTTTATTTTAAGAATCGGTCCTGCTTCATCACTAAGTTTTATTTCTTCCACTTCCCAGCCTATCTCTTTATATTTCTTTACAAAGAAATCAGCTACTTTCCCTGTGCCTTTCGGATATTTGCTTCCACTGTCTATATTCACCAGGTATTCCAATTCTTCCAGGTATTTTTCAATGTTTAGTTGCATCCTTATTCCTCCCACTTTGCTTTTCTAAAAAAGGACAAGAGTTTTTTGCTATCCTCTTGTCCCCTTCCAAATCTTTGGCCTTTTCTAAAAGAGTTACAAAAATAAAATAAAATTCATTATGATTGTTACTATAAGTGCACCTGCCATCGGAACGGCCGTTCTTTTAACCACATCTACCGGGTTAACATCAGACACCCCTGCTACTGCTACAATAACTGCTGTAATAGGCGAAACACTTCTGGCAATACTAGCTGCAAACTGCATCGGCAGCAACATGACTACAGCCGGAATGCCTACCTGCGTGGATACATCCGGGGCTAATGCGGCAAATGCAAAGAAAGGCGCATTCCCAGAACCCATCACAACAGCGGAGGCGGCAATGATAGCTGTCATAATAAGAATCATCAGCACCGGACCAAACCCAGCATCTTGCGAAGCATTAATAACCGTATCGATAGCTCCAATACTAGTCAGTCCACGAGCGAAAGTTTCGCCTGCAATAATTAACGTTACTACACGGGCAAAAGAAGTACCCATCGCATCAAAGAATACCATAATACTAGAAAGTACACTTTCCGCATTTTTATGCCGAATAAATTCAAACACCATACTAATAAACAAGCTAATCAACATCGCTGTCACTACATGCATATTGATTGTATCAATCACCATGCTGCTAAAGGTAAAAATAAGTACCAATGGAATGAGAGGTAAGATGGCGTAGATCATGGGTGGCATATCTTCCTCCACGGTTCCTTCGTGCTTCCTTAATCTTTCAACTTCTTCTTTCGCTGCTGCTGCTGCTTGCAAAGCATCATGCCCTGCTTTCTGATCAAATCTTTTTTGTGTAAAATAATGTAGCACTGCAATAGTTATTGCAACAGCTATCGCTACAGGCACCTGATACTGTGCAAAATAGATCGCCACATCCAGCTCAGCTGTCGCTGCCGCCAAGTTAGCATTTCCTGATGCAGGCCCCAGATCCATACAGGCTGTCGTTCCAATCATAGCTGTCGCGGCTAGCTTGCTGACACCAAGACTTATAAGCAATGGATACATGGTAACCATCAATAAAAGTCCAACACCTGATGCGCTCGGCACAAAGATATTTAATATTTGTCCAACGATATACCCTAGCGCAAGTACTAAATAAGGTTTATTTAGGGCTTGAAGGGGTTTTATAGTGAGACTAACCAATGCTTTACTGGCTCCCGTATGGTCCATATAACGTGCAAAGCCAGCCACCGATATAATAATCAGCCCCAGTCCACCAGCCCGATTACTAAATGTATTTTTCATAAACTCAAAGATATCAAACCAAATAAATCCAGTACTAGAATCCTCAGCAACAATTTCACCTGTTCCTAAGATAATCGCTAAACTCATTAAAAGCATGCCACCCATCATTAAGACAGGCTGTGGTTTATACTTCTTTAAGATTAACCTTGCTACAAAACCAGTAATGACTAATGCAATGATAACACCAAACATCCAACTTCCTCCTTTTGAACAATTAAGGTTATTATGATTCCGCTTTTCTTACATGCACTCCAACAATATTCCCCCTCTCGATTTCATTTCTTGTTCTTATGTATATGCAACACCTGTGCCAATTCTTGTGTGTTTTTATTTCGAATATTTTCACCTTCCACTTTTCCAGTATTCGCAAGATATAACTCTTTATTTTATCTTTTTATTACCGTCTCACTAAAAAAAATAGCCGCTACCAAACAATCAGTATCGGCTTTTTTTATCCAATATAGGTTGCTTATATCCATCTTTGTGCATTAGCTTCTTTTCATATGGCATTCTAAAACCGTTTTTCCTAAAGGTGTCATTCCGTAACCTTTTTTAGATCCTTTAGAAATAATCAATGCCTTAGTCTCCAACTCTTTTAATAAACGTCGTATTTTCCCTTCTCCAAGACTGTATCCTTCTTTTACCGCAAGATCTCGAAGCGCTGTTCTTCCTAAAGATTCCGGTGCACTAGCCTCTAGAGTCGATAAAATCCACAAAGCATTTTTCTCTAAGAAAATAGTATCCTCTTTCATGTGGTTGGCAGAACCTGAATCTTTTAACATATGTGGGTGCAACTCATGACACTGTATCGAATGTCCATCATAGGTAAGCGAAAGATACTCCACTAAGTTAATGAGCTCTCTCACATTTCCGCGCCATTGGTAGTTGATAAGTTGCTCAATTACCTTGTCGTCAAATATCTCCAAAAAATCTGTTTCTTCCTCAAATTTTTGTTCTACAAATATTTTTAGCAAATAGTGAATGTCTTCTTGCCGTTCCCGTAAAGGGATCGTATTTAATGGCAAAATATTTAATCTAAAAAACAAATCCTCACGAAAAACTTCCTTATCTACCAGTTCTAATAAATCCTTGTTTGTTGCTGCTATTACACGAACATCTACTGGTATTTCCTCCATAGCCCCTACTCTTCTTATTTTCTTCTCTTCAAGCACCCTTAGCAGCTTAACCTGAAAATCCAGCGGTGCATCACCGATTTCGTCAATAAACACCGTCCCACCACTGGCGATTTCAAAAATGCCCATTTTCCCGCCTTTTAAGGCGCCAGTAAAAGAGCCTTCTTCATATCCAAAGAGTTCACTTTCCAGTAAAGTTGGTGTTAATGCGCCAATATTAACGGGTACAAAGGCTCCTTTTCGACGCCGCGAAGCACTATGGATAGCTTGCGCTAAGATTTCTTTCCCTGTCCCATTTTCTCCTTGAATTAAAATGGTCGCATCCGTTTCTGAAAATTTTTTTGCCTTTCCCAGCATTTGCTTTGTCGCCAGGTTTTGGGTTAAGTAATCTTCGAAAGTGTGTAGTTGTTGTTTGATTTTCTTCTCTTGATTTCGTCGAATCCGATGGCCTAACTTTGAAATCCTATCTGTGTATTGGATCGTCATTAAGTGTCCGGATCGATAATCAAAATGAATCTTTTGGACATCGACCAGCATCTCAACTCCGTTAACCTCTGTGATCCAAGTAATTTGGTCTTTCAAAGTATTGTTTGGTATTTCCATTAATATCGAAATTTCTTTACCAATGACTTCGCTTTTGTCCCTATTGATTATTTTTTCAAAGTTTGTATTCACATTGATAATATGACCATTTTCACCTATATAGGCAATACCATGCTCAATACTATTTACAATGCGTTCCAGAAGTTTTTCTGATTCCTGTGCATCTTGTCGACTCTCATCGATTAGTTTGGATATTTCCACAATATTTCTTAAATATTCCGTTAAACAACTTTTTTCAAATTTTTCCTCTAATTCTAAAGAAAAAATAATTTCATGGATCGTACTAATATCTAAAATCCGACTCCCAAGATCAATCACTTTTTCTACTTCGGCAGGAATTAAATGAGTTTCGCCAGGCGTAACGGCAATGCTCGCTTCTATCATTTTTCGGCAACCTGGATAAAAAGGATGATAAGAAACATGGTCCAACCCGATTAGTTCCAGCTGTTGAATTGCCTCATAAGCTGTTCGCTGAGAATCATTTACCAGTAATACGTCTGTTTTTTTAGGAATTGAAATGATTTCTTTTATATTCTTATGATTAATCACTCGTTCTGTTTCAATATATGGCTTTCGTATCTGTTCTTCTTCTATTAACAGGTACCGAATACATCCTTTTGTATAAAGAAAAAGATCTACATCAGCTGAAAGTATTTCTTTTTTCTGCGACAACAAATATGTTTCCACTAACATCTTATCAGCAAATAAACTTTCCAACTGTTCTTTAATAACCTTTGATGTTGGTTTTCCAATAGTAATTAAGGCAACTTTTTTCATCCTTCTCCTCCTTTATCTGATGACCGCCCCCACTAAGAATCCTATTTATAAACATCATAAAAAAACCCTCCGGTATTTCTTATACGAAGGGCTAATGCTCACTCAAGCATCAAAGAAAATCACATGCCAATGGTTTCTAAAAACAGGCGAATCACATTAGCGCCACCAATTAAGGTTCCGACGCTGCTTCCTATATTTGTTAAAGCAACTACCAACAGTATTCTTGTTACTTTGTTTCTCCAGAACCCCTTGAAACTAAGCAGATCCTCTGTCAAATCTTCAAAATCCTGAACATTCGGTTTCCGAAGAACTGCTTCTACAATACCAGCGGCCCATCCAGCGGCCAACATTGGATTAAGGGAACTTAAAGGTGCCGCTAGGAAAGCTGATAAGATGGTAAGTGGGTGACCAAAAGCAAGGGCTGCTCCCAGAGCTGAAAAACTTCCATTCCATAAAATCCATGTAATGGACTGCTGAATTCCCGCATCAATATTCAGGTAAAAAGTGTATCCTATGACCCCTACTATAATCGCAGGAATCAACCAAGGAATGATGCTTGCACTTTTTTTCTTTTTAGGAACTCGGGATAACGCTTTTAAATCATGTTCATAATGAATTTGTTCTTTGATTCCCGGAACATGAGCCGCACCCAGTACAGCAATAATTTTTTCACCAGGAGCCGTTTTTATTTTCTGTGCCAGGTACTGATCTCTTTCATCAATCAAAGGTGTCTTAAGTCGGGGAAATGCTTCTGTAAATTCTTTTAGCATGGCGTTCAACATATCTTTTGATTTTAATTTTTCCAGTTCTTCTTCTGTAATGTCTTCTCCTTCGAACAAACTGAAAAAAATCTGTAGCATTAATTGTGCTTTTCCTTTGATCCCTAAACCTCGCCATACTCTTGAAAAAGTAACCTGAATGTTGCGATCCGCTAGTACCAGCTTAGCTCCATTTTCTTTTGCCGATTCGATTCCCTGAATCATCTCCTGACCAGGTTTCACTCCAAATTGTTTCGCCATCCGCTTTTGAAACGAAGATATCATTAAATTGACCAGCAATAATGTTGATTTTTTTTCTTTGATAATCTTGAAAATATCCGTTTCTTTCCATTTATTTCCAGCAAGAATGGATTGGTATCGCTGCTGATCCAACTCTACGCATACAGCGTCCGGCTTTTCATAGTCAATCACTTCTTTGACTTGTTCAGCACTTTTTTTTGATACATGAGCCGTTCCAATCAAAATAATTTCTTTTTCTTCCAGAAAAAAACGTGTAATGTTTTCATCATCTATGGGAGGATTTTCTATCACGTCTTGCAATGTTTCTTCAAAAGAAACTTCTGTTTTTTTCTCCCTGATTTCTTTTTCTATTGTCTCTTCTATCATTTTTTCCCTTCCTTTTTGATGGTTTCAAAGCCATCGGGTTTATGGCATAATTGTATCATAAGAACAGGCACTTGTAGATACTTTATCAGGAATTACTCCCAAGGAGGCCATATAATAGTGAATCTTTGGCTGATGTATGTCGTTACGATTCTAATGATGACGATTTTTAATTCTACTTTTACTCTCTTACCGCTATATATCATAGACTTGGGCGGAACGGAGTTTTTTGCTGGCTTTCAAGCAGCTCTTTTTTATGGTGTCGCTATTCTTTTCCGCTTTTATTTTGGACCTTTAACCGATCGGGTCGGCCGAAAGATCCCTTTATTGATTGGTCTTTCTATCTACACGATCACGTCTTTTTTTTATTATTTCAGCCATAGCCTGACTGCCATTACAATTATCCGTATTTTCCAGGGCATTGGTTTTGCCGCTTTTATCTCCAGTGCTATTTCGGCGGTTGCTGACATGGCTCCTTTACACAAACTTGGTTTTTACATGGCTGTTTATCGCATTGTCAGTACTCTTTCTTTTTTAACCGGCCCAGCCGCTTCCATGCATGTTGCCGGAAAACACGGCTACCATACTTGGTTCTTACTGTGCACCTTCATGGGCATTCTTTCTGTTCTTGTTCTTTTAGGAATTCGCTTTCCCAGTCTGACAGAAGAACCCCCTGTCGAAGGTATGCATCCTATGATAAAAATTATTCGAACAAAAAAATATCAACCTGTCTATTTAGGAATTGGAATAACTTCTATGTGCTATGGAGCCCTTGTTTCTTTTGTTGCTATCCATGTTTCTAGAGTAACAACTATCAGCAATCCGGGTATTTACTTTACTTTTTTCGCTCTCTCCAGTCTGTTTTTTACGGTTCTTTCCGGCACGCTTTCTGACCGATTAGGGCGGGCAAAAGTTGCCTGGCCCGCTATCATGCTTTTGGGTACAGGCGTTGCCTTGTTATTATGGATAGAGATCGGACAATTTCCGCTATTCGTTTTAAGCAGTATTTTATCCGGCATTGGATTTAACGCTGGCCTTTCTGTACTTTCCGCATGGCTGGTAGACCTTTCATCCATGAATACACGAGGATCCGTTTTATCCCTTCAGGAAAGTGTTATCGACTTTTCCATCGCTTTTACTTCTCTGGCCGTTGGCTTTGTAGCAGGGTTTACAAGCTTAGCCATGGCATTTTTCTGGACAGGCTTGATCGTTTTTCTCCTTGCCCTATGGATGTTTGCATTAACGTTTTCAAACCCTACTTCTCACTAGGCTGATTATTAAATAAAACTTCCAATCCAATCATCACTTCTTCCATTGCTGCTTGAAACTCTTTGTAATAAAGGTCCAGATGTACTAATTGGTTTTTCAGTAGGTTACTTTCCAGTTCGGCAGCAGCATGATACAATCTGTTTGCACTAATATTCCCGGAAGTTCCTTTTATTTTATGCACCTGCACCTTTAGTAAGGAATTATCTTTTCTCTGATACGCTGTTTTTATTTTATCATTCATCTCTTTCCAATGTTTCCATGTATGCTCCAGTATTTGCATAAACAAAGCTTCATCGCCTAAAAACCTTTCAACCCCTTCACTTATAGAAATTCCAGGAATGATTTCTTTTGAGCATCCCTCACTTATCTGTGCTTTTTCCTGTTCGCAATCCTCTTTTTCCTCTTTTGGACTGACCGCCTTTTCGCTAGTCCAATAAAGTAATAATTCAAATAATTTTTGAGGATCGATAGGTTTTGTTAAATGATCATTCATCCCTGCCGCCAAAGTTTTTTTTCGATCTTCTTCCATCGCATCTGCCGTCATCGCAATCACCGGCAATGCTTCTTTTGATTTGGTATGTCTCATTTTCCGAACGGCTATTAATCCATTCATTTTATGCATACGCAAATCCATTAAAACCGCATGGTATTCCTTTTCTTCCACTTTTTGAATAGCGGTTTCTCCATCAGAAGCTACCTCTGTTTCTATTCCCCATTCTTTCATAATTCCTTTAGCTACCAATTGATTCACTTCATCATCGTCTACCACCAAGATTCTCTTTCCTTTAAGTAGTGATTCTTCAACGGTATCAGGTTCTATTGGCATTTTTTTTACAGCTTTTCCATAAGGCTTTTCTCTCTCTTCTGCCATCTTAAAGGTGATCGCACAGGTGAAGGTGCTCCCTACCCCCAATGCACTTCTTACCGTTAACATTCCTCCCATTTGTTCTACCAGGTATCTGGAAATCGCCAAACCCAAACCAGTTCCACCATAACGACGACTTGTCGTTACCTCTGCCTGCTGATAAGGCTTAAATAAGTTTTCTGCCTGTATTTTTGTCATTCCTATCCCTGTATCCGAAATAGTAAATACTATTTTTTCTTTCCCTTCTTCCAATAAACCTTCCGCCCGCACATGTAAACTTACTTTTCCTTTTTCTGTAAATTTAATGGCGTTGCTTACCAGGTTTGTTAAGATCTGCTCCAGGCGAAAAGCGTCGCCGGTTAGTATCACCGGTGTACCAGCTTCTACATCAACCAGCAATGGTATCCCTTTCTCTTTTGCCGCCGTCATACTGACAGTCTTTACCTGTTCCATCACATCTTCCAAGTTAAAAGATTGATTTTCTAAGGTCATTTCTCCAGCTTCAATTTTTGAAAAGTCTAAAATGTCGTTAATCAAGTTCATTAAAGACTTGGAAACCGCACTTATTTTCTGCAAGTATTCATGATGTAAGGACACATCGTTTTCTTTTTTTAATAATAAATGCGTCAATCCAATAATAGCATTCATGGGATTGCGAATTTCGTGACTCATATTGGCTAAAAATCTCGACTTAGCATCATTTGCTTTTTCTGCTTCTTCTTTAGCAATTTTTAACGCCAGCTCCGTCTCTTTTCTTTGTGTAATATCCACAAAAGTTCCAATTACTTTTTTAACCTTACCCTCTTCAATCACTGGTTCAGCCGTAGTTCGAATCCATATTTTTTCCCCATCTGATCTTGTGTAAGGCAGTTCCATATCATATGCTTTGCCTTGATTACAACATTTTCTAAAAGCGTCGGCAATTTTGGGTATATCATCACGCTCATAGCCCTGCATGCTCTTTTCAATATGTTCCGGCGATCCTGGCATCAGTTCTTCCCGCTCCATCCCATGAATCAGATAGGTTTCTTCTGTCCAATACATGGTTTTTTTCTCTAGATCCCATTCCCAGGCACCGGTTTTTGTTATCTTTTGAGAAGCTCTGAGTAATGCTTCTCTTTTTTCCAGTTCCTCTTCTGTTTTCTTTCGTTCTGTAATATCTAAAACATATTCCAGAACTTGATGTATTTCCCCATCAGCATTAAAAATGGGATGAGCATGCACTTCAACGTCCTGTATCGTTTCATCTACGTTCTTATGTTTATGTTCTAGCTTTACAGCCTTCTTTTTTTCTAACACTTCCAATAAAGCACATGGATGATCCTTTGGGTCACATGGTTTCAGACGGTCATGCGTTAACTCATGACAAGAAATCCCTTCTTCCAGAAGGGATTTCCTGTCTCCCATTGCCTTCTTATTTGCCAGCAACACCCGAAAAGTATTCGCCTCAATCAGATAAAATGGATAATCCAATCCGTCAATAATATGGTAAAACTGTTGTAATTGCATGCTTATTTCTTTTGATCCATTTACTATTTCTTTTACAGCTTCAAAATAAGGTGTCTCCTCCGATGAAATAAAAGAATTTGTTTCCATTTCCTTTACTTTTTTCTCTAATTTTACCACCTTACCGATTAGGCTTTGTTCACTGTTTTCTATCATAAGACACCCACAACCTTTATTGTTTATTGTTTTCATCTTACCCTTCTTCCTTCCCATCCAACAAGGCGATCCCCTAAAACTTCCCTTATCTACCTTTTCGTCTGTTGATTCTTTCTTTTTCCTCTTTTCCTCGGCGCTTTCCTCTGCTATAGTAGTAGTATCGGGCTATATCAAAATGAACTTTAACAAACTTTAAGGAGACTTTTTATGAACTCATTAACCGCCAAACAAAAAAAATACGCGGCAGATCTAAGCCTTCTTTTTGTTGCTTTTGCATGGGGTGGAGGCTTTGTTGCTGTCAAAGATGCACTGAACAGTCTAACGCCTATGTATTTAATGGCTTTTCGTTTTACACTAGCCGCCGTTGTTGTCTATGTTTCTTTACACCGCTGGATTGGAAAAATTTCCATACAAGAATTTCGAAATAGTTCGGTTGTCGGAACTATTCTTTTTCTAGCTTTTGCTGCGCAAACCGTCGGACTTCAATACACTACTGCTTCTAAACAAGGATTCCTAACCGCCACTTACGTCATAATGGTGCCATTCCTTTACTGGTTATTATACAAAAAAAGACCCCCGTTGAAGGTATTCATCGGAAGTTTCTTAACATTGATTGGCATTGGTTTTATCGGTCTGGATTCTACCCTTTCGCTCAACAAGGGCGATTGGCTAACCTTACTTTGCGCTCTTTTTTTTGCTATGCACATTTTATCCATCGAATACTATACTAAAACCATTCATGTTTTCAAGGTTGCTTTTATTCAGATTTCAGTAGCCGCCCTGTGGTTCATTGGAGCCGCTCTTATTTTTGAACCTATGCCTGCATCCCTGCCTTCCCGCGCCTGGATTGCAATTGTTTATATGGCAGTTGTTTCAACCTTTGGCTGTTTTACTGTTCAAACAGTCGCCCAAAAACACACGACTTCCTCACACGCTTCCATTATCATGTCTTTAGAATCTGTTTTTGCAGCTGTTTTAGGAGTCTGGTTGTTGCAAGAAGAAATGACCATAGCGATGCTCTTTGGATGCGCCCTTATTTTCGTTGCTATTCTGATGGTTGAAGTGAATCTAAAAAAATCCCTTCCCGAACCGGAGGTTTTAGGAATAGAAGCTGATCGTTAATTTTCTTGCAGATCGTTGGTTAGATCACTTGCATCACCTTTTTAATCGTCTCTTTTTCAAAAGGTTTAACAATAAAATTAACCGCTCCGCTTTTAATCGCCTGTATAATCATTGCTTTCTGACCCAAGGCACTACAAACCACAATCTTTACAGATGGATTTTTTTCAATAAGTTTTGGAATGGCTGTTAAACCATCCATCTCAGGCATTGTTATGTCCAAAAAAATGACATCCGGTTTCAAATCGGCACATTTCAACACCGCCTTAAACCCATTCTCTGCTTCTCCAACCACTTCGTGCCCTATTTCTTCTAAAGTCATTCTGATTAGTTTCCGAAGAATCGTTGCGTCATCTACAATTAACACTCTCATCCTAATTGCCCCTTTGCTTGCCTTCCTTTTGAGGAGATATCAAGTTCCTGCTCTTCACATTTTTCCTCTTAAACAAGGTTTGTCGATTTATGCATACACACAGGATACTGACAGCAATAAAACACATTATGATTATTGTCCCATAACCTATTATATAGCTTAATCCTTCTAAATGCCAGTTAAGATATTCATAAGGAAAGCTTCCTGTGATCTTTCCATAGGAAATGCCTATCACCAAATAGCCCAGAGGGTAAAGCATCCAAAAGAAAATATGGGTAAATCGATAGATTTGTCGTTTTTCCGTTAAATACCAGTCCAATATATAGGCTGCCGGAATGATATAATGCGTAACACCATTAATGATAACACTTGGCCCTGTAACTGTATACGTATTTCTAAGAAAAAGATGATACACTAAAAAGGTCATAAAAATATACACAACTAAGCCACCCCGAAATGTTCCAGGCATATAAGAAAACTCCAACTCTTTTTTCTGATTTGTCCTCTTTAACTCTAAAAAGGCCCACAAAACAACCAATAAATTACTTTGATTCGTAAAAAGTCGAAAAACATGCACAAAAGCTTTTACAGGTCCATATTGATGATGCACCCCATTCATCATAAAAAGATAACTTAGAAGCAACGTCAATGCTCCTAAAAGGGCATAAGACCACCTGAAAATTCTTAGAAATCTTTTTTTCTGCTCTGCCATTTACCTAATCCTTTCCATCAGAAAAAGCATTTTAAACAAATAGCTATCCCAATCTCCTATTTCATATCATATTTACCCCAAAACGTCTTCTTACCTCTTAAAATCCAACCGAAACTAAAAAACTGCTTATGAAAGCAGAAAAACCCGAGAGCTTCTCCAGCTTTTCAGGCTTTTCCAAGGAAAATCATTCGCTTTTTTTCATTTTATCATGCAGTAGCTCAATAATTGGCCGTAGTTCTTTAACGGCAATTTGTCCCGGAGCAGATGTTTGATTAGCAGCACCAAAGGTTAAGGCAGACCCAAAGGTTTCTCCAGAAAGTCTGGTAATCAAACCAAGTCCTCCCATCGCCATTGTGATAAGCGGGCCCTTCCCATAGTCTTCTTTCATTTGTCTGGTTGCCTCCTGCAACGCCAGCACATCCGCAGCACATGCCGGCATAACAGCTATTTTGGCAATGTCACCACCTGCATCTATTGCTTTCAGCATTCGACGGGTCATTTCTTCTACCGGTGGCGTTTTTTGAAAATCGTGATTGGAAATAATAAGAGCTACTTTGTTTCTTTTCCCTGCCTTCACCAGATTTTCAACCAGCTCTGCATCACTGAACAGTTCCACATCCACCAGATCCACTTGGCCGGCTTCCATCACGGTTTCGTTCAGCTTTTGGTAGTAGTAAGATGTTATTTCTTGATGACCGCCTTCACGCTTGTTCCGAAAAGTAAAAATAATCGGAAGCTCCGGTAGTATTCCCCTAATGCTCTCTAAGGTTATCTTCACTCGTTCCAGGTCCATAACTTGCTGAAAAAAGTCTGCCCTCCATTCTACTAAGTCACAAGGCAGCCCTTTAATCATTTTTGCCTCTTCCAACAATTCCTCTTCATGCATCCCTACCATGGGAACACAAATTTTGGGAGCACCTTCACCAATCTTGACCCCTTTAACTTTCACCACGTTGTCCAACCGCCTCATCCCTTTCAAAACATCCAACAGGAATGCTTTCAGAATTATCGGCTTATTATATCACATACTCATTTGTGTTGGCAAAATATTATGCTTATCATTACACTCTTTGCAAGTTCCCTTCGTAATAATGGTGATATCGTTAATAATATCCTGATAATTTTCTTCAATATGCTCCTTTTGTCGTAGTATTTCTTTGAAAATATATCGATCATCATACTCTTTTATTTTTTGGCATTGATGACACTGAAAATGAATGTGCAGCTTTTTTTTGCTAAACATATGCAACTCATAGAAACGCCCGTCTTTTATGTGTATTTCTTTGATGACACCCGTTTTTTTGAGCAGTTCAACACATCGATACACGGTTGGGAGGCTTACCCCTTCTCCTTTAATCCGTTGATAAACTTCTTCCGGCTTCAAATGTTCCTGGACCTCCACAAATACCCGGATCACTTCTTCTCTGGTTATCGTATTTTTATAGCCCTTCTTTTTTAATAGCGATTTGATTTCATCTACTTTTTCTTCCACTTCAAAAGACAAGGCTTCACCTCCCAGTAACAGCTGAATTAATGACCTCCACATTCGTCATGATGCTGATGCTGCTGGCAAACAGAAATGCCCGGGTCCAGAGAACCTTCCAGAAATTTCTCAGCCGCACGCAATGCTTCTCCTGTTGCTCCCGTTACAACCTGAATCCCTTTTTCCTGAAAAATATCGATAGCTCCGCCTCCCATACCTCCGGAGATAACAACGTTAATATCCAGTTCATTCAAGTATTTTGGCAAAAATCCAGGACGATGCCCAGGATTCGGGATCATTTTTCCTTCTAAAATTTTTTTACCATCTGTTTCAAAAATATGAAACCCTTCACAGTGTCCGAAATGACCTGATACCAATTTCCCATCACTTGCAACGGCTATTCTCATGCTATTGGCTCCTTTCTGTTTTCAATTTTAGAAATCGTCCTGTGGAAATAATCCGTTTCTATTGTTTCAATGTTTCCAGAATCGCATCCTTCCGCTATTTCCGTATTAATTGGTATTCGCGCTAATAGCTCAAGCCCATATTCTTTAGCAACCGTATCAATATGACTTTCGCCAAAAATAGTGTGCCGTGTACCGCACTCATGGCACTGATAGTAAGCCATATTTTCTATTACGCCAAGAATTGGAATATTCATTGTACGTGCCATTTTCACCGCTTTTGAAACAATCAACGAAACCAATTCCTGCGGTGAAGTAATGATCACAATTCCATCAACCTGAATTGATTGAAAGACAGTCAAAGGAACATCTCCCGTTCCAGGCGGCATGTCAATAAATAAATAATCTAAGTCCCCCCAGACAACATCTGTCCAAAACTGTTTAACCGTTCCACCTACTAGTGGACCACGCCACACCACCGGATCAGTGTCTTGTTGAAGTAAGAGGTTGATGGACATTACTTTAATGCCTCCTTTTGTTTCAACCGGCATCATACCAGCCTCTGTGGCAAAAGCTTTCTTTTTTATTCCAAAGGATTTAGGAATAGAGGGGCCTGTGATGTCAGCATCCATGATCCCTGTTTGATATCCACGTCTACTCATTTCTGATGCCAGCATAGACGTCACTAATGATTTTCCAACCCCTCCTTTCCCACTCACTACTCCGATCACTTTTTTAATCTTACTCTTTTCATTAAGCTTTGCTGTAAAATCCATTAACGTTTCAGTAAAATCAATAGCTTCTTTTTCTTCTTTTGACTTGCTCATCTTTATGCCTCCTGTCACTTTTCAAAGCTTATTATTTGCATCAATTTTTCATGTATCGCCTCCACAGCTTTCCCTGCGGCACCATCTTCCTCTGCCATGCTTAGGCCTCGATTAACCAAATCAACCACTGTCGGATCATAGGGAACTTCTCCCAACAAGGGTACGCGATGTTCATCACAAAAATCCCTTATCTCTTGTGAATGCTCCGGACTGTTATCCCACTGATTGATACAGACAGCCAATTGCGCATTCAAGCCCATGGCTGTCTCTATCACACGCTTCATATCACTGATCCCTGAAACAGACGGTTCTGCTACAATCAACACCAGATCGACACCGGTAATGGAAGCAATTACAGGACAACCAATTCCTGGGGAACCATCGATCAGGGTGATAGGAACCTTTTCTGAAAGCATTTCTGTTCCTTCTTTCATGCGTTTTTTCACTTCTGTTACCAATAAACCGGAGTTTCCGCTTCCCATTCGAAGCTGCGCCGTTGAAAAAAGAGTTGGTTTCCAGTGTCTTTTCAGATCGCCGGCTTTTACCGGCTCCATGGTGATGGCGTCCGAAGGGCAAATCCATTGGCACACCCCGCAACCTTCACAGGCAAATGTATCCACCACATAGTCCGATGATTTGCGAATTGCTTCAAACCGGCAGTGTTGCCTACAAGAATCACACTGCGTACATTTCTCCCGGTGAATAACCGCCTTTTGAAGGCCGTAAAAATCTTTACGATCTCCTTGATCCTCTGGCTTCATCAATAAATGAAGATTCGGTGCATCCACGTCACAATCAGCGTAAGCCTTCGCCTTCATCAAATGAATAAGCGCTGCCACAATGCTGGTTTTTCCGGTTCCTCCTTTGCCACTAAGCACCAGTACTTGTTTCATGGGATGCCTCCTTTTCTATCCGCTGAAGCAGTTCCCGGAAAAACACTTCGTATTTGGATATTTCACGAGATACGATGTTTCCAGCTGCATTAACAGTTGAAAGCTCACGATCGTAAGGGATTTTTCCCATGATCGGTAAATGATGTTCCAAGCCATACATTTGAGAAGGATTTTCACCATCGGTCACCTTGTTCAGAAGCAATCCGGCTGGCTTGTCAAATAGTGTAACCAGTTCATGAATCATCGCAAGATTATCCCGTCCAAATATAGTAGGTTCAGCCACCAGCAGGCAAAAGTCAGCTTCCTGGATGCTCTCCATTACACTGCAGGCACTTCCTGGCGGACAGTCGATAAAGACATTCCCTTTGGCAGGAATTTTTTTCAGAATTTCTTTGATGATGGGAACGCCTGCTGCTTCCCCGGTATTCAAAATTCCTGTTAGCACCTTTATTTCCCCATCATGACCCGACTGAACCGTCCCTATGCTTCGTTTTCTTTCATGAATGGCTTTTTCCGGACACACCAGCTGGCAACCACCGCAAGAATGGCAAATTTCTTCAAAAAGCATCACCTTTCCGGCAATCATGGCCAACGCATTAAATCGGCAAAAATCAACACACTGACGACATGCGGTACATTTTTCAGTATCGATGACAGGAATGGTTACTTCCACAGATTCCGAATCGCATTTTTTTGGCTTAAAAAACAGGTGCCCATTGGGTTCTTCCACATCACAGTCGGCATATATCCCTTTTTCTGCTGTCACAGCCAAATTTATGGCCACCAGGGTTTTTCCAGCTCCGCCTTTTCCGCTTAAAACGGCGATTTTCATTTTATCGTCCCCCATGACGATGGAATCCGGCATGTATTTCCTCCAGTAAGGATAATCGCTGTTCTTCAAAAGCTTTTAGATTGTTTTCAATGGATCCGCTGATGGATCGATATAATTTTATCCCGGCTTCTTGCACCACAGCTGCCGCATTTTTGCCGCAACGCGGAGTAATGATGGCTTCCACCTGTTGATCCACGATGAACTGAGCCGCCTGCACCCCGGCGCCTCCCTGGCTTCCCGCCGCTGTATTCTGAAGATAATCCGTTGTTTTATTCTCGCTGTCATAAATCACATAAAAGGGAGCCCTTCCAAAAGAAGGACAAACCTCTGCATTCAATGTCTGGTGTTCTGATGGTACGGCAATTTTCATCTCTATCCACCTGCCCTTTCTCGTTATAATAATGATTCTTTGTTACCATGCCTCCGTCGACGGCATCGACCGCAACCGGCTAAAGCTTCCACCCCTTCGCACAACTGATATTTTCCACCTTCTATTTTTAGCTTATAACCATAAACCAGGGTTTCCCCCACTTTTTTTCTGGCATCATTATAGATCTTCTGCACGGTTGTCCTGGCAACATCCATTTGCTTCGCGCATGCTTCCTGATTTAATCCTTCCACATCAATGAGTCGAATAGTTTCATACTCTTCCACTGACATCACAATTGTTTTCTTTGACCGTAATGAGTCGGTCTGCGGACCAAAGGAATCACTTTCCGGCAGTCCGCAAACTTTTCTCCACTTGTGGGGTCTGGGCATAACCTCACCTCTTCTTATCAATTATTTTCCATCTATTTCGTCAAACTGACCTCCAAGAGTCTGTTCGATAGATTTAAGCTCTTCTTTTAGCATTTCTTTTTCCCGTTTCAACCATTCTTTTTCTTCTGCTTCTGTAAGGATCGGGCGGCAAAACTCCTCACCACGTCCAAATCCTAATTTAGCCCCTGCTCTAATGCCACGCCCATATCCGCGTCGGGGCCTTCTGCAACCACTCCATCTTCCCGGCGTCATACAAAATCCCATTCCTCTACCAGTAGCTTCTCCTCTTCCTATTGGGCCTGTTCCATCTCTTCCTGGCATTTTTCATTCCTCCTTTGATCAATACCTCTAACTTTTGGTGAGGCGATTTCATAATTGACATATGTCATCTATAATTTCATTATACGCCTTATTAGACATATGTCAATAACTTTCCGGTTTTTTTCTATTTTTCACTGAAACCCTCCAGGATTACACCAGGCTTTTCAGGTGTGCTAAGATAAAAATGACAAAGGCACGAAACGCCTTTGTCATTGATACTTTAGAATTAAGTAATAGTCATTAAGGGTAAAAGAGTGTACTGTACGAGAGAGGTTAAAAAGATGAATTTCTGCCTGTAAGCGTATCGTTCTTTTTAGTTACTTATTCACCATCAAAGCATTTTCGATGGATTTCAGAATAACCTTACTACTTGCTGTTGCTCCAGAGATTGTGTCGATTGCTGTATCTTGTTTTTCTATCACTTTATCTGCTAAGACTTCTGCCGCTTCCCCTCTTCCATGGGTATGCTCCAATGTGATGTCACGAATCTTTTGCCCTTCTACTTTCACCATCACTTCTGCTTTCACCATCAAAGCATCTTTCTCTCCATAATAAATTCCGTCCTCCACAGCATCCAGCTGAATACCTAATAACTGTATGGCATCTACTTCGTTTCTATATTCCATTAATTCAATGAGCTGCTTTCCCCATATGAGACTAGCTATAAGCATCGCACATACAAATATCCCACTAAGCATCAGCATCCTTTTCTTCCAATTTCTTTTCTTCTTTTTCGACACGATTACTTCCTCCATTTCATCTCTCTTTCAGTTGAACGAGTAAATTTCACATTACTAAAAACCTTACTAACTAAACAACTTTTTTCATAATCAAAAGGTGAAATATGAAATTCCCTCACTCAACATCAATATATAAATCCACATTAAACTCCGGCTTTAGAAAATCGTCTGCATTATCAATAGACACGCGAATAGGTATAACGGTTTCGTTGTTACGGACAACAGCCGTACCAGCAATAAAAGTCACTTTCCCATGATAGGTTCTGGAGCGGTCTGCCACGGGTATGAACGTTACTCCAGAGCCAATCTGAACATCACGGATGAACTCTTCTAGCACGTCCGCTTCTACCTCCAGGCGGTCCAGTGGCAACAGTTTTCCGATGCCTTCACCCGCTTCGATACTGTCACCTGCCATTCTATTGATATCTTTTACAACCGATTTTTCAAAAACATTAATCAATTTATCGCCATTTAGGTAATGTATCTCCATTTGATTTTTCAGTCCTTGTTTTCTGGCTTCCAATTCTTGAATTCTTTGTCGATACACTTTAAGCTGATACGCATCTTCTTTCAGCTCCAGGCTTAACTCCAAACTACGAACCTGTTGCTGTTTTTCTTCTGTTTTCATTTCTTTTTCCTCTAAAGTCTCCTTCGGAATGACACCTGCGTTATAAAGAGTCTGATAACGCTCCATCTCCCGTAAAACCTGCCACATCCGATTTTCTGCGTATTCCAGTTCCTGTCCAATCACCATTGTTTCTTGACTTAAATGCCGGCGCCTAGCTTCCATTTCAGCTCTGATAACAGCTATTTCTTCTGCTATTTCTTCCATACGCTGTCGTTGCTCCGATAAATCCAGTATTATTATTGTCTCACCTTCTTCTACTATTTGCCCTTCCTGAACCAATACTTTTTCGATTCTACCCGGGTTTTTCAGGCTTAATCTGACAGGTTCTGGAACCTTTACCTTTCCAAAGGCTTCGATTTGACGATTGTCTTCCTTTGTCAGATCTATTTTTTCCGGTTCTTCAGGTGGCTGATTTTCATTGGAACAAGCCACCAATACAGTTATAAGAAATAACACGACACCGCCTATCATGATTTTTTTCAGTATTTTCCCCTTATTGTCTATCCTTATCACCTTCAGCCCACACCTTTCCATCCCTCACCCGAATAATTCGATTGCCATACTCGGCTGTTTCCAAAGAATGACTTACCTGTACTACGGTTTTTTTCTTTTCCTTGTTAATTCTCCGCAACAACTGCATAACCTCTTCTGTTGTCCGGCTGTCCAAATTCCCGGTAGGTTCGTCCGCCAGAATAATATCCGGTTCATTAATCAATGCCCGAGCAATAGCCACCCGTTGCTGTTGCCCTCCGGACAATTCTCTTGGGGTATGCTTTCGCCGATCTTCCAACTCAACAATCTGAATAATTTCCTGTAATGATTCACAGTAATGCTTGGTCTTTTTACCGTCCAGCAATACCGGCAGCATAATATTATCTTCCACTGTCAGATTTGGAACCAGATTATAGAACTGAAAAACAAACCCTACTTGTCTTCTTCGCATGATGCTTTGCTCTTTATCTGTCAACCCGGAAAGTTCTGTATCTCCTAGATATATTTTTCCTTCCGTTGGCTGATCCAGTCCCCCCATTAGGTATAATAATGTGCTTTTTCCAGAGCCGGAGGGTCCCATAATGGTGACAAATTCTCCCTGTTCGATCGTTACATTGATTTCTTTTAGCACCTCCACCGGAACCTTTCCCAAATGGTAGGTCTTGCATATGTTTTCTGTTTTGATGGCTGCAGGCATCTGCTTGCTCCTTTCCTTGCTGACTTCAGCATGCAATTATTTTTACAAAGCGTTTATGTTCTGACCCATACAGGTTTTGAACTTAATTATCCGTTGTCCATTATCAACTCTCAATTGAATAAAGACGTTCAAGTGCCTTTGTTCTTACTCATATTTAATGGCATCCACCACATTCAGCTTTGAGCCTCTCAACGCTGGGCTCAGAGAAGCTGTCAGTGCAATAAAAATGCCTCCTGCCAATGCAATCCCAAAGTAATTTGTAGCAAAATGGATATTAATGGGAATGCCACCAGCTTCCAAGATGTAAGGAATGCCCATTAAAATAGTAATACCACCAAAGATTCCGGTAAGCCCGGCAATGCATCCACCTACTAGTGCTTCTGCCATGATCATTATTACAGACTGAGTTTTGCTCATTCCCACAGATTTCATTATGGCTAAAGCTCTTTTACGTTGAATAAAGCTGATCATGTAATTGTTAAACACTCCAAAGACTCCAATGATCATCGCCAACACTGAAAAGGCTTTCAAAATGGTAAATAGCTGTTCGTTGTATTTGTCATTCATGGCTTCCAACTGTCGAATGGTTTCGCCCCAGACCCCTCGTTGCCTAAATCGGGACCGGATATCAGCAAGGACCAGATCCGGATCTGCCCCTTCATCCACCCGTACATAGAATCGCTCTGGATAAGGTTCCTGTAAATCCAGCCGATAATACCGTTCATCGATCATAGCGTTGCTACCATTCATCATCAGAGAATCGTAAAATCCAATAACTTCATAGGCTTGAAGGCCGGAGGGAAGATCCATGGAGATCCTATCTCCTACTTCCAGCTGTAAAATATGCCTCATCATATCCGCAACAAGAATGTATCGTCCTTGGGAAAGTTTTTCCAGAAGCTCCTGTGGATCCCCATCTGGTCGGAAGGCCATATACTCCTGATAGGAGGCCGGATTGACTCCCTGCAGATGCCGTAATGTATATTCCGGATCTTTCACTTGGATAGCTGTTCGGTACTCCCGGGCAGCATAAGTTCCTTTAACGCCAGGCACAGCACGAAGGGATTGTTCTACACTCCTCTCTGCCTGATAAACACTCACCATAATGTCAAATTTCCAGTCCCGGTAAGCGTTGAGTACTTCGACGCCTACGCTGTAGCTGATGGTGTTAATCATCAGCAATACAGAAATCCCAATGGTTAGCAGGGTAATATTATTAAGAATATTGGTATTATCTTTAAGGTTTTTAGCCGCCAAAAGCCCTAGGTTTCCAAACAATACTTCCATAAGTCTTTCAAACAGCTTCAGAAATATTTTAGTCATCAGTGGAACTACAAAAATAACGGCTGTCATGGTCATAAAAATACCTAATGTACTTAAAGGTAATGCCCAATTATGAGGAGCTGCTCTTGGAAGAATCCATCCTGCAACTCCTATCATAACAGCCACCGGCGTTTTCCAGTTTTTCTTCCGGGAGGATCCTTCCATCAGATTTAAAACCAGTTCTTTAATAGGTGTTTTTGATACCCTTCTGATAGGTATCCAAGAGCTGATCAGTGATACTACCACGGCCAGCAAAAAAGCACCGGTCATTTGAAAAGCACCAAACTCAAGGCTAAAGTCCATTTGCCCACTCCAAGGATCTGCTGCTAAAACAGAAGCAATTAGGTAAAGAACGCCTATCCCTGCCACATTTCCCAGTACACCACCCAATAGTCCGTAAGCAAGGCTTTCTCCCATCAGCACCCAATCCGTCATCCGCCGGGTAGCTCCAATACTCCTAAAAGTTCCAATAACCGGAAGCCGTTCCACCGTAATAACTTTAAAGGTAGAGTAGATAATAAAGACGCTGATCATTAGTACCATGCTCGTCATTAAATACAGTGGCATTACAATAACACCCAACATAGCAGAAAGGTCTGCCTGGGTAAAGGGAGGTTCTATTTCATAACGCCGATAGATCTGCCGCAGCGCCTGCTGAACCTCTGCTTCTTCTACTCCCGGCTCCAGCAACACATAGGCCCGGCTCACCTGCCCCCTCAGCCCCTGGTAGGCGGCTGCCGTTTCCCTGGGGATAACGGCCGTGAGTTGCTCCGATTGAGGCGAGTCCCTAAAGAGCCCGGCAGGATAGGCAATTCCCCATACCGTAAAACGTCGTGAAGCTCCATTGATTTCAATATGGATGGAATCTCCGGTTTTGTAACCTTGTTCTTCTGCAAAAATCTGACTCAGAATAACCCAGTTGCCGGCAAACTCCCAGCCCGTTCCCACTTCGCTGAACATGACCGGATTCAGTTCCTGAAGTTCATCCAGATGAAATCCGCGCAGGTGAAGACGTCTGCTGTCCGTCTGACCTACTCTGCCGTTGGAGTCAGGAATCCGATAGGAAGCCGCCATGGAAATCTCTCCTGCAATCAACTCTACCCCTTGCACTTCCCCGGGATCCAGGCGAAAGGTTGAAGACGGAGACCGCTCATTGGCACGAATGATCAGATCTGCTTTTCCGGTAGTCATTCTCATCTGATCTTCATACATAGAGGTCAACGTACCCGCAATACCGCTGGAAGCAAAAAATAATGCGGCCGAGCAAGTGACGGAAATGACAATCAAAAAAGTCCGAAACTTTTTCTCCCATACATTTTTTAGGATATACTTTATAATAATGCCCATAATCATCGCCTTTTTACGTTTTATCGAGCTTGTTCATTTATCATTTACGTGGATCTCCGGCTTTTGTTTCATCTTTTTCCATATTTTCGGTCAAGCATTACATCAACTGTGTACCAGCATTCACTAACCAGCAACAAATCAAGGAACGAGTTTCCCCGTTCCTCTTTTTCACTCAAAATAAAGTTTCTTCCTATTCCTTAACCTGATAGTTCATTGCCTTCTACTCCATTTCTTTAAGCAACGAGAAGGACTAATTCCACAAAAAGTTTTACCATTACAATAATCATATCCACTAACCATCCGCTCATAGTAAATCTCCTTTTCTAGATCTAGATCTTTTTTTATCCTACGCCATTAAACGTAATCGTTTTCTTACTAAATAAATCATACCATCTCGATTCTAAACAATTAAAGAGGTTTAGATTTTATTTAGGCAAACTTTAAGGTATCAAGGTGGTTCCCTTAAACATTTTCCTTATTTGGAGAGGCGGCCCTATCCCTAATTCTTCATGAAAAAGACGCTACATCCTCTCATAGATTTTTATGGCCACAACCAATCCAAGAGCTGATCCCTATGTACGGGCTGTCCTTTGAAATGATTTAGAATTGCCATCAGCTCTCTGGTTTTTGCCGTTCTCCACTTAAAATATCTGGGCATTTCACCGTTGCTGTAGCAAAAGAAATCACCGAAGCACCTTACGTATCCTTGCCCATAAGTACGCTCGTAGGAAGGCGATACATAACAATACCGTCCCTCAGCATCCAGCTCTATCATGACGTCCTGCATCAAGTGAACCATTCTTTTATAATTATCCAGCTCTTTCTTTGTTTGTTCGTACCTATTTTCTTCTGACATCGGCAACACCTCGCTAATTACCCAAATATTCACAACTAATTATATCTTTTGTCTAAATAAAAAGCTACACCAGAACCTATATCCATGGTAGAACATATCATATTCCCCTAAACAAAAAATAAACATATGATATAATTAGATCGAGTATTTTTCATCAATAGGATCAAAAACTTCCATGCCGTTTGATTAGATTTTTGATTCTATTGATTCTTATTTATTAAAAAAGGCACAGAACATATTGGGGAGGAAATAGGCCATGAAACTACAGATTAGAGAAGCAAAGATGAGTGATCTTGACTCTATTGTCGAAATTGAGAAGAGATGTTTTCCAGAAGCTGAAGCCGCATCTAAAAAGTCCTTACAGGAGAGGGTAAGCATCTTTACGAAAAGCTTTTATGTTGCTATCGTCAATGACAAGATAATCGGCTTTATTAACGGAAGTGTTACGAATGAGCAGAAGATCCATGACGATATGTTCCATCATGCAAAGCTTCATGTTCCTGAGGGAAGTTATCAGAGTATCTTTGGGCTGGATGTCCTTCCGGAATATCGTTATCAAGGTGTCGCCGCACAATTGATGATGCATATGATAAATTGTGCTAAGCAACACAGCCGTAAAGGCGTTATCCTTACTTGTAAAGAACCTTTGATTGATTATTATTCGAAGTTTGGCTTTGAAAATCTGGGAGTATCTGAATCCGTTCATGGTGGTGCTTGCTGGTATGATATGATGCTATCTTTCTAGGGCTGTTCATCAAGAAATCCTCTAGATACTGACAGAAAACTGATTTTCAAATAGTTGTTCTCTATCCTATACACAAGATTCTTCAATTTCTTTGGTTATAAAAGTGGATAAGTGCTTCATCAAGTCCATCTCCTTGACAGGCTGGTTACCCTCATCAATTAATCGAAACATGGGACGGGTTGGTTGCTCCCGATTATTATTCAAAACAATGGCTCTTTCACCATTTGATAGCTGAACTAACATTCCAGGAGGGTAAAGATCAACATTTTTGATAAAAGCATGAAATACTCTTTCATCAAAACTTTGCCGTCAAAAGTCTTCATCTGCGGAGGCCTTATACAATAAATCGTTGCAAAAAAAGAACGCCACTGAGATAAGGCAGATAGAGATTACTATCAAGGATTCCACCTTTCTCGTGGCAGCTCTGCGGTTTCCCGCTTTCATCTACTATAGGAACGATAGCGTTCAACAATAAAACCAATGCTTTATTTTAACGCCACGTAAAGATCGATATCAGCTTCTTCCCAGTCACTATTCAGATATTCTTCAAAATCTCCCGTAAAGCTTCTATCTAAATCCATTTTCCATATTTTTTCCCAAGCATCCTGAACTGCTTTCACCATATGACCGTGCACAGAAAACTTAGCATAGCTTCCCGCTGGTATAATCTTCACTGACAAGTCATGATTTTCTGCTTTAGAAACCTGATTTCCTGCTGTAACACAACATTTCTCTCCCGTGTAATCCGTATAAAGACCAATAGCGTAGTCATTTACTTTGTTTTTAATTCTTGTATTAACACCACCTGGATATAGTTTTTCCCACAACGCTTTGATGCTATCCTCCATGTTAGGATCATTACAATTAACGATATCGCTGACTCCTACCACAATTTTTTCTTCTAAAGTAACAATTTCATAATTCATTTTCATCCCTCCTCATTTGATAAGTGTATTGTATCTTTTCAAATATGACAACTATGCGTCATATTAAGAATATTTCTCCAACATTTTTTTCAGCTCGCTTTTTACTTCTTTTCTAATATCTTCCGGCTCCAAAACCTCACATTCGCTTCCAAAGGTTGTAATATAGTACAAAATCCACTTTCCCCTCGGGTAAAGGATCTCTACTAAGAAACTCCCGTCTTCCAACTGATGATACGTGTCAAACTCATCATAAACCCGATAAGCCATTCGAGAGGAAAGTTTTAACTTTAGTTTTACAAAAGTCTCATCAAAGTCCGACTCTTGACTGAAAATCTTTTTAGGTGACGACCGCTGAAAAGTTTCTTCCTGTATTTCTAAATCGCGAATACGTCTTAATTTAAAGAACCTAAAATCCTGCTGTTTTAAACAATATCCGTATAAATACCAGGCGCCACCTTTGAAACAAAGTTTCAGGGGCTCTACTTTTCTCAAAGTAGTTTTTCCTTTAGCACTGTTATATTTAAAATCCACTACATTCTTATTCAGAATAGAAGCTTTCAAGGTGTTAAAAGTATCTTTTTCGGTTTCTGCGTTTGCCCAAGAGGAAAAATCAACTTCGATCCAATCTGTATCTGAATCACCAAAAAACCCACTAAGCTTCCCAAGTACGCCATCTGTTCTTTCCGGATTCACAGCATGAACTGCCTTCAAAGAAGCAAGAATTTCTTCTTTTTCCTCCTCTGTCATCACTACTTTATTAAGAACAAATTCTGGCAGCAGCGATATCCCTCCACCTTTTCCTTTGCTCATGTAAATTGGAATGCCTGCAGCAGACAGCGTTTCAATATCCCGAAAGATGGTTCTTGTTGAAACCTCTAACCTTTCCGCCAACTCTTTAGAGGTAACCATTTTTTTATCTAACAAAATATAGATAATTTCAAACAAACGATTTACTTGCATGCATTCACCCCTTATGCTCATTGACCCTTTTCCTATATGGCCATACAATGCTTGAATTCACTATCATTTACGTTCTTTTTTTCAATTGTTTCATTTAGCTTTTTGCTTTTCTCGGCTTGTAACATCGACGCTCAATTAAAATGATTCTCATTATAATGGGGCGCTTTTTTGATATTTATTCCTAATCTTTATTGTTTCACCTATAAGTTTCTTGTTATACTAAAATCATCCTAAAAACATAATTAATAAAAAATGATAATGAAAGAAAGGAGATTTTAAAAATGGCTTATGTAATTAATGATTCTTGTATTTCTTGTGGAGCTTGCGAACCAGAGTGCCCTGTAGATTGCATTTCTGCTGGTGACGATATGTATGTTATCGAGGCAGAGTCTTGCATTGATTGTGGAGCATGTGCTAACGTTTGCCCAGTAGATGCTATCAGCCCGGAGTAACAGAATAAATTTTTTCCGGAGAGTCTCAGTGAAAACTGAGACTCTCTTTTATTGTGCCTTTCTCAATTCATCTAATGCAGGAGTCTTACTATTTGTAACTTCCACAAGATTTTCAAATTCCACTCGTAGCTGTTGCATCTCTTCTCTGGCATTACGAAGATGTCTTGCCATACCAATATCAGCAATCTGAGTCCGAAGCATTTTACGGAAAAGAGGGGACAACATCCAGTCCGGCAACCAAAATACCTGACCCAGTTTTTTAGGTTCAGCTTCAATACCAATCCCTTTCAACACCTGGAATGCTTCCCGAATCCCTTGCAGACAAAGCCGCACATCTTCCTTATTTTCTGCCATTACAAAATTACAGCAATCATTTCGCTCCATGGCCAGCGCAAAAGGCATTGCCAAGGCGACATGATATTTTTTCCAGGCATCAATATCCCGACTTATTTCCACCGGAAAACCCGCTTTTTCAAAAACGGCAGTAATTTCCTGTATGCGTTCACTGTTTGAGCCATCCAATTCACCCAAAGTCATTTTTTGTGAAGTCATGTAAAGAACGGTTTGATCGACTCTTTCACCACCTGCATTTGCATGTCCCATTAGAATTCGTTCTTTTCCCAGCGTCTCTACTAAACTTCCTATACCATCTGCCGTATTGTGCATAAAAATAAATACTTTGATCTCCTTTGCTTTTTTCAGTACTTCCAGTGCTGATTCCAGTTGCGTTTTCTGAACAAATACCACACATACATCAAAGGGATCATCCGGTATCGAACTCACAACCTTCACCTGCGTTCTCGTTTCCTTGCCAGTCTGGAAGTGTTGGAGAACAATTCCATTTTCCTGTATCGCTGTATATCGTTCTCCTCTGGCAACCAAAGTTACATCTTCTCCAGCTTCCTGAAACCATGCTGCATAAAGGCTCCCAAGCACTCCTGCTCCAAAGAATAGCCACCGTTTTTTTTGCATCATCCTGACTCCTTTCCCTTCCATCGTCACTCTTCTTTATTGATTCACCCTAATTATAATGAACACAATCAGTTAAGCGCCCTGACTAAAGTATGGTTTTGGACAAATTCAGGTTTGTTTTTCCCTTGTTATCTACCATTTGAAAACCGTAACAGATCAGCACCACAATAACCGCCAATGCATCTGTCGCCACCAGCGCCACCCAAATACCGTCTGCTCCCAGCCATAAAGGAAAAAGCATCAGGCCCGCGACCGGCAGTAATAATCCTTTGGAAATGGCTATTGCAAGAGACTTGGAGGCCTGTTCAAGAGCTGTAAAGTAAATGGATCCCAGGATGGCCGTTGGCATAAACCACATCGTCCATCTCAGGTAGCTGGCTGCTTCCAAGGTCAGGGACACTGCCTCGGGCTGCCCCGGCAAAAATAGTTCTGCGATGAGTTTCATCTGCCAGGACATCAGCATAAACAAGGCTCCCCCTACTGCCGTCCCAATCATCAAGGTGCGCCACAGAGTCCCCTGAACACGGCCCGAGAGTCCGGCACCATGATTGTAGCTGAAAACCGGCTGTGTCCCGTTTCCAATGCCGGTAATAATCATCACACCCACAACCATTACATACTGAACCAAAGTAAAAGCGGCAACACCCAGTCCGCCAATATGCATCAAAATACTTCTGTTAATGAGAAATGTCACAACGCCCATTGCCAGGCTGTTAAAGAATTCCGAGGCCCCGTTTATGACAATGGTTTTTCCGGTCCCTACACTTCCATCCGGTTTTGCAAAGCACAACCCCTCTTCTTTCCGATAGGTTTTCCCGATAAAGTATACAATAAAAACCAGCGCTCCAAGACTTTGGGAAATCCCGGTGGCCATCCCGGCTCCTCTGATCCCATAGTCCAGTACATATAAAAAGAGATAATCCAGTGCAATATTCAGTACTGCTGCTGCAGCCATAACACCGCTGGCCAGGTTTGGCTGACCATCGTTGCGAACAGATTGCTCAAGGATGAAAATGGCGATCATGAAAGCAAGGTAGGGCGACATTCCCCTCAGGTATTGACCTGCCTGTGCACCCAGCTCTCCTGAGGTGCCAAGAAAACTAAGGATATTGGGCATTAAAAGCACCGATAAAAAGCTGCCAACCATTCCCAGCCCAAGGCCTAAAACCAGTATGAGCCCCAATACCCGGGATGCCCGATATGAATTCCCTTCACCCAATAGTATTGCAATACGGGCATTTCCTCCAACACCCAGCATTACGGCCAGACCCACCAGCAGTGCTATAACGGGGTACAGTAAATTTACCGATGCCAGTGCTTCCGGCCCCAACCTTCTTCCTACCATGATCCCATCGATGATTTGATACAATGCCATAAACAACATGGATGCCACCGCCGGTACTGCATTTTTTCCAATCAGCTTTCCCAGTGGTTCTGTTAAAAATGATTCCCTGTTCATCTCTTTTACACCTTACCCTTTCATAGACTCTTTCATAACCTGTTTTATAATTGACACCATGGCATCACCGGTTTTTTCCAGTTTCTCCCTGCTTTGCGGGGATAATCCACTTAAATATGACTGAAAAGACTGGATTAAATGGTCGTTGGCTTTGTTGAGTACTTCTTCTCCACGTCGACTCAATTTCAGCAGAACCTTCCGCCTGTCTTTCGGGTCTGTTACTCGCTCCACCAATTCCTGCTCCACCAGCGAGTTGATCATAATGGATAAGCTGGAAGAGGATACCATCACGTTTCTTGCCAGGTCTTTCAAACTGATATTGGGTTGCAGTTCCAATTCATATAACACCATGAACCGTTCTTCACTAACACCAAAAGCATCCGTCACTGCCGGTAGCCATTCTAATAAGGTTTTTCTGGTAAATAAGGTTAGTAGGTTTAACAATTCCATTATTTTTTCCGCTTCTGTCTTAAATTGATTTGTACCCTTGCTGCCACCGTCCATTATTCTCCCCCTCTAAATAGTTTTATCTTAAAACTATTTTACATTCTATTTATTTTTTAGTCAACCTATTTTTCAAGGCGTAATGATTTGAGTTTTCAAACCCTTTCCTCTTAGATAATTCAATCTGTTCAGCCATCATTAAGGCATATGAAAATCCTTCTCATTGCCTTAGTGTTGTGATATACTTAGAAAAACGTTATTTATGAAAAATTTTCGAAAGGAGTTGTTATCTTTGCATATCATAGCAGGCATTTTGCTAAGCACTCTCTTCACTCAGGGTAACCGCCGCAAAAGCCGATCTTATACAGTAGGAATGGGAGAAAAACAATTACAGGTATCTCATGCACTTCCAGGTCGTATCCGACTTCATCACATGGTCTTTATGCATCCAGTTTCTGGAAAAGCCCTGGCTGAAAGACTTCAACAAGTAAAAGGCATTCACCAGGTTTCCATAAATCCTAAAACCGGATCACTGCTTATTTCTTATGATAGTGGAGAAATGAAAGAAGAAATACTGACAGCCGCGATTTATCAGTTATTAGGCTATGGAAGCCTTGATGATTCAAAAGCTTCTGCTAAAATTTCCGAAGAAGTTCACTATATGCACCAGGCAGCCAACCATGCTTTAATGCAAAAAACCAGTGGTGCCATGGATATCCATACCTTGCTGGCCGGAGGATTTTTAGCGGTTGCGCTTAAAGAATACTGGAAAACGAAAAGTTTAGGCACACCAGCCCCCATTACGCTTCTTTATTGGTCCTATCGGATGATGGGGCTTCATCGATAGTGATCTGTAATTGAAAGGAGTTGCACCCGTGTTGATCGATTCTATTCTCTTTAACATACTACTTCGTTTTCGGGTTGTTCATTCCATTCCGGGAAGACTTCGAATTCATATTCCAAAGGCATCCAAAATTCCTGCTGAATGGAAGCCAGCTGAAGCAGATCTGGATTTCTTTCGACAGATTAATGGCATTCATGATGTTTCTTTTTCGTATGTTACCGGTAATGCCCTCATTCATTATGACCCATCTATCATTACAGAAGAAGAGATTCTATCTACCTTCAAAGGAATCAGCAAACTACTGATTCAGCATCGACAGGAAATAAAAGGTATTTCTGCACAAAGAAGCCCGGAAGATACCAGGCTTTATCTTATTCGTTTGGTTCAGAATCAATTATGGCCGGAATCCCCCACCAGAAAGGATGGTCCTTCATGATAAAACGCAAAAATACACGACTTATGCGATTGGAGATCATCCATCAATTACCTGGGAGGATGAGACTTCGCTCCAGATCCTTTACCTTTTTAAGAGCCGTAGAAACAGAAATGTTAGCAGCCTTACAGCATCACAAAGCTATTCAGCAACTTGATTATCAGCCAATTACTGGCAGTTTACTGATCATCTATGACCACATGCTGTTAGACAGTCAGAATCTTTATGCTTTTGTAGAAGACCAAATGGCTACTTTTTCGCTGATGGCTTATCAAGCCGAAAGAGAAGCCAGCAATACCTTAACAGTTAACGAGCGTCGGTTGCAGGAAGAACCAGCCGCTCATTTGCTAAAACGCGTACTGATTTCTGGCGTATCGCTGATTGCTTTCGGACTCTTTAGAAGCCTTCCTGGAATGAAAGCTGCTTCTATCGGCTATCATCATTGGCACCGCCGCCTTTTCACGCCACCGGCTTTGATCAGTGTAGGACTTTCTATTCCCATTTTTAAAAGTGGATGGCATTCATTGGCTACTACCCGACGTCCCAATGCGGATACTTTAACCGCTAGTGCTATCTTAACGGCATTGCTAACAGGAAGATCTCTCTCCGCTTTAGTCACGATTCTACTAGCTGATATTGCTGAGTTTATGACCGCTTATACCATGGAAAAAACCCGAAAAGCTATTGGTGATATGTTGCAGGCAGGAGATGAAACGGTATTTATTGTAACTCCCGAGAATGCCCTTGTTAAGAAAAAAAGCAGTCAGCTGTTGCCAGGAGATATTATTAGTGTCCAATCAGGAGATAAGATTGCGGCAGACGGAGAGATCTCTGAAGGAGAAGGGTTTGTGGATGAGTCACCCATCACCGGTGAATTCTTCCCAGCTGAAAAAAGACCTGGTCAGCGAGTTTTTGCCGGTACGTTGGTTAAGTCAGGTAATCTGAGGATCCGTGCTGAACAAGTAGGCGACGACACCACTGTGGCCCGGATTGTTCATATGGTTGAGAGCGCTGCCGGACGCAAAGCCGCTATTCAAACCTTTGCCGACCGTTTTTCCGCCCATCTTATCCCTATGAATTTCGCCTTGGCTATTCTGATTTATGGCCTGACACGAAACATTAACCGAGCCCTCAGTATGATGATTATTGATTTTTCCTGTGGCGTTCGTCTTTCTACCGCTACAGCACTGTCTGCTTGCATTCATAACGCCGCAAGAAATGGCGTATTAATTAAAGGCGGAAATTATGTGGAGGCATTGGCAGAAGCCGATTCACTGATTTTAGACAAAACAGGTACGGTTACCGAAGGACGCCCTCGAGTAGTCAGTCTTCACCCTACAGCTCATTTTACACAAAATGATATTATCCAAATGGCGTCGGCTGCCGAAGAGGACTCTTCCCATCCGCTGGCTCATGCTATTTTGGACTATGCCCGTCTTAACGGAATCGCTATTCCAACCCACGGCATGACCGAAGTGGTAACCGGTCGTGGCGTTCAAACCACCATTCAGGAAGATGAGGTTCTTGTTGGGAACCGGAAATACCTGAAAGAAAACGGTGTTGATATCAGCGAATTGCAAAATGCCATCCATTCCCTGGAACAAAAAGGGGAAATGATTATTTATGTTGCCAAAAACAGGGTGCTGGCAGGTGTTATTGGGGTTCACGATGCGTTGAAAGAAAATATGAAAAAGTCCCTTAATCGTTTGAGACATCTTGGTATCGATGATATTCGCCTATTAACCGGTGACATTGCTTTCCAAGCAGAAAAAGTAGCCAAGCGCATGCATATGGATGACTTCAGCGCTGAACTTATGCCGGAGGACAAGGTGCGCACCCTCCTTGCCATGCAAGGTAGTGGTTCCAGAGTTATTATGATTGGTGACGGTATCAATGATGCTCCAGCCCTGGCTTACGCCGATGTAGGCATTGCTATTGGTAATACCCGGACAGATGTCGCCATTGAGTCTTCCAATGTTACCATTACCAATGATGATCCCTTGCTGATTCCCTCAGCAATCCAACTGTCCCGCCGAACGATGGAAACCGTCCGCAATAACTTCCGGATGGCCGTTGGTCTCAATGCACTGGGAATTGTACTCTCGGCAATGGGATGGCTTCCTGTGGTGTGGGGCTCTGTGCTTCACAACTCTTCCACCATTTTAGTGGTTATGAACTCCGGTCGCTTGCTCATCCATGATTTTGAAAGGAGGACTTTCGAATGACTCCGGTAGATATTTCCATTGTACATGAATTGCCTGGGAGGCTTCGTTTGCGTTTATTTCGGCCGCCAACGGATGCCCCTGCCTTTACCGAAGCAGTTCGGCAGCATGAAGGCATTGAATCCGTTGTTTTTCAGCCCAGAACCCGTTCTTTATTGATTTATTATCAGCCGACAGAGGTAAGTGATGTAGAAATCGTGGTTCGGGTAGGCGTGCGACTTTCTCTTGATTATCAACAATCCTTTGTGCGAATATCAAGACCCGATTCCTCCCATCCTCCCGGAGTAATGGCTTACAGTGCTGCTGGATCTATCTTGATAGCAACACTGACCAATGCCCTCCGAACCAACCCTTTTCATAAATTGCTGGTTCAGGGAGCTGGCGGTCTGACAGCATTGGCTGTCGTAGATCATGCCTGGCAGGAATGGCAGGAAAATCAGGAATATCATCCGGAAGTTTTTTCACTGGTCTACCTTTTAGGGTCACTCATGTCCGGCCATCCAATCAGAGCTTCCATCATCACCTGGCTGGTCACCTTTGGTCGTCACTTAGTTGAAAATCCTGGAAATGCTTGCCTGCTAAGAGCTGATCCCGGTTCGCAGGGCAAGGACAAAAACTATTTGGATGTCGTGATCCGTCGGGATCCAACCAAACCTGCTAACCCGCTAAGCGTATTAATTTCTGCTTTATCAGCAAGTATTGGCATGCAGACAAGATCGCAGGAAAATGACTTATTGGAAAGTATTTCGCATATGGCTTCCCGACATCATCATTTATTAGAAAGCTTAGAATCTCAATCAGGACGCATTTATCTGCGACTTGATCACTAGAATAATTAAAGGAGTGAATGTAAATGAATCAATTTGGAATTACAAGAGACCATGTAACAGGCTTTGTCGTTGGAGTGGGTATTGCCGCCGCCGGATATTATGTCTATCTGAAAAACAAGGAACAGGTAGATGAAATGCTATCAAATTATGGAATTCATGTTCCACAATCAAATCAAAATGACTTAAGCAAATTAACACTGGAAGAACTGATGTTGAAAAAAGAAACTATTGAAGATCTAATTGCTGAAAAAGAAATGGCCCTGGAAGATCCTCAGCCATTAACGGATTCCAGCGCCGAATAGTATCTGTTTTTCATTAAACTTCGAGGCAGCGAAAGCTGCCTCTTTTGTCCCATCAGTTCATCCAGTTCTGTTCCATCCTATGGATACTGTAGCGAAAGAGTCCAAAAGAAAAGATCAATAGCAAAGAAAAATTCAAGAAAACAGGCATCATACTTTCTGTTTGAATGGCCAGTTTCAACAAATCAACACCATAAGTGAGTGGCAACATATAAGCGATGGGCCGGAACAACACCGGTAAGTCCTGAATAGGAATAAAAAGACCGCATAAAAAAATCATGGGAAATCGAAAAAAATTGGAAAAGGTTTGGGCTTCAAACACTTCTTTTGCTGCTACTGCAATCATGAGCCCCAAAAACGTACTGGTTACCGCAATCAGTAAAATTGCCCCCATTAAAACCGGCCAGTTAATCGCCCTTAAACCCGTTAATGCAATTCCCAAAATCAGCGGCACCATGGCGTTCAGTATCCCAAAAATAATGGCTCCTCCGGTTTTAGCCAGCATCAGCGAATATAGGCTGACTGGGGCTAACATCAATCGTTCAAAGGATTTTTGCTTTTTCTCGAAGGTGATGGTTACCGCCAGCATGGAGGTGGTGCCAAAAAGAATGGAAAGTGCCATGACACCAGGCAATATCTCGATAAGATCCACTTCTGTTTCGCTTCGCAATACAAACATTAACGTCCAAGCCAGAGGAAAAATCATCCCCCAACTGATATTGGGCGGTTTTAAGTAGTAATTCCTGATGTCTTTATTCAAAATGCTTAGCAGCGCAATCCCTTTGTTCATGCTTCCCCTCCTTCTTCTTCAGAATGCTCAATCCCAGTGATGGCAACAAACACTTCTTCCATGGTTGGTTCCATTCTTTTCGCTTCGAGGATATGAACCTCTTTTTTCCGAAAAAAAGTAAACAGTGGCGTAAGTTCCTGATCTGGTGGCCAGACGATCTTCAGTGATCTTTGGTTTACTTCTTCTACTTTTGTCAATTTTAACTCTTCCTGCAGGGATTGTTTCAGGTTTGCCATATTCTGATCCAGCTTTAACAAGAGTCCTGACTGATCATGCAAAGAAGCTTTCAGGGTTTCTACGCTTCCGGTTCTCACAATGTTTCCATCCACAATAAAAGCAATTCGTTGACAAAGCCGTTCCGCCTCTTCAAGATAATGGGTTGTCAAAAAAATAGTGGTCCCCTTTTGATGCAACTCTTCTATCATTTTACGGATTTGCCGGGCACTGGCCACATCAATTCCTGAAGTTGGTTCATCGAGAAACAATATTTTTGGCTGATGCATCATGGCCGCAGCAATGGTCAGCTTTCGTTTCATTCCTCTGGAGTAAGCCTTAAAAGCTTTATGTTTCACATCTTCTAACTGAAATATCTTCAGCAGTTCTATGGCCCGCTTTTCCCGTTCATCTTTTCTCATTCCGTAAAGACTGCCACAAAAGCTTAAGTTTTCAAGTCCGCTCATTTCCGGGTATAAATTGCTTTCATCCGGAACCACACCGATTTCTGCCTGAATCGCTTCTTTTTGTGTTGCCAAATTCTTACCAAGAATTTCTATGGTCCCACTGGTTGATTTCAATAAACCAATGAGCATATTAATGGTACTAGTTTTACCGGCGCCGTTAGGACCTAGAAATCCAAAGATTTCTCCATCTTCCACCATAAAATCAATACCTTTTACAGCTTCTTTTTCGCCATATTTTTTAGATAATGCTTGTACCTTTATAGCCTTCATATGCTTTCACCCTTATTTTCTTTTCCTTCTTCCTTAATTTTTGCTTCATGGCAGTCTCCATTTTTCTGGCAGGAATGAACCAGCCTGTCCTTCTTAAACTCACGCCGGGATATTTCCTCAAGCTCCTCAGAAATTCCTTTTATTTGATGTTTTTGAACTTCATAATGGGTAAAATAGCCTCTCTTTTCTCCTTTTACAATCCCATTTTCCCGTAGGATTTTCATGTGCTGAGAAACAGCGGCTTTGGATATACCCAGATTTTTCGAAAGAGCCCCCACGCAATAATCTTTTTCCAGCAATAAAACAATGATTTTCAGTCGATTCTCATCCGCCAGTGCACGCAGACGATTTACCAGCTTATCCATCGGCTCACCTCCCATACTAAAACCGCCTGATCCGGGATCAGACGGTTTTGACTGATTTTCACTTTGTCTGTTCGCTTTCGCTGCTGTGTTGATCTTGCTTGGATTCATGGCCGTGACATATTTCTTTCTGCTTTTCACTGCACTCACCTGGTTTTTTTCCTTTTAGTCTTTCTGGATGCTCGCATTTTGCTTCGCTCATTTATCATCCCTCCCGGTCAAAGAACGCAAAGCGTCTTAGTAATGAATCAATGACAGTAGATAGCCACCTATCTGTTTTTCACCAATAAAAAACGCTATTCTGTTTAAGTATTCCCTTAATTAGAATAGCATTCTCTTAATCAATTGTCAACTCACTTGTTTCTGTTAATAGATCTTTTCTAATTAGCAAGCCTTTTCTACCTTTAATTTTTCACCTCTGCGAAGTGCTTTTCGACAATCCATCATTTGCTTGTCCATGTATTCCAGTTGTTTTAATAAGGCTTTTTCTTCATTGCTGGTGGTAATCATCTGATCGACACCTCCGTTTTTCAGCACTAGTCTTTTATGCCCATGAAGGGCTAAAATAGGATCGTGAGTAGCCATTAAAACGATTTTAGACTCTCCCGTCAATAGTTCCAGTGCTTTTCTCCGATGAATTCCTGCATTCTCTAATTCGTCAATCAACACAACAGGAGCCTGGCTGAGAAGGGCTGTATCGGCCACCATGAGAGCTCTGGATTGACCACCACTCAAAGCCGTTAAACATGTATCTTCTTCAAAAGGTTCTCCCGACAGTTCGTTGGCTTTGGTCAATATCTTATCAACCAGCTCATGGCTATCTTCCAGCATTTTACTTTCGGCATGTAATGCAATATATTCTTTTACAGAAAGATCCATCACAAAATTCATATTTTGAGATAATTGAGCTACCATTTTATGTTCCACAGCAAAGCGGTATTTGCTATCTGGCTTATTCCCATTGATCAGAACTTCTCTGTTGGTAGGAGTGTCCTTTTGTGCCATCCATTCAATGTCAGCCAGTAACCGACTTTTCCCGGAACCAGTTTCTCCAACCAGACAAATCATATCACCCGGCCGCATTTCTAATGCTAAGGTTTCAGGTGATCCGTCTTTATGGGTACCACCCAGCACCTTTATTGACTCTACTGGTATGGTTTTTTTATTTCTTACGCTTCTGGCATGTTCAGCAAAAGCCACGAATCCCTCCAAAAGAAATTCTCTGCTTGTACCAAGATCTTCCAGCTCACGACGTCTTAACCGGTTCACTACCGCCAAAAAATTTTCTTTCTTATCCTCTACACTAAGTCCATGGCTGTGAAAAAAAGATTCCAGATAAGGCTCTTGTTGCAACAATTCACTAAGTGGTTTTCTTAGCAGTTCCATTCCTATCACCTTCCTATTCGCAACGTAATTCTCAACCTGCTTTCTCCTTCCAATCATAAATCTATTTTTCGGACATTCCCCTTTTGGTAGCCTGACCCGATTTTCTTTTCTCCAAGGCAATAGGAACAAAGAGCTGCTGGCATTGTAAATCTTAAGGAAGATGTTTCCAAAGAGAACACCGTCTCACTGTTTTTAAGAAAGTCTGCCATTTCTCTGCTTCCCTGCCCGGTAATTCCATTAACATGTAATATGGTAGCCTTAGGGTTGCATTGCCTTACTTTCAGTGCGAAAATCTCCCGTTCTGCCTGGGAAACAATTTCGCCTTTTGTGATAATGATCAAATCTGCCGTTTTCAACATTGGACCTATCTTTACCGGTGCATTGACACCCATCAGGTTATCAATAACACACACCGCCATCACCTCATCAATATGTGGTGAACATCGATTACACAATCCGGCACTTTCCGTCACCAGTAAGTCCAGATTATTTTCTATGCCCCAGTCAACACATTCCTGAATATTACAGGCAAAGTAATGATCCGGACAAAGGTTGCCGGACAGTCCTTCTTTCGCCAGAAACCCTCTGGATTCATAGATTTCATGATCCTGAGTTGAAACACAGTCCAATTTAATCATTCCAATGTGAAAGCCCTCCTTCAAAAGCTCGGTACAGGCTTTCACAGTTACCGATGTTTTACCGGAAGATGGTGGTCCTGCTATTGTAATTAATTTCATACTTTCCACCCTTTCTAAACTAAAACAAATTAGCTGAGCGTTTTTGATAAAGTAAATATAAGAAGAAGGGAGCACCCAGGATAGACGTTACCACGCCTACAGAAAGCTCAAAGGGCTGAAAAATAATTCTTGCCACCGTATCAGAAAGGATTAGCAACCCTCCCCCTAAAATAGCGGCCATTGGGATCTGATACCGGTAATCAGCCCCTATGATCAGTCTGGCCATATGCGGAGCGATTAATCCTACAAAACCAATGGTGCCAGCAACACTGACGGCACTTCCGGCTAAAACAGCCGCAATTCCGATCATCGCCGTTCGGTACCAGTACACAGATATCCCAATACTGTTACCCATTTCTTCTCCAAGAACAAAAAGGTTTACTTTTGGACTGATAAATATTGCCAGGAGCAACCCAGCCACACTATAGGGTAACAAGGTGTAAAAATATGGCCACCCTCTGCCAGAAAGGCTTCCTAAAAGCCAGTTATAAGTAACTTCCAGCTCGTCAGCATTAAGTGTCATCAGCCCAGAAGTCACTGCGTTAAAAAAAGCTGAAAGTGCTACACCAGCCAATACCAGATGCACAGTGGCTGACGCCGTCTCCCGACGCATGGACAAGAGGTATATCACCATCGCTGCCATTAGCGCACCTAAAAAGGATGCTACCGGCAGATAGCGAATAGCTCCAGGAAAAACAACCATCATGACCACCGCTGCTAGTCCAGCACCGGCATTTACCCCAATAATATTGGGAGATGCCATCGGATTCCTTAAAATCCCTTGTAGCAAAGACCCAGCTACTGCCAAATTCATGCCTGCCAGCATTCCGGTAAGAACTCGCGGTGCCCTTACATTCCAAATAATCTGATGGGCTAAACCTTCTGTCTTACTGCCTCTCAATACTCCCCATACTTGTTGCCACGTAAAATCGATGGTGCCGCTGCTAATACCATACAAAACAATCAGAATGGTAATGGCAAAGGCCACTACCATTCTGATTAGTCGAAACCTGTGAATCGATGTGCTGTTCTTATCTTTTCCCATCTTCTCGCTCCTGCCTTTTAATCCTCGGATAGTATCACATTAGCAGCCATTTTATACATTTCATCTACCGTAGCTCGGCCCGGGTGCAAACGAAAGGGCAACATATGAATATTGTTGTTTTTTACAGCCGACAGTTCTGCCCACATGGGATCTGACTGATAGCTTTCTAAGCGTTGTTTGTTATGATCTTTGTCATTGCTGGAAGGTCTGATTAAGATTACATCCGGATCAGCGGATGCAATGGTTTCAATATCAAAAGAGACAAAGGTTTCATTGCCAGCTCCTGGCATATCTTCCGGCACAATGTTCTCAATCCCTAATCCTGTCAGGATGGCGCCTATTCCGGAAGCTGTTTGTGCTGCTCTAATACTGTCTCCATCTTCCAGAATCAATCCTGTTCTAATCTCGGTTTTCTCTCGAATTTCTTCCTTCAGTCCTTCTGCAATAGCCTCTACCTCTTCCACAAATTCAAGGGCTGCCTCTTCTCGATTAAGAATTTTCCCCAGATACAAAGCGGAATCATATAAGGGAGCGTCTCCTACCTGTGCCGGATCAATAACAAATAAAGGAACGCCTATTTCCTCTAAAGATTCTACTAATTCTCCCTGATGCCTGAAATGAGCAACAATAAAATCCGGTTCCACACCATAAATTGCCTCTATATTAACATTCCCTTGCACTCCCAGTTTTGGAAGTTCTTCGGCTTCCGAGCGGATTCGGTAATTATCTACGGTTGCCACTGGTTCCAGACCAATAATATATAAGCCTTCCATCAAATTAGCGGTTAATGCCACCGGTCTGTTGATTTCATCGGGTATTTGTACTTCTCTTCCCATATGATCTATCACTACATGATCTCCATTGCTTTCTTCCTCTTCCACCACTACCTCTTGCTCTTCGGCGCTTTCCGGCTCAACAACTTCTTCCGTTCCTTCTCCATTTCCACAACCTGCCAATAATAATCCTGGGATCATTAGAGCTATTATCAATATCACCCATTGCTGCTTATTTTTAATTTTCACCATTTTCAACTCCTATCTTTTTTTATTTCAATCCACTTTCCATCTTTTCCCTCTAAATCATCGGATAACACCCGGTATTTAATCTGCTGCTCTTGATCAAAGGCTTCTTCCGCCCACTTTCGAACATCTTCCAGCGAAGGACGCGGTCCGTCACCTCTTTTTTTCCTTGCTTCTTTATTAGCTTTCTGAAGACGTTCTCTCATCGTATCCGGTACATAACGCCCTACACCACCACCTATAAAAGCAGTGCCACCCGGCTTGAGGATGCGGCTAATTTCCTTCAGGCCTATTACTGGTTCTTTCCAAAACCATAAAGAACCGCGACTCATAATAAAGTCTGCCGATCCGCTTTCCAACGGCATATCAGCAACATCAGCTTCAAAATACTGAAGTTTGTTATCCAGTTCACACTCCAAAACGTTTTTTTTGCATTTCTCAATTGCTTCCGATGAATAATCCAGGAACCACACTTCCATATTGGTAATCTTAGCCAGTTCAAGCCCCAGATAACCCGGACCTGTTCCAACATCAAGGGCTATCCCTGTTGTCAGTTGGTAGTCATCCACAAACTGTTGCACTAGAAGTGGATACACCGGTTGAAGCATTGGATAAAATGTTTTAAGCACTTTTTCACCTCTATTCCATTTTTCTATTTTTTCTATTTTTTCTATTTAAGATCTTTTTCTACCGAAGCAATGATTTCCAAAAATTCCTCCCAGTCAGTCCAGTCTGAGATCCACCGATTATTAGGATAAAAACCGTGCAAGGTTTCATTACCCACCAATGGCCATGCCCCTTGCTGATGGATGTATTCTCGGATCGATGACTTAAGTATCAGTGCTTCCGGATTGGCGATCGAACTATTTTTCTTTTGAACCATAACCTGTGGCAACGGAATGGCCCCCTCTTCCACTGGCAGTATTCTAATGCCTCTCGATTTACCCATCAATGAAAAAGATTGGTTTGCAATTCCAATATCAAATTCTCCGGCCCCAACTTTTTCAATCACTTGAGGTGGTGATCCTACAAAACATGCATTAGCAAGAACCCTTTCGTATAAGGTTGTCGAATGTTTTTTTAGAAAACTCAGTACCATTTTTACAATCGGTGTATCCTTATCCGGCATCGCTATTGGAATACCAAGGTTTGCCACGCTTTTCCAGGAAAGCTCTTCCACTTCATTTTCTTGAAAATTTTTGCCGGCAATCACAACGGCAGGCATAAAGTACATAGGCATGTAAATACTTTCCGGTCGAAAAAACTTTTTGAATTCAGAACGAATCTCCATCTTAAATTCATCCATAATAAAATCTCCCTGACTTTCCCGAAACAAAGATTTCCAGTCCGACGGATTTATGTTGGCAAAATCACTGATATGGGCCATTGCCACATCCGGTACATTTTGGCTGTCAATTCTTTCTTCTAGCCAGCTGACAGAATGATCGTGTGATGGCTGAGTAACCATGGGAGGGTTTTCCTTTGGTGATTTCTGAGTAAAAAGAAATTCCTCTACTTCCTCCATTAAGTAACCCCGCAAGTTCATTGGTATATGCAGTAAAGCTTCCATTTCCCTCTTCCTTTCTTCTGTTTTAGCTCAACAGTCCAATTTCATTCAAATGATTTTCTAAATGTTCTTCTTCTTTTTGCCTTTTTCTCTTTCTGCCTTCCGGAACTACCACCGACCGGCAACATGTTTTCGTCCGACAGACCTGAGCTTTTATCCCATATACTTCTTTGATGGATTTTTCTGTGATCACCTGTTCCGAATTTCCCATCTGATGGACTTTTCCCTGATGAAGCAAGCAAATCTGATCCGAAACTTCGAGGGCATGATTAATGTCATGAAAAACAGAAATAACTGTTTTTCCAAACTTTTCCTTTAAGTGACTGATGATTCCAAGAAGTTCCCACTGATGCTTCAGATCCATATAGGTCACCGGTTCATCCAATAAAATAATGGGCGTATCTTGTGCCAGTGCCATCGCAATCCATACCCGCTGTCGCTCACCTCCGGAAAGTTGGTCTACCATTCGATTTTCAAAATTTTCTAGCTGTAAGAATTCCAATGACCAGCGAATAGCCTCCCGATCATCATCTGATAACAACCACCCGGTACGCTGATAAGGCGTTCTTCCAAAGGCTACCAGTTCCTTGACGGTAATGCCTGGCATCTTTTCCTGAAACTGAGGTAAAAAGGCTACCACTTTGGCAAGCTCTTTTCTTTTGTACGCCGAAATTCTACGACCATCTATTTGAATCGCCGAAGAATCTTTTAGTGTTAATAACCCGCTGATGCAACGAAGTAATGTCGATTTTCCTGAGCCATTAGGACCAATCAAGGATATTATCTCCCCCTGCCTAGCATCCATTGTCACCTGATGAAGCACCGGATGGTTGCCGTAAGAATAGGTTAAATTCTTTACCGATAACATATGCTCACCCCTATCTGTTATTTCAAATAAAAAAGCCCTCCACAAAAGCGCAGTCTCAGCACTTTAATGAAGGGTTCACCCACAGAACCACCTTCGTATTTACTTATTTTCTACGTTACTCTGTACAGCCTTTTTCCTCCGGCCAATCCACCACATACCGGTATTGCTTTCCACAGTGAATAATGATTTCCTTTTGTCCTTTTTTTAAGAATTTCATTTCAATTTTCATTTCCCCGTAACCATCATGTTGAAATAAAGAATCATATAATTGTTGAATGGAATCTAAAACCATTTTGTTTTGATCTGGCATTTTTCACACCTCAACTGTAATTGATAATCATTCTATATAAAGGATAAAGGGCATTTGTCTTTTTGTCAAGGATTTTCAATACATTTATTCAAATCTTGATATTGATTATCGTTTTCTTTGATGGTATGATAAGAATGATTATTCTTCGGAGGTGTCTTTTTTGATTGTAACACTGTTTTCTAATAAAAAAAGAATTGCTCAGTTAGCCTATGGAATTATGTTCATTACCGGTCTTATGATCTATTTTTATTCCCGAAACCATCATGGTCTTTGTTTGTATGCAATTATTGAAGGGTTACAACAATACCAGCAAAGCTTTTTTCTTAGATCTGCCTTCGCTTTTTTTCTTCTTCGATTTCTTTTTGCTTCTTTCGCTATTCCAGGAAGTGGCCTTATCACACTGGCAGGTGGTGCGATTTTTGGCTGGCTTCCAGGTTCATTGCTGGTTTTATTGGCTAATAGTACTGGTTATATGATCGTTTTCATATTGACCCGTTTTGCTTTTAAGGATACGGTAGAAACCTATTTTAAAGGATCTTTTCAAAGGATACGAAAAATGTCTAACAGTCATGGCCCAGCTTTATTATTCATGCTACGAATGATCGAAGTAGTTCCCTGCTTTGTCGTTAATTCTTATTTTGCATTAACGGATATGAAGCCACTTACCTATTTTATTTTCACTTTACTAGGAGCTTATCCAGGCATTGTGCTTTTCACGCATATAGGGGTTCAAATTGTATCTGTCAAACAGTTAGTTGATTTGATAAGTATTCCAACCTTGCTTTTGTTTGCTGCCGCTGCTTTTATTCCTGTTATTTCCAGCTTTATCATTCAGTCATCAAAATCAAAGAAGGAACCTCTTTCATCCTAGCATTCATTCCATTACGTTACTTGCCATTCATTATTCAGATACAGAGGGCTAACTAACAAGCACCCCCGAGTAAACTAATCTCAGAGGTGCTTTCTTTTATTGTTTCCATTTTTAACAAAACTGACTAATGACTTGATCCGGTTCCATCATTTCCAGTTGCCGACGAATAATATTCTTTGCTTTTTCAATCGCTTCATAAGTTCGATCTGAAACACTTGGATTGCCATAGATTTTCCATCCATTCACCTTCGTTAGCTTTAAGGAAGGATGCCCCATATACCCTAATACATCTTTTAAGGGATATCCTAAAAAAACACCTATCTCATGGGGAATTTTTCCTGTAGAAATTTTTAAGACTAATACATCCAAGTAATCTTCCATATTTTTTGCTTCTGCATAGCCTTGAGTGTTCAAAAATCTGAGATTGCGTGAATCCTGCAGGATTTCCATCATTTTGCGTTGATGGTAAAATAATATTTTCTGTCTTCCATTTTGCATAGAAAATTGCCGGAAGTTCACACAGGGAACCTGATTAATATACTCTTGAATCATACGGATTCGTGTCTTTCCTTCCTCATCCTTTCCAGAAAAACACAGCATTTCTGCAGGCTTTACGGCCAATAACACCGGAGCCAATTTTTCTGTTATCCAGCGCTGAAATCCTTTTGGATCACTTAAATCATGGTAGTAGCACTGTTTCATCCGGTTCCCTCCTTCCAATTAATTGATATTGATTATCATTAATAATATCATTCTTTTTGTAAAAAGTCAAAACAAATGATTTTCATATCCGTCTTTCTTCCTGTTGACAATGACTTTAATAGGGATTATAATCTTGCTGTACTATCTGTTTTAGTACACTTGATCACCTCGGAGGCTTAGACTCATTTTCCCATCTATTACAACCTTTACAATAGATGATCACATGACCAAAAGGAGGTGTCCATGATGATACAACTAGAAAATGTCCGAAAGGTTTACCGTCTCGGTGACGAAAAAGTGGTAGCGGTTGATCGTATTTCCTTATCTGTTGACAAAGGCGAGGTTTGCTGTTTTTTAGGTACTTCCGGCTCCGGTAAATCAACGCTGTTAAACTTGATGGCTGGCTTGGAGAAGCCGACCAAAGGAAAGATCCTTATCCAACAACGACGAATTGATTTAATGAATGAAAAACAGCTGGCACTATTCCGACAACGTCATATAGGTTTTGTTTTTCAGTCCTATAATCTAATGCCACTGCTTACAGCCGAAGAAAACGTCAGTTTGCCATTAACTTTTCGGGGGGTCTCTAAACAAAAACGTCTCGAACTTGCTCGAAAGATGTTAAAAGATGTCGGCTTAGCAAAATATGTAAAGCACCGGCCTTCACAAATGAGTGGTGGTCAACAGCAGCGAGTTGGCATCGCACGGGCTTTTGTTGCAAAGCCACCGGTTATTTTTGCTGATGAGCCTACCGGTAACTTAGACTCCAAAACAAGTAAAGAAGTGTTGGATATTATGTTGGGAATGGCATCACGTCAAAACCAAACTTTAATTATCGTAACCCACGATCCCAGCATTTCAAAGTATGCCAATCGAGTGTTTACCTTTTTAGATGGAAATATTAAACAGGAGGATAAAATGATATGACTTTTACCAGAAGTAGCTTAATTTCTTTTCTTTTATGCTTATTATTACTTTTTACCGTTTTACCTCAATCGGTTTTTGCAATGAATCATCAACCGAATCTCAACTTATCTTCACGTGCCTCTGTCACCAACGCTGAAGCAGGGGAATCAATCCGCCTGCCCATTCCCATCCAAAACAGCGGACTGGGATCTGCCAGAAATCTAGTAATTTCATTGGATCATAACGATGAAAGTCCTATTGATCTTAAATCATCAGATATGCGAAAAAGCCATTCTCAGATTAATGGCCATGACCAAAAGGTAATTTACTTTGATGTTACATTGAAGAAAAACATCCCTACTGGCACCTATGCCATTCCTTTCTCAGTCACATACACAGATCGTAACTTTAGCGGTAGTTCTTCTTTTTCTGCCGAGGTGCATGTCAACATAAAAAATCACTTGCGAATGCCTTCTATTGATGTCGAAGAAATCCTCATTCCAGACAATCAACTATTGTTAGAAGAAAGACAAACCGTCGAAATAAGTATTAAAAACACTAGTGATCTAACCCTTAAAAATCTTGAACTGGAACTATCAGGAGCTGATGCGGGAGCTTTGAATATCAGTCCTTCCCAACGCAAGCAACATTACAATGAATTAAAAGCAGGCAGCGCTGATCGTTTTGTTTTTTCAGCAAAGCCAGCAGATTCTTTGGAAAATCGCAATGCAGAAGTAACCCTAGGAATTACTTTTGAAGATGAGTATGGCAAAAAGTACGAATCCGAAGAGCCAATTGTATTAGCGGTTCAAAAGGGTGGATTGCATCGTGGTGTCAAAATTGAAGATATAAAAATCCCAACCCATTCCGTCGAATCCTTTGAAGATTTCACCTTGTCATTTACTGTCGTAAACGACACCGATAGAAAACTGGAAGGACTTAGTATTATCACCGATGGCAAAGATGCTTTACTTCCAAAAACACCAGCTAAAACCCATTTAAAACAACTTATGCCGGGAGAACGTAAAACCTTGAGTTTTACTTATTTTCCTACAGATGGCTTAGAATCAAGAAATTATCCTTTAGAAATACAAGTGAAATCCAGCAGAAGTGACCAAGATTCGCTCACTCAGTATACCGGCGTGATGGTGGGAACACCAACTTCCGGCAGTAAACCTCGAATCATTGTGAGTCATTACGATTATCACGCTGATTATATTCGTGCCGGAGATCCGTTCCCTTTATCGATCTCTTTCCAAAACACCCATGCTAATGAATCAATCCGTAACATACAAGTTTCTTTTACTTCTGATGGCGAGGTGTTTGCTCCGGTTAACAGTAGCAACTCCTTATATATTGCTCAAATTCAGCCAAGCCAGCAGTCTGTCCATGAAATAACGCTACGCCCCAGACCGGATGCTGATTTTCAAACGCATAATCTTTACGCAGATATTAAGTACGAGGATGCTTCAGGAAATGAACATGAATCCCGAGAACTGATAGGTATTCCTGTTATTCAAGAAACCACCCTCTCCTTAAGCGATGTAGAAACCGGTATGGAGGCTTTTGTCGGCGATCCTGTTCCCGTCAGTATTGATTTTTACAATGTGGGCCGAGGACTGATCCGAAATTTAACCATTAGCATTGAAGGAGATTTTGAAACTCAGGATGGCTCTTTATATATAGGAAATATGGAAGCTGGCTCCAGTAATTACTATGATGCCACTTTATTCCCGATGCAGGAAGGCACCATGGAAGGAGTCATTATTTTTCAGTTTGATGATGAAATCAATCAATCTCATCGTCTGGAAAAAGATTTTTCTATCGAAGTCATGGAAATGATGATGCCGGAAGAGTTCCCCGAAGATTTCGAGATGCATGAGCCAGAAAATACCAGCTCAAAAAGCCCTTGGATTCTTTTAGCTCTTCTGCTGATAGGTGGTGCTTCTTTCCTTTGGTACCGAAAAAGAAAGAAGAAAAAACAGGAGTCAGACATGGAGGATGTGGAGGACGATGAATAAACTGGATCTATTTAAGATGAGTTGGGACAGTTTGTTGCGCCGTAAAACCCGAACAATTCTTACGATTTTGGGTGTTGTTATCGGTACCTGTTCAATTATCGTTATGCTTTCTTTAGGCATTGCTATGGATAGAGGTTTTCAGGAGTTTCTTCAAGAGATGGGAGATTTAACGGTAATAGAAGTCTATCCACAGGGACAATTCATGGGTGGTAGCCAGAGTTCTTCCAGAACTCAACAGAGACAAACTCAATTAAACGATGCAACAATCTCTTCCTTCAACAAAATTCCGGGAGTCAAAGCCGTTATGGCTACCCGGGAAAAATATATGCGTATTGGTGCTGGCAGGCATATTGCAAATGTCAACGTCGTTGGCGTTGATCCAGAAGTAATGGAATCCTTTGGTTTTACAGCTGAAGAAGGTAGGCTTTTGCATGCTAACGACCGAGAATCCATTGTTTTCGGACGTGATGTGCCACATCAGTTTTATAATCCCCGGTTACGACAATCTTTTCACTATGGACCACCAGGAGAAGAGCCGCCTCCCGTCGATGTTTTAACCAGTTCCTTACTGATCACTTCTGATATGAGTTATGGCGATCGTCAAACAGATCGACCGGATCATACGGATGACAAAGAACCTCTTAAACATGACGTTCGAGGTGTTGGTATCTTAGAAAGATCTCATGATCAAAAGGATTATCAGGTATTTATGTCACTAAGTTCCTTTGAATCTATCTTAGAACAGGAGCAACGACATAACCGCGAAACTCAGAATCGCTCCCAACGTGATGAATACGATGGTGTCCGTATAAAAGCAGCATCTATCAATGAAGTAGATGGTATTCTTAAATTTCTTCAAGACCAAGGATTTCAAACCTTTAGTCTCACTCAAATCCTTGACGATATGAAAAACACCGCCCGCATGACACAGGCTATTTTAGGCGGCATCGGTGCCGTCAGCTTACTGGTCGCCGCCATCGGTATCACCAATACAATGATCATGAGTATTTATGAACGAACCCGTGAAATTGGTGTGATGAAGGTTATCGGAGCAACACTTTCAGATATTAAAGGTCTCTTTTTAATTGAAGCTGGTTTAATTGGTTTTGGAGGTGGCTTACTCGGCGTTTGTTTCAGCTACCTTATTTCCTACGGTCTCAATCAGCTAGGTGCCGGTTTTATGGGACCAGGAAGTGCACAGCGACTATCCATTATTCCTATTTCTCTCGCTTTAGCCGCATTATTGTTCTCAACCGTCGTTGGATTGATCGCTGGCTATTCGCCAGCTCGCCGTGCTATGAAACTTAGTGCTTTAGAAGCTATTCGAAATGATTAGTCCTTCGATAGCCAAAAGAATAATCGTCAAAAAAAGTAGTGGCTTATCCTGTATGGATTGCCACTACTTTTTCTTTATTTTTCTAAGTCAAGTAAAAACCGAATATTATCAAGAATACCACTAAGCCCAGCCTTTTGCACTCTTGGAATTAAATTATTTTCCATCACATATTCCGAAAGCGTTATTTCTGCCAAAGCCCTTTCATAACCTTGCCTTGCTTCTTCCAAAGGAACCTGTTCGCCGGTTTTCAGATTCCAGGACTGACTATTATCATAAAGCCCTTCCGGCGACATAATAAATATCTTTTCGTTATCAATAAAAGATCCAGCGGAAACATGGACTTGCTTTGCAACAAACCCCTCTTTAATGTTTAACAAATCTTGTCCAAGAACAGCATCCGGAGCTAAGGGATTTCCTGCTAAATTAGCCATCGTAGGAAAGAAGTCAATTTGTCCTCCTGCTAAAGTTATTTCTTCCTCGACACCACTTCCCGGCACATGAACCATTAAGGGAACTCTAAACATTTCATCTTCCTGATAAGGTCTGCTTATATAGCGGCTTACCTGTTCATTAATTTCCTGATTACGCATATCAACGCCTTGATGATCTCCATAAATCACAATAGCTGAGTGATCATACAATCCTTCTTCTTTTAACAGATTGATAAAATATCCAATTTGTTGATCCATATAGTATACAGATTGCAAATAATGACCCAGGTAAGTATCTTCATATTCAGCGGGCATGTCCAACCATTGATACGGTTCCGGCATCACAAAGGGATGATGGCAGGTCAGAGTTATATAGAATGCATAAAAAGGTTCCGGTTTTTCCTTCAGCCACTGAATGGACTGTTTATATAATTCATAATCACTAAGCCCTAATCCAATAATTTCATTCATTTCAAAATCTTCCGCACTGTAAAAATGATGAATTCCCTGACCGGGATAGGCGGACTGCCTGCTCCAGAATTCCGGATCATTGCCATGAAAAACGATCGAGGTATACCCCTGTTTTTCCAGATGCATCGGGAGTGTATAAAAATCATTTCCTTCATAGGCCTGATAACTAAAAGTGGATGTGGATGGATAAAATCCATTATGTACCACAAATTCAGCATCAGAAGTATTTCCCCATCCTACTTGCTCATAAAAATTAGAAAAATACAGGGTGTCCTGACGAATCAAATCATTTAATACAGGAGTAACCTCCTGATCCGCCAATGCATGTTCCATCGGAAAAGATTGCAATGATTCCGCTTGAATAACAATGATATTGCGTCCTTCTAACAACCCTTCAAAGCGGCGGTCTTTCTCTTCTTCTTCAATAGCTATCACCGCTTCTTCCGCCTGATCCGGATCGACAATAGGAGCTGGTCTTGTAAGACGAAACGTATCATAAATATGATAATTAATCATCCCTAAATTTGCCGGCCTTAAATTTCCTTCTGTACTTAAGGCTACCAGATTGATAGCTCCCACCATAAAAGACATTAGCACCATAAAAGCTATCGCATAAATTCCATTTCTTCTATTTTTTTTATCATAATACCAGGAATGATACAACTTGCTTTTCTTTTTTATCCAAAACCTTAAATAAATCGTATCGGCAAAGTAAAGAAAGTATATCGGCCTCAAAAGAGCAAAAATACTATCTGAAACACCACCTAGCTGACCAATTTGAAAAACACTTCCCACGGGTACCAATGTAAAAAAATGGCTGTAATAAACGGTGTTTACAAAAATCAGGCCACTTACCAGTAAATGCATCCACCAGAATGCCTTGAAATAGTTTTTTGGAAAAAAATAAATAAATAATAAAAACAATCCAGTTAGTGTCATCAAATTCATAATAGCCGCCTGTATAAAGTACAACCTTACTCCCATGATCCAGTGCAGAATCATCATTTTCACTAAAAGCGTTATCACAAAAACCGTCATCATCCGTATAATGTGTGCGTTTGGCTTTTCTATCCTTTTTCCCCAATCCATTAAAAATCACTCCGATATCCTTTATTACAGAAAAAACGTAACGCTCCCATTTTCCTTATGACAGAAATTATCCCATACAATCGTCTATGGATCAATCACCTATTTCATGATCGTGACTTGAGATGCAGACAAAATTCGCAAATCGAATAGACGTATTTACAAAGGTTTATGGGAAGGTTTTCCAAAGTAGTATCCTTGCAAAAAATCTACTTTCGCTTCCGTTAAGTAGTCTATTTCTTCTTTTGTTTCTACGCCTTCTGCCAGAATGTAAATATTTTTTTCGCGAGCTATCGAAAGATACTCGTTTAATATTCGCTGATTTTGTTTATTTTCATGAATTCCTCGAATAATCCCCATATCTATCTTCATATAGCTTGGATTTAACCGAAGTAAAGCTCCCGTTGAAGCATATCCACTGCCAACATCATCTAAAGCTGTTGCATAACCTTTGTCCTTGTAATAATCTAAAATATAGTTCAAATGATCGTAATCATCAATACGTTCCGTCTCAACCACTTCAAAAACAATCTGCTCTGCCTTGAGACCATATCGATGAATCGCTTCGTCTGTTGACCGAAGGCATTTATCTGGATCATATATGGAAGTAGGAATAAAGTTGATAAACACTTTTTCCAAAATACCTGCTTCAGCGGCTTGTTTAATCACTTGTTCTCGACACAACCGATCAAGATGGAATAATAGATCCATCTCCTTCGCATACCGAAACATTTCTATCGGTGACATTATCCTTCCATCCCGTTTGATGCCACGGGTTAATGCCTCATAGCCATAGATTTTATGGTCCTTTGCCAGCACAATGGGGTGAAAAAGTATTTTAAGACTCTTTTCTTTTAATATATAGATGAGGTCTTCTCCTAAAAACAGGTTTTTCCAGTAGCTTAAACGTTTATAACAGTCCAGAGATTCAAAGCTGATAACCGCTTCTTTCATTGGCATTAAGTAAATATCCATCTGTTCTATTGAGTTGAAATAATGACGACATAACCTTAGCACAAATTCCTGGAAATCAGATATCTTTAACAAAAATCCATTTGCTTTTGGTTCTAATGTTTCCTTCATCCCCGAAGCTATTTTTTCTAAAGGAGCAATATGGTGATGTGTTGGCAATTTAATATAGACCCAGGAAGCTTCTACACTGGTTTCAGGAATAACGGTACATCTTTTGCATTCCATTATTTTACCCCGCCTTTCAAGAGGAAAGTGCTTTTCTATAGACACTCAGAAGTTTTAATACCCATTAAATCCCTATTGTCACAATATCTCCAGCAGGTATTTTATTATTTCTTTTAAAATGGCCTTACGCAATTACCAATTTAAGGTATAATATTCCTGAGTATGACATTTATACAAGAAGTGGAGGTAGTATTCATGAAACGAATCAGTGCTTTTCAAGTTATGGGACCCGTTATGATTGGCCCGTCCAGTTCACATACAGCTGGTGCTTTACGAATCGCGCAAATTGCTGCTCGCATCTTAAAAGAAACACCTAAAGAAGTTGACTTCTACCTTTACGGTTCTTTTGCTGAAACCTACCAAGGTCATGGAACAGATCGAGCACTTCTGGCAGGAATGCTTGGCTACGCTACGGATCATCCGGACATTCGGGATGCTTACCGAATTGCCGATGAAAAACAACTAACTTTCCGATTTTTTCCTACAGAACTGCAAGAGGGAATGCATCCAAACACTGTTGCTATCAAAGTGGTGGGAACTTCTGGAAACAATCTATCTTTGGCCGGAGCCTCTATCGGAGGAGGCGAAGTGGTTATTACGAATATCAATGGAATATCCGTTGCCTTTACTGGCGAATATCCAACGCTTATCGTCCAGCAACAAGACCGCCCCGGTGTTGCGGCTCATATTACTAGTGTCTTAGCAGGTGCAGGTGTTAATATTGGCACCATAAAAATGTATCGTGAGTATCGAGGCGACAGAGCCTTTACGATTCTAGAAACAGATGATCGACTGGATAAAGAGTTAGTCCAGCAAATCCTTGAGAATCAGCATATTCATGATGTATTTATGATCGACTAATCGAGTTAAGCCGAAAACAACGCCCTTATTAAACTTATATCACACACCTCAGTAACCCATGTTTGATGATCGATCAGAAAGGAATGAGATAATGTTTGGAAGTGGAAAAGAATTACTGGCAACTTGCCAGAATCAACGCATAAAGATCTCTCAAGCGATGATTCAACGAGAGCAGCACCTTTTTGAATCCTGCCCGGATCAACTTCGCAATCAAATGCTTCAACAGTGGAGAGTCATGGAAACTTCTGTGGAAAGCGCTCTGAATCAGAGCCTCACCTCTATGGGTGGTCTGATTGGTGGAGAAGCCAAAAAGCTAATGAAGCGCCAGCAAGCAGGAAAAGCAATTTGTGGTGACATCACAGCCAAAGCTGTTGCTTATTCTATGGGAGTATTAGAGGTAAATGCGTCTATGGGGGTTATCGTTGCCGCTCCTACAGCTGGCTCTTCCGGAATTTTACCCGGCACTCTCAAAGCTTTGCAAGAAGAGCATTCTTGGGAAGATACTCATATGGTCGATGCTCTTTTCTGCGCTTCTGCCATAGGCCTTATCATTACCGAAAAAGCTACGGTTGCAGGTGCCGAAGGAGGGTGTCAGGCCGAAACGGGTTCAGCTGCCGCTATGACAGCTGCCGCCATTTGTGAGCTTATGGGAGCATCTCCAGAAGTTAGCCTACACGCAGCCGCTATTTGCTTAAAAAACGTCATGGGTCAAGTTTGCGATCCAATTGCCGGCTTAGTAGAAGCTCCTTGCCAAAAACGAAATGGCATCGGGGCTGCCAATGCGCTTATTAGCGCTGAAATAGCTTTAGCTGGTGTCCCCAGCCTCATTCCTTTTGATGAGGTAGTAGAAGCGATGGGGCATGTTGGCCGAAGCTTGCCAGAATCGCTTAGAGAAACGGCTCTTGGCGGAGTTGCTGCGACACCTACCGGATGTGCATTAAAAGAAAAACTACGGCAAAAAAAGTAAGCCTTTCATCTCTACAGAGAAAGAACCAAATCGATGACTAGGAAGTAACTTTATCAAGTAACAACAAAAGCCAGCAACAAGGACAAGAAGAAGCAACTAGCAAAAGATCACCCTGTCCCTGTTGCTGATTTTTTATAACGTCCAAAGAGCTTTCTTTGTAGTAGATACTCCAATCATAAACGACTGCTTATTTTCCTATCTGATAACCATCATGCTTAAAATCCGTCGATCCATTCCTGCGTTATATACCCCTTGCCGGTCGCTATCCTTCCCTATTTTTTTGACCGTTCTCTGGTAATAGCGCTTCCCATTCCACCTGTCCCTACAACGATAATTGTACATCTTTTTTCTCCTCTAAAACCTTATTTTTTCTCCCATCCCATAGAACACTCCACTGCTTTTGTCCATTTCCGGTACAATTCTTCCTTTTTTTCCACTTCCATCTCTGGCATAAACTCTCGATCCAGTTCCCATTTTTCTTTAATTTCTTCATGATCTTTCCAAAACCCTACGGCAAGTCCTGCCAAATAAGCAGCTCCTAAGGCTGTAGTCTCAGCTACTGCCGTTCTTTTTACCGGAACGCCTAGAATATCCGCTTGAAAATCCATTAAGAAATTATTTACCGAAGCGCCCCCATCTACTTTTAATGTTTTTAATGTGATATTAGAATCTTCCTCCATCGCACTTAACACATCCCTCGTCTGATAAGCGATAGATTCCAAAGTAGCTCTTACAATATGCTCCCGCTTTACACCCCGAGTAAGGCCCACAATGGTCCCTCTCGCGTACATATCCCAGTAAGGAGCTCCCAATCCAGTAAACGCTGGCACCACATATACGCCATGAGTATCTTCCACTAAATTTGCATAGTATTCACTTTGTGCTGCATCATAAATCAACCGTAGTTCATCTCGTAGCCATTGAATAGAAGCGCCAGCAATAAAAATACTCCCTTCCAACGCATAGGTAATCTTTCCTTCTCTTCCCCAGGCAATAGTAGTAAGCAGTCCATTTTCGGAAATAATAGGTTCCTCTCCCGTATTCATTAACATAAAACAGCCAGTACCATAGGTGTTTTTCGCCATTCCCTGCTCAAAGCAAGCCTGTCCAAACAAAGCAGCCTGTTGATCTCCTGCATCACCGGCAATAGGAATTCTGGCTCCACCAAAAGTATGTTCATCGGTGTAACCATAGATATCACTGGATGGTTTCACTTCCGGAAGCATCGATTTTGGAATGTTCAACATTTCTAAAAGTTCTTCATCCCATTGAAGGGTATGAATGTTAAACAACATGGTTCTAGACGCATTACTATAATCTGTAACATGGGTTTTTCCCCGAGTAAGGTTCCAAATCAACCAAGTATCAACGGTTCCAAAGAGAAGTTTTCTCACTTCTGCCTTTTCCCTGGCTCCCTCTACATGGTCTAACAACCATTTGATTTTCGTGCCAGAAAAGTAGGCATCAATGACCAATCCGGTTTTTTTTCGCACCATGCCGCTTAAACCTTTGGCTTTCAGATCATCACAAATATCCGAAGTTCGTCGACACTGCCAGACAATCGCATTATAAATGGGCCTTCCCGTTTCTCGATCCCATATCACTGTAGTCTCCCGTTGATTGGTAATTCCAATAGCCGCTACTTCTTCCGGACGTATTCCATTAACTTCCAACACTTGTCGAGCCACACCACTTTGGGTACCCCATATTTCCATAGCATCATGTTCTACCCAGCCGGCCTTCGGATAAATCTGAGTAAACTCCGTTTGACTGGTTCCAATATTATTTCCTTCTCTGTCAAAAATAATCGCTCTAGAACTGGTCGTACCTTGGTCTAATGACATAATGTACTTTTTCACTGAAACTCCTCCTTTGGCTTGGTTGACTTAGCGTTTTTGAGTTCCTACTAGCGGTCTTTTCTTTTTCTCGCACCTGAGCAAACGTGCCAGCTAACTCTAGGCACAAAAAAGGACAAAAAAAACAAGAGTCACTTCAACGACTCTCCCATCCAATGTCCTTGTTTCATCTATTTTTTATTCTTTACGGAAAGTATATCGAAAAGACCCTTCTCTGTCAAGGAAACATTATCATTATTCAGAAATTTCCAACCTTTTTTACTCTTAAATCCCTTGAACCCACTACACCTATAATTTTGTACCTAAAAGCATAGCACACCATTCCACTTTCACTCGGTATGGTGTGCTAATGCTCTAAAAAAGAGGGGGATTACCTATATTAAGGAGTTACAACCGGCATTTCTTCTGCTGTCCAGCCTCGCATGCCTCTATACAAAGGCATTGCATCGATACCATTCAAACGAAGATTCAAAATGGTTTGCCCTGCCGTCTGACCAGAGAAGCAAGTAACGTAAACTGGTTTTTCAGTAGAAATTTCTTCCATCCGTTCCCCTATTTCTGGGAATGGTATCAACATTGCACCTTCAATATGTCCTTCATCATAAGCCTCTTGATTTCGAATATCAATGATTTCAATATCCTCTGATCCTGCCTCAATTAATTCTTTTACTTCCGGCGGACGAACAATATAATTGGTTCCCTGAGTGAAATGATTATGAATTGCTACCAACAAAATTTCTTGTTCAGGAGTCCAGCTTGCATCCGCTTCCGGCAGTTCATTCGCTTCTGTTTCTAAGGTGTCTTCACCCAGTTCCAAGGGTGCCCATCCAAAGTTCATGCCACCTTGCAGTGATAATGCATCAAAACCCATCAGCTGCATTGCCGCAATTGCCTGACCAGATGTTTGCCCAGTGAAGCAGTAGACCAGAATTTGACGGTCGTCCGGCAGAACATTCATCTTATCTCCTATTTCCGAATATGGAATATGGACAGCGCCTGGTATATGACCTTCTGCATAATCTTCTGCACTACGCATGTCCACGATAAAATAATCTTCCGGATTCTCTTCAATGAGAGGAAGAGCATTCTCAAAGCTAATCATGTTCCATGTACTATTTTCTTCTGTAATAGAATCATAGTAAGCCGTTGTTGCCTCTTTTATAACCGTTTCTCTATCCAGTTCCGCCTCTTCTTCTGATTCATCTGCCGGCTCTTCAACCACTTCTTCCACAACCGGTTCTTCTACTTCCTCTGCTTCTTCAGCAGGGGACCCACATCCTGCCAATAGTGATAAAGATAAAAGTAATGCAAGTAATAAGCTTAATATTTTTTTCTGACTCATCATAACTTCCTCCTTCTAGCTTTTTATATTTTCTTTAATTCACAAGTGTATTGCCTATGTGTTTTCTTTTTGGGCTTGTGAATTTAAAAACAAACTTAGCAAAAAAAATATACCCACTTAATCTTTCTGCTAAAAAACTACTAAAAATGTTAATTCGCTGTCAGTAAATTCTTTTTTGTTTATCTGTATCTCAGGCACTCCTTATTTCATTATTTTTTTGTTCGATTTCGCCAATAGTATTTTTTCTCCTATATCATCATACATGGTTTCAAGTAAATTTTCAACTAAATTATTCAAAAACTAGGTAGAAAAAAACAGATCCAAAGATCTGCTTTTTTTCTATGCTTCTGATATATCAATTACATCGTATCCCGCATCATCTATTGCCTCAACGATCGTTTCGTTATTTACTGCTTTCCCAAGTGTTACAATGGCATTCTTCGCTTCCAAGTCGATTACCACTTCCTCTACACCATCCACCTGTGCCAGGTTTTTTTCTACCCTTGCTGAGCAATGACCGCAGGTCATCCCTTCGATTTTAATTAGCTTTCTCATTGTTTACCTCCTCTTTGAGTATTTTATACGTTTTTTTCTACAACTTTCTTAAACGACGGCTGTATATCTGTCTTTTTTAAGCGCAAAGAGTTATAAATCACATTCAAAGAGCTGATAGACATCGCCGCCGCCCCAATCATAGGATGAAGTAATCCCACCATCGCTACCGGTATGGCTATTGCATTGTAAAACCAGGCCCAAAAATAGTTTTCTTTGATTTTCCGGAAAGTCCCTCTCGATAATAATATCGCTGAGATAATACCACTCAACTCTCCTTTTACCAAAGTAACATCGGCCGCTTCTATTGCAACATCAGTCCCGGTCCCAATGGCAATACCAATATTTGCCTGCTTTAGCGCCGGTGCATCATTGATTCCATCGCCTACCATTGCCACTGTTTCAAATTTTTTCTGAAGCGTTTTCACTTCTTCTACTTTTCCTTCCGGCAGTACTTCGGCTATTACGTAATCAATCCCAATTTTTTCCGCAATAGCTCTAGCTGTCCGCTCGTTATCACCCGTTACCATTGCTGTTTGAATACCCATTTCCTGTAGTTCTTTAACAGCTTTAGGCGAGTCTTCTTTTACCGGATCAGCCACAGCAATGATTCCTAATAGGTTTTCTTCACGAACAATCATCATCACTGTTTTCGCTTCATTTTCCAGTCTTTGAATTTCTTCTTCCAAATGTTCATAAGCTATTTTGTGTTTTTCCATTATTTTTCTATTTCCCATTAAAACCTTATCTCCATCCAAAAACCCTTCAATCCCCATGCCTGTTACTGCTTCAAAACCTTGGATGTCTCCCATGGGTATTTTTCTTTTTTTCGCTTCTTCTATGATTGCATGGGCTAGCGGATGTTCCGAGCCCTTTTCTAAGGCCCCTGCTACTTTCATTAAAGAAAACTCATCCACCCCGTCTCCCGTCACAATATCCGTTACAGCCGGTCTTCCGTGGGTTAACGTTCCTGTTTTATCAAAAATAATCATTTTTAAGTTCTTGAAGGTTTGTACCGCTTCGCCATTTCGAATTAAAATTCCTTTTTCAGCCCCCATTCCACTCCCTACCATAAGAGCCGTAGGCGTTCCAAGACCAAGAGCACAAGGGCAAGCAATAACCAACACAGCCGTCGCTGTAACAAAAGCAATCGATAACGTTCCAGCATCCGGATTCACCCATGGTAAAAAACCTGCTCCCCATTGCAAAATACTTTGATGAAATTCCGGAAACAGCAGGTTTGATGAAAACACAACTACGGTTATTATCAAAATCGCCGGAACAAAGTATCCAGTGATCCGGTCAGCAAATTCCTGAATTGGAACTTTAGAACCTTGGCAAGCTTCTACCAACTGAATAACCTGGGACAAAAAGGTTTCGTCACCCACCTTGGTCACTTTTACTTTTAGTAATCCCTGCTTATTGATCGTTGCTCCAATCACCGGATCACCCGATTCTCTCTTCACCGGCATAGATTCTCCTGTGGCCATGGATTCATCGATGGTGCTTTTCCCTTCTATAATAATCCCGTCTGTAGGAATTTTTTCGCCCGGTTTTACAATCATGACATCTTCTGGTTGCAATTCTTCCACAGGCACTTCCATTTCTTCTCCCCGTAAAAGGATGGTCGCTGTTTTGGCTCCCATTTCGACCAGTTTACGTATCGCCTGGGAAGCTCTTCCTTTTGCACGATTTTCCAGGTATTTCCCTATTAAGTGAAAGGTCATAATACTACTAGCCATTTCTGTAAATGCTTGCAGTGGAAAGAAAAAAGCTGTTAAGCCGATTAAATAAGGTGGCAAAGACCCTAACGAAACCAATACATCCATATTGGGACTTCCATTTTTTAATGCATTAAAACTTGCCTTGTGAACCTTTTTACCTAGCAAAAATATATTTGGAAAGGCCAGAAGATTAACGACCACCAGATAGTACGGGATTTCAACCCCTATAACCATATGAAGAATCATCAGAAACATGATCGTACCCGACAATATAGCTGACCGGACCATTCTTTTCCATGATTTTTGCATCATGATTTCATCCTGATCTACCTCCTGACCTCCTTTTGGCTCTGATATCAACTCGTAACCAAGGTCAGTAATTTTTTTACTAATTTCAACTATCCTCACCTGATCAGGTGAAAATATTACCGTTAGTTTTTCAGCTGGAAAATTCACTATAGCCTCTTCTACACCTCCCATCTTACTCAAAGCTTTCTCTATGGCAGCAGAACAAGCCGTACAAGTCATACCGGTGATTTTAAATGTTTTACGTATTGATCGGGCCGTTCCATCCTTCTCTTCTTTTGTCTCTGTTTCCTCTTCCTCCATAAGCACTTGATATCCCAAATCTTCAATGGCTTTTGCAATCATTTCTAAGGAGTTTTGAGACTCGTCATAGCGTAGATGAAGTTTTTCTGTAGCCATATTAATATCTGCTTTTTCAATACCTTCCCACTTAGCTAGCTTTTTTTCAATTGCGGCTGAACAACTAGCACAAGACATGCCACCTATTTTAAGCTTTGTATTTTTCATGTCATCCTCCTTTTGCAAGATTTCCATCTTTTCCTTCATTCGTTTTCGCTCATTATTTTGTTATTTTTTTTATCGTTGTCAGAACTTCGTCCACCACAGATACATCTCCCTTTTTTAGTTGATGGATCACACAGTGCTTCAAATGACTTTCTAATAATACCATTTCGATGGATTTAAGCGCCGATCTGGACGCCTCCAACTGATGGAGTATATCATCACAGTAAACTTCATTACTAATAAGTTTTTTTATACCACGTATCTGTCCCTCTACCCGATTTAAGCGATGCAATAAGCTCTTTTGTACCTCTGCCGAATGCTTTGATGGCGTTTTTTCTGTATTCATTCTATCTCCTCCCTCGATGCATTATACCATACCCCCCTACCCTATGTAAAGAGTTGGCGGATTGACAGATTTTCTTTCATATACTATAATTATTGTACTATTGTCCTAGAAAGGGAGCCGCCCATGGTCCCTGTTCTATTCATTAATTCGATAAAGGAGGGGCTCCAATGATTCCAGGTTCTGTCGGCAAGGAAAAAATTGTTTTTCGCAGCTATATCGAAGTCCGCCGTGTTAATGAGTCAGATATTAATTCGGTTTTTCAAATTGCCGCTTCCGTAGGTACTGGTCAAAAAGATTCTTCTCAAGGGTTTTTGGTAGACAATTACTCTTCCGACCCGACCTATTACAAGGAAAAATTCTCCGAACTAGCAAAAAGGCTTGATCATTTTTATGTCGCCGAAAACGTTACCGGAAAAAATCGAAGCCAAATTGTTGGCTTTTTAATCGGTTACACGAAATCTCAATGGCTGGAAGATAATCCTTCTTGGTTGGAAGATGTTCACTGGCACCCTTCTTTTGACCAGGAACGCCTTAATGATTTTATTGTAGTCGATAAAACAGCTATTCAATCTTACCTTACTGGTCATGGAATCGGAAGTGAACTTTATAAACGCTTAATCAAGGATATTCGTCAAAAGAACATTGAAACCATGTTAGCCGAAACCATTATTAGTCCTACACCTAATTTCGCCTCTTTAGCTTTTCGTAAAAAACAAAATTATCACTTAGCCGGCGTACGGTATGAAGATTATATAGGCGAAACTTTTACAGATTTGATTTATTACAAAGATATTTCTGAATTTTAACCCTATTCACTCCTCGCAATCATTCAAAATAAAAAGTCTGGACTGCTTTAAGCAGAATCCAGACTTTTTATTTTATCTTTTTTGTTATCAACGTTTGTAATTTTCAATGTTTTTTGTTTCCAAACAAGTTTTTTTGTCTTTCTTAACGCTTTCAACAACCTGTAGTACCAGGGCGAGCGTACGTATTCTTTCCTCTTCTTCATCCTCGTTCAATTTCCAATTATTTTTTCTTTCTTCGCAGTGAAGAGAAATCAATTTGCCTTTCACGCTTTCACTTCCTTTGCCCCCACATTCCAATAGCCAGCATAGTGCCCCTCTACATTGTCTTATTGCTTCTCTCCTGTTTATATTCGACAGCCTTACTTGAATCCCTTTTTTTTGCATAAAAAAACCCGGAATCTTATACATAAGTTCCAGGTTTTCTATTGATGCTATTCTTCGCCTGCTGTCCCTTCGGTTTCTCCAACCGTTGGTACAGCACCTGCATCCACCACTTCTTCACTTTCTTCTTCAGAAATTTCCTGAATATAAGAAAGGGTTGCAATAACGGTTTCTTTATCGTCCAGTATTTCAATGTTTTCATCAGTAGCGATGTTCAGATCCGCCATTGTAAGATTATCTTTATCTCTTAGTAAAGCAGCATCTACTTCTACGCTGTCCGGCATATGTCTTGGGAACATTTCAATTTCTACTTCATTAGCCTGCACCTGAAGAACGTAATCTCCCTTTTCTACAGAATCACGATTTAGAATATTGATGTTCATCATCATAGAAAGTTTTACGTTCTCATCCAAAGCTTGCAGATCTAAATGAATGAATCGGTTCTTCATATAGTCTTTTTGAACTTCTTTGATAATCGCAAAGCTTTTCTCTCCATTTAAGTTTAGTGTAATTTTACGATTACTTCCAAACTCGTTTAGGAGTCTCATTATTTCTTTTTCATCAGCAAACACCTCTTTGGTGGGCTTGCCTTTAGAGTAAACAACCGCTGGAATATTACCTTCCTTACGAGCGGCCTTTACACTTTTGTCCTGTATGGTCTCACGGGGAACCAATGTCAGTTGTGGGACTGCCATGGTGTTCACACTCCTTTCAATACCTATAACCGTTTAATACGGTTGGCTTTATTCTTTTTCTTCTTCATGTTCTTCTGTCTCTACTACATTTCGCCATGTTGGTTCTGGTGATGTAAAACGACTCAACCCTTCTCGAAAGGTTTCAACCATTTCCGGAGTTTCATCTAGTCGATAAATTCTCCCTGGGTTTCCTTCTTCATCACGATCAATACCATTCCACCATATCGCTACTTTTATGTCTTCGTAACGGGGCATATGATAAAACATCGACCAGATCCATGCTATTTTATCTCCGCCAACAGAGTTGGATCCAAATTCCGGGATCATTAGTGGCTGTTGAAACAACATGCTATATTCTTCATAATAGTCAGCATAGATACTGACAAAAGATTTCCAACGCTCACCCGGAAAATAGGTACCTGGATTATACCCTGTCATTCCTATGATATCAACATACTCATCTCCCGGATAATACATTAGGTAATGGTTCCATTGAAACCCAGGAAAGGATAAATCATGAGGATTCCAAACCCATATAACATTATCCAGATTATGTTTCTCAAATCGTTCGTAAATATATCGCCAGGAAGCAACAAAAATATCTGTATCCATTGAACTAAAGTAGGCTGAGTATACACACCAATCTCCATTCATTTCGTTATTAAGACGAAATAGGACTGGCTCCCCAAATTCTTTTAATTCTCTGGCGTACATATCTATATGGTCGTCATGCTTCCCTTCCAAAACATCATACAGTACCCGTCTGTTCTTTTCGTCTTCTCGATGCTTTGTTTGTAATGTCAGAACCACATTTCTTTTTTCTTCTCTGGCATTCTCCAACTCTTGACGGGGAAATTCCCGTTCAAAATTCTTGTAATGTAACAAAAACGGAAATTCGTATTCCAGCCTTCTTTCTAATCGAAAAAGATCAACGAAATCTCCTGGCGCCGAGTACTCAAATATGCCCCATATTAACTCATCGCTATCAATAAAGTATTGTTGGTAGAATGCTTGTGTTTGTAAACTCCAGTCGCGGTCCATCGGATAGTACCGCTGATGAAGCTGTGGAGTTGCTTTTCTATCTACGAGTTCAAAGCTTTCGATGATATCCCAGTGATTCTCCATAGGCTCCTGAGATTTGAATAGTAACGTAAAAACTTCCATTGAATTTCGTAGAAAAATAGCTTTTGCATAATGGTGCCGGTCGTTTTCAATCGCCTTTATCGGTGTTCTGTCCCATTCCAGGTAGTGAACCGTCATACCGTTTACCTTAAGAACTTCCTGCCGACGAAGGTGATGGTCTTGCCTATTCTGCAAAAACCCTCGGCTATAACTAATATAACTGTTTGCTGAATGAATCGTTCCTGAAAACTGATCATGATATATTTCTAACTTTGTGACATCATCCTCCAGCACACCTCTTACAGCCGAAAGCGAGAAGTCTTCTTCCATACTTGCCGGATACTGAAGTTTATAGCCAGCGGAATGATTTGTCAGCTCTTTTTTTTCAGAGGCAAATACCTTTATTTCCTGTGCATCTTCCCAGGATTCAAAGTCCGAGGCCTTTGACCTTTCCCCATTAAGAATGATCCAAGAATCTTCTATTCCATGGGTTTCTATGCCTTGCACAGGTACCACAGTACTTACCAGCAGGATCACCGTCACACAGACGGTAATGCATGATGTTCCTATTTTTTTCCAGATCATTTTTGCGCTCTCCTCTTCTCCAGGAGTTAGTCCACTGTATATGGCAGCAATGCCATGAATCTGGATCTTTTGATAGCTTGCGTAATATCTCGCTGATGGATTGCACAATTTCCACTAATTCGGCGAGGTAAAATCTTACCTCTCTCTGTCAGATATTTTTTTAATCGTCCAATATCTTTGTAATCAATGGTTGCTTTTTTATCGGCACAAAAAGTACAAATCTTCTTTTTGCTTCTCTTTTTTCTTCTGTTCATCATAAGGGAATTCCCTCCTTTACACAAAATATTGCTTTACGGTCATTAGAATGGCAAGTCTTCATCATCGTCCATTGCTTTGAAGTCATCTACATTAATCTCTTCTTCCGGATTAAAATCAGATGATGCCTCAGGACTGCTGGTACGTTGCATTGCTTGAGACGATCCTGTCGATGAGTTGTCGCCACCTAAAAATTCAATAACATTAGCAACAACATCCGTATTATAACGGGTTGAACCATCTTTCGCTTCGTAAGAACTTACTTGAAGCCTTCCCTGAACAGCAACTTTCCGGCCTTTCGCCAGATAGTTGGCGCAGTTTTCTGCTTGTTTCTCCCATACAACGACTCGAATAAAATCCGCTTCGTTGTTTTTACCATAGCCACGATTCACCGCAACAGTTAAGTTTGTCACTGCTTTTCCATTAGCTGTATAACGCAGTTCCGGGTCTCTGGCCAGATTTCCAATCAGGATAACTGTATTCACGCAAAAAACCCCCTACTCTTCGATTCTGGTGATCATATGGCGGATTACTTCGTCTGCGATCTTCATGTTACGATCCAACTCTTTCGGAACGTCCACGTCGGATTGAAAGTTCATCAGCATGTAGAAACCTTCTGTTTCTTTTTTAATTTCGTAAGCTAACTTACGCAGACCCCATTCTTCAATGTTGTCCACTTGTCCGTCGGCTTTCTCAATAATGCCTTTGTACTTTTCCAGTAACGCTTCTCTTTCCGCCTCTTCTGTAGCGGGTTTCATCACGTACATTAATTCGTATTTATTCACTTGTTTCACCTCCCTCTGGACTAAAAACGGCCCTGTTTTAACAGGGCAGAGAAATGATTTTCTCACATCAAGGCATTATAACATATAAGTTTGAAAAAAACAACTTCTATCTTGTTTTTACTTATTTATCAAGATTCTTTAAATAGTAAATTTATTCGAGGTTTGCGCTAAATCTTCTGCCATTTCCGTCAACTTTTTAGCGGAAGATACAATTTCTTCTGTAGAAGCAATTTGTTCTTCGCTGGAAGCAGCAACTACTTCTGAGTTTTCAGCAAAATCCTGGCTTATTCCATTAATAGTATTCACTTCAGATTCTATGCTTCGACTAGTTTCAGCAACCTGATGAATTTTTTCAACACTTTCAAAAATAGTATCTATCAAATGACTTATTTCTTGACTGATTCGATCAAATATGGCTCCATTTTCATTGATTTTCACTGAACTTTGATTAACTTTATCAGCGCTAGTACCCATTTTTTCAACAGCCGAATTAACATCTTTCTGTATAATGCTAATCAATTCGTCGATATTAACAGTGGCTTTAGAAGACTCTTCAGCTAATTTTCTAATTTCGTCTGCAACAACAGAAAAGCCTTTTCCAGCCTCTCCAGCTCTAGCCGCTTCTATCGCTGCATTTAGAGCAAGTAAATTAGTTTGATTCGATACATTTTGGATAAGTTCAACAATTTTACCAATTTCCTCAGATCTCTTTCCTAGTCTTTCAATTACAACGCCTACTTCTTTTGTATCTTCCTTCACCTCAGAAATTTGATCAATTGATTCATCAATGGAATTTTGTCCATTTTTTATTTCTTCCAATACTTCTTTTGAAACTCGATTCATCTCTTGAGCCTGTTTTTCAACTCCTTGAACCTCAGAACCTAGCCCGTTTATATTTCGAGCTGTAGCTTCCAATCTCATTGACTGATTTCCAGCTCCATCAGCAACAGTTTGAATAGCTGTTCCAACTTCTTCTGCCGCTTTGCCAACTTCACTTCCAGAAACAGACAACTCTTCACTATAGGTAGCTACCCTCTGTGCCATCGACTGTATTTGAGCAATGATTTCTCTTAAATTTTCAGTCATGTTCTTTAAAGAAGATCCTAACCGTCCAAATTCATCTTCTCTTTGAACAAATTCGTCAGGCAGCTCTGCTTTAAGATTTCCTGCTGCAACTTTTTCTGCGTGTTCCACAGCCATCTTCAAGTACTTAAGGATTAGTTTTTTAATAGCTATATAGATAATCAGCATAAAAATAAGCATCGCAACAACCGAAATGATAGAAGAGTTAATAACACTTTGTGTAATTCCTAGCTCCGACTCAGGTAGCGTCAGAATTAATTTCAAACCACTAGTACCTACCTCCTGATAAGACAGTAAGTTGCTTTCATTATCAATCGATGTACTGATCAACCCTGGTTGTCTATCGCTCACAACAAGATCTCCAACCTCTGATAAAGAACTCTCCAAATCTGTTATTTTAGTACCCATTGGATTTTCAATGGCTTCATTAACGACAAAATCACCTTGATAGCTTATTAAAAACGCCTGTCCATTTTCCCCTATGGTTAACCCACTTATATGTTCCTGCATCTTATCTAAACCAATATCCAGTGTCACCACACCGATAGTCTGATTATTTCTTTTTACTGGTGAGGAAATGGTAATCATCGGCACCTTTGAAATTGGATCAACATAAGGTTCAGACCATACGGATTCGTCACCTAGCCCGTCTTGATACCACTCATATTGAAAATAATCTCCATCTTGATCGCTATACTCCCACGAAACTACGATAGAGTCATTGTCCAAATATAAGAACGGACCATAATACTTCTGGTCTTCTACATATTTACCCGGTTCCATCCATACCCCGCCACCAACAATCATTTGATTGCTTTGCATCACCGTCTCAAAATAATCAAATAGCAGTGACTCATCGTTGCTCTTATCATTTGAAACCAGCGCCGCAATATTCTCTGATGCTGTCTCACTTATAAGGAGCTCCGCATTAAGAAATCCAGCCTCCGCTCTCAGTTTTTCTTTTAGATAATTTTCAGCTTCATTTCTCATATTATCGCCATAATAAGTGCTACTGATAACTATTTGTATCCCAAAAATAATAACTCCAGCTAATATCAGGCAACTCATTAGTTTTACAAACAAGCTTCTTTTCAATACATTCACAAAGCATTCTCCTTCTTCTTTTTATTCATCCCGATTTTGTACCTTCATCATAACATAGCATATTCTACTGAACAATTCCTCTTTTATGTTTTAGCATTCGCCCTCATAGAAACTCTATTTTTTTTTGCACCTCCTGACTGACCTCTTAGCAATACTATTTTTTCCTTTTACACAGTAGTTATCAGGAAAATCCTACTCATTTACTCTTATTTGAAATGCAAAAAACTCTAGAGCTGTTTGAGCAAATGCCTAGAGTTTTTTAGTATTTATTTTTCTTAAACAAATTCTGACTGCTGAGCGATGTCTCGACCTTTTTTCCATACTTTTTCATTTACTGCCTGCAATTTTTCCGGGTAAGTTCGTTTAATAGCCTTCAGCCATCCTTCTTCACTTATTGGAAGAAAATGAGAGATACCACCTACCATTAGCGTGTTTGCCGCTTTTTCATTGCCACATTCTCTCGCTTCTTTAAAGGCATCCAAGGCTAGACTGTCAAACTTTTCCAGCATTTGTTGAATTTCTTTTTCAGGATATACGGCTTGTTCCTGCTGCACGATAGTAGGGTATACCTGATGTTGGTTTAACAGTATTTTCGCCTCCGTCTTCAGGTCAAACTGCCAGCGCAGGGCTTCCATCGGTTCAATGCCTAGCAGCAGATTCACTTCTCCTTCCGGTATATTAGGAGAGTAAATATTCTTTCCAATTCGGACAGATCCCCAAACACGACCGCCACGCTGAGCTAATCCTATCACATCGTTACTCTTTATATCATACCCTTCTCCAAAAGCTGCCTGACAGATCAATTCTGTTGTCATCACAAGCCCCTGGCCTCCAATTCCTGCAATCAAAACATTAATTGCCTTCATTAGTACCTCCCCCTTCTCTACGCTTAATCGCATTTACCGGACATACTTGTGCGCAAATAGAACATCCAACGCACATAGAGGGATCAATGGATGATTTTTCTTTTTCTTGTCCTTCATACTTTTTCATTCGAAGAGGAGGACAGTTGGTTTTAATACAGGTTCTACATCCAATACAGGTTTCCGGCTCCACATAAAATACCGGTTCTTTAATTTTGAAATGAAGAGCACAGGGTCGTGTCATTACCAGTACGGATACACCTGGTGTTTTAATAGCTTTTTTAACAGCAGCGCTGGTTTCTTTATATCGGAATTGATCCAGTATCTGCACCTCTTCAATCCCCATCTCCTTTATTAGGGAAGGAATATGAATATGTTTTTCCGCTTCTGGCATTCTTTTTCCAGTAGATGCATTTTTTTGACCACCGGTCATCGCCGTAGTTCCATTGTCTAACAGAATAATCGTTAAGTTATCTTCCGGCTCTAAATGGTCCATAAGATTTACCATGCCCGGCATTCCAGAGTGAAAAAAAGTTCCGTCACCAATTACCGAGACCAGAGGTATCTCTCTTCCTGCTTTTCGATTGGCTTTTAACATTCCTGTCGATATACCAATGGTTGCTCCCATGCTAATCAATGAATGAGATACCTCAAAAGGAGGAAACAGCCCCATCGAATAACATCCAATGTCGTTATTCACCATCACCTTACTCTTTTTCAAAATATCAAACACCGGCCGATGAGGACATCCCGGACAAAACAAAGGGGGTCTTGGCGTCACTTTTTCTTTCTCCATTTCTTCTTCTTGACGACTTACAACGCTCATTTCTCTGGCTAATCCAGCATTTCGAAGGCCGGTCAAAATTTCTTGATCACCTAGCTCTCCTGTAAAGGAAAAGTATTTTTTTCCTTCACAAGAGATGTTTGCCAAAGCTAATTCATTTTCAATAAAAGGAGTCATTTCTTCAATAACAATCACTTGCTTATATGGTTGGATCAGTTCTTTTAAGTGATTTAAGGGTAATGGATATACCATTCCTAATTTCAAGATGCTTACAGGTTTCAGTTTTTCCTCTATTTCTTTCAGATGATAGTAAGGCAATCCCGCTGTAACAATCAGCGTCTCTGCCTGATAGGCTTCTTCCATCTGACACCACTTCTCGGCTTCGCCATCGGCAACTATCTGTTCCAAACGCTCCTTCATTGCATATTGTTTATCAAAGGTATTCGGCGGAATCATGGCATAGGATGGTACGTCCCGGGGAAATTCATCCTGAATTGCTTCCTCCCTTTCTCCCGTTTCCACTAAACAACGACTATGACACGCTCGACTGGTGATTTGCAGCATCATTGGCATGGCATATTTTTCGCTAAGCTCCAAGGCTTTTTTAGTATAATCCTTTGCTTCCTGACTATTTCCAGGTACAACCACCGCCATATTGGCAAACTTTGCAAGATTTCGGTTATCCTGCTCATTTTGAGAACTGTGCATTCCCGGATCATCCCCGGATACTAACAAAAATCCACCTCTTACTGGAGTTTGAGTAAACGTCAACAGTGGATCTGCCGCAATATTTACGCCTACATGCTTCATGCTGACCATTGCCCTGACTCCAGCAAAAGAAGCGCCAATCGCTGTTTCCAGAGCAACTTTCTCATTAATCGAGAAGGCAGCATCTATCTCCGGATATTGGTTAGCCGTTTCCAGTATTTCCACCGTCGGCGAACCAGGATAGCTGGCTGCCACTAAACCACCTGCTTCATAAAATCCACGGGCAATTGCCTGATTTCCTGTCATGATTGTTTTTTCTTTATCGCTCATAATCTATTCCACCTCCATCCTTTAAGCTACCCTTTTTTATAGTGAATCAACAAAATAAGTTAGATTTTTCTGTTAACTGGTATTTATTTTCTAGTCACCACCGTATCTGCCACCCGGTCTCCTAACCGTTGTTTTCTGGGAGAGTTAATGACTAGAATAATTCCTAATAAATAGAAAACAGGAAGTGCGTCTATGATTCTAAGTAGGTTCCGGACAATCGAGGCGCTTAGACCGCAAGGACTGCCATCCACTTTTCTGACCTGAATCCCCATGGCCATTTTTCCTAAAGTTGCTCCTGCAAGTCCTTCCATCAACACATAGTAAAGAATAGACCCGACACTTAAAAAAAAGTAAGCTGTCCATGGAAACGTGGGGTGTATTCCCGCTTGATAGCTGGTTATCATACGCTGATACGACATGTACATTAGGATTCCACCTGCCACCATAAAAATAATACCATCAATAAGCTGAGCAATGATTCGGGGTCCTAACCCCACATATTCCAATGCCCCAGCGATCCGTATCCCTTTCACACAAGAGTTTTCTACCGGTACATTAGGTTGTCGGACACCTAAAGAAGCAGCCCCCACCGAAGCAGGCGGTGGTATCGGTGATGTCTGACAATGGATTAGCCCCGTAATCTCCGCCGCCGGCTTCCACTCATTCATTTGATGGTGCCGAACATAATCCTCCGGAGATATCCTTCCTTCGCCAGCAAACTGTATCATTTGTTCCCAGGTATACGGCCCATACTGCTGACCTTTTTTTGCCAAATACCATTGCATACTCATCTTTTCCCCTCCTCGAATTCTTAACCCTTCTATTCCTTCAAATCTATCATAGAGCCATGCTTTTAAACACACCCTAAATGGGTAGTATTGAATTGAGAGGAAGGATCAGGCCTACCCAAAAAGGGTAGTAAGGCTTTTTTTACCCACAAGGAGGCTTTTTCGATGAATAAAACAATGATTAGCATGAGCATGATCGCCGTCCTAATGGCCATAACGGCTTACCTTCAAGGTGGTATCTCAATGGTAGCAGAAGGTTTTCTGTTAGGCATGGACCATTTGCTTGCGGTATTTCCTGTCCTAATTGCTGCCTTTGCTGTTGCTGGATTAATATCCGTACTACTTAATAAAGAGACTGTCGCCAAATGGCTCGGTGAGGAAGCTGGATGGAAAGGTCCTTTTTACGGCACGGTAATTGGTGCCATGGTGCCTGGCGGTCCTTTCTTTTTTTATCCTTTGATGGCTACCTTACTCCTTTCCGGCGCCAGTGTGGGTACTATCATCAGTTTTTCCGCAGCCAAAACGCTCTGGAACATCGGTCGACTACCTATTGAAATTGCCTTTGTGGGTATTGAATTAACCCTTATCCGTTTTTTAATCACCGTAGCTTTTCCTGTGATGGCCGGAACCTTTGTAAATATTTTCTTCCCAAAACTGGCTACCGCAATAAAAGAAGATGTTCATAAGCTTCAACAAAAAAACCAGCCAAAGAATCGGGGTGATTCTGTTGACTGATACGATGATCGTTCTTGGTCTGATGGCCCTCATCCTCTTTGGAGCAGCCTTCAGAAAAGGTTTGCATTTGGAAGGACTCCGTAGCGGATATCGCATGTTCTTAAAGGTGGTGCCTTTGCTGTTTCTTGCTTTTGTTTTAGTGGGATACCTTAACCTTTTACTGCCAAAAGAAATCTTATCCGATTGGCTCGGTGAATCCGCCGGTTGGAAGGGGCTATTTATCGGCCCTGTTATAGGCGCCTTGGTTCAAGGCGGTCCTTTTGCTTTTTTTCCACTCTTTGACTCTGTGTTCCGAGATACGGTCACCACCGGCACCGCCGTTGCCATGATTACAGCCTGGGGAATGATTAATATTGGTCATTTGCCTTACGAAGCTGCCTTTCTAGGCCCCCGTTTCATTATGTTAAAATACAGCCTATACCTTCTTTTTCCTACGATTGCTGGTTTTTTAGCTAACCTTCTTTTTGGTCCATGATGATTTCCTGTACTGGTAGTAACACCGCAAACTCCGAGCCCATTTGAGGTTCACTCCATACCTTTACCGTTCCTCCATGCAGCTCAACAATGCGTTTTACTAAAGACAATCCCAGTCCACTGCCTTCTGTGCCGTGGGCTGTTTCTCCCTGATAAAATTTTTCAAAAACACGATTTCTTGTTGCTTCCGGCATTCCTTCTCCGTAATCTTTTACTACTATTTGAACTCCTTCCGACTCGTGCTTGAGCTGAATTGAAATGCATCCTTCCTGCTTTGAAAACTTAATAGCATTGCTGATAAGGTTAATCCATACCTGTTGTAACAATTCTTCGTCTCCAGCGATCATTGCCCGGTCTAATTCAATTTCCCAGTCTATTCCTTTTTTATCCCATGCCGGTTCCAACAATAAAACAGATTTGCGAATCTGCTCGTCCAAGTAGAAACGTTCGTATTTTTGAATAATTTCCTGGTTTTCCAATTTAGAAAGCTTCAACATATTGCTGGTTAAATGAGAAAGACGTCCAGATTCTTCTACAATAATACGGGCATATTCCTTTCTTTCTGATTCTGACAAATTGTCCTTTTGAAGCAGTTTAGCAAATCCTTGAATCGATGCGATAGGGGTTTTGAATTCGTGTGAAACATTGCTGACAAAGTCTTTTCGCAAAGTATCCATTTGTTTCAATTCACTAGCCATCTGATTAAAGTGATTCGTCAGCTGTCCTATTTCATCTTTACTATGATGATCAATGGAAATATCAAAATTCCCATTAGCAATTTCTCTGGTTGCATTTGTTAACTTTATGATGGGCTTCACCGTATGCCTTACCACAAAAATAATAAGGATAGATCCGATAATCACCACAGAAGTCCCCGAAAACCATTCTCTGGATGCCATAATGCGCCAGACCGTCCGATCCGGTTTTAGCTGAATTCTCACCAGGTCTTCTTCCACCAGAAAATAGGTGCGAATACCATGAAAACGATCTGTCAACTCATGCACTACCCCACCTTGCTCGATCACTCTTAAATCTTCTTCCCGGAAGTCAGGAACATTTTCCTGGGATACAATGTGCGCATCCGAATTAAACCAAGACATCATTTCAACAATTTCTTGACTGCTCAAATCCGTTCTTTCCGCTATTTCCTGGGTTAAATAACTAATCGACTCCTGACTTTGCAGAATTTCTCGATGCAAGTTAGGCATCAATAAAACTGTTGTTAGAAATGATAGAATAGAAGAGATAAGAATTAATCCAATAAAAATCACCGTCAGTCTGACAGAGATATGCTTCATACCTCATTCTCCCTTTTCTCTGCTTTATATCCCAGTCCTCTTACAGTCAAAATATCGAAATCCGGCCAATTAGAAAATCTTTCCCTCAGCCTTTTTATATGAACATCCACTGTGCGTTCGTCACTTTCCACTTCCAGTCCCCATATCTCATCCATTAGCTGCTGACGGGTGAAAATTTGTCTTGGGTAACTCAATAGCTTAAAAAGCAAGGAAAACTCTTTATTAGGAAGAGTTACTTGCTCTCCTTCTCTTTTGACACTTAATGTATCATAGTCCAGGATCGTTTTTCCTACGGTTATCCGGTGTTCATTCATAATTCTAGCCCGGCGCAATAAAGCCGCTACTCTTAAAAGCATTTCATCCATATCAATCGGCTTGACCATATAATCATCTGTACCAGCCATAAAGCCTTGCTTTTTATCTTCCATGCTTTCTTTAGCCGTTACCATTAAAATAGGTAATTGATAATCCGCTTTTCTCAGGGAATCAGTTAGTTCATAACCATCCATTTCCGGCATCATAATATCGCTAATCATCAAATCCACATGATGTCGATCCAAAAGATCCAGTGCTTCCTCTCCATCAGAAGCAGAGAGCACCTGGTATCCGTTTTGCTTCAAAACAGCTTCCATTAATTTTTGTAGATTTTTATCGTCCTCCACTACCAGAACACGAAACATACTACCCCTCCATTCTTTTGACATTTCATAATCCCTTATTAGAAAAAAGGATGCCAGACTTGATCCCCGGCTTACTTCCGGTTCACAGTCTGGCATCGCCAAGGGAAAGGACAGCATATATTGATTTTACCACTTGCTCTTCACTACTTCTATATAGTACCGATCTTATATGAACTGAATGTGAATTCACCCCATTATCTCCCATCATTTTCCAGTTCACAATAGGTTCATAGAACCATCCTAAAATAGGTATACAAGCAAGACTGTCTATTGATAAAAAGGAGGAATAATCATGATGCACCCTTATGGCTTTGGCTTTTTCTATGATCCAACCATGCTGATTCTTATACCAGCCATATTGCTCACACTTTATGCCCAAGGAAAAGTAAAAAGTAGTTTTGCCAAATATTTGCGTGTCCCTACCAGAAAGAATTATACTGGCGCTCAAGTGGCAAGGACTCTTTTGAACGATCATGGCCTTGCAGATATTCCAATTGAGGTAACTCCCGGTCATATGAGCGATCATTACGATCCCGTTCGGCAAATTCTGCGTTTGTCACCTGAAGTATACCGAGGAAGTTCTATTGCGGCTGTCAGCGTTGCCGCCCATGAGGTAGGACATGCTATCCAGCATGATGCCGGATATGTTCCACTTACCTTAAGGAATAAGATTTTCCCCATTGCAAGATTCGGTTCTTCCGCTGCCTGGTTTTTTATTATTATCGGTTTGATCCTGCCAGCTTTTACCAGTCTTTTCGATGTTGGGATTATGCTTTTTGCTACTGCCGTACTTTTCCAGGTAGTTACCTTGCCTGTCGAGTTTAATGCAAGCAATCGGGCAATGCAGCTCTTAGATACTCATGGTTTTATCACAACCGGCGAAGCCAGCGGAGCTAAAAAAGTATTAAATGCCGCTGCCCTCACTTACGTAGCCGCCATGGCAGCCGGAATCGCTCAACTTTTACGTCTCTTGATCATCCGAGGAAGAAGATGAAAATCCTGGGTATCTCACTGATTGTAAGGAGGCAGCTAACAGCCTATGGAACAGCCACAAAAAAATCTGAATTTAGACCAGCTTGAAACCTTCCGCAATTCCTTAGCAAGGTTTATGATGTATTATAAGTTTGGAATGCAGGAGGTAAGCACTAAAATTGATATCCTCAAACAAGAATTTCAATATGTTCATTCTTATAACCCCATCGAACATGTGAAGTCTCGGCTTAAGACACCACAAAGCATTATCGGAAAAGCTAAAAGAAAAAATTACGATCTAACCATTGAATCCATTCGTGAAAACATCCGGGACATTGCCGGCATTCGTATTGTCTGCGCTTTTACTTCAGACATATATCGGGTTGCCGGCATGGTTATGCAACAAAAAGACCTTACGGTTGTAGACTATAAAGACTACATCGATGCTCCTAAGTCCAATGGGTATCAGAGCCTTCACCTGGTCATACAAGTTCCCGTATTTATGTCAGATCGAGTGGAACAGGTTTATGTGGAGTTGCAGATCCGCACCATTGCCATGGACTTTTGGGCTAGCCTGGAGCATAAAATTTATTATAAGTATGATAAGGATGTTCCTCAAAAGCTTCGTGACGATTTAAAAGAAGCCGCTGATACCATTGCTTGCCTGGATAAGAAAATGGAAAAAATTCATAAAGAAATGCAAGCAATCCGTGTAACCAACGATCGCAAAGACAAACCAACCGATCCCGATCATACAACGAAAGAATTAACCAACCTTTCCATGAATTATCTATCCATCCTGTTTAATGACCATCTTTAATAGCTGAGAGATACTTCCAAACGAATAAAGGCCCCGCTCACCAATGGCGAGCAGGGCCTTTATTGTGCTTTTTATTTCAGCTTTCCTAGTTTGTTTTTCACCACCAGAGATATATCATCTGTAATGGTGTAAATTACTGGCGTTACCAACAACGTAAGCACTGTCGAGAGCAGCAGCCCTCCTATAACAGCCGTTGCCATCGGTGCCTGTGTTTCTGCGCCTTCACCGATCCCCAGCGCCATAGGGAACATGGCTAAAACCGTTGTAAGCGTTGTCATCAGAATAGGTCTGAGGCGTACCGGCCCGGCTATTTCAATCGCTTCTCTTCGTTCTTTTCCTTGGGATCGTAAGGTATTAATGTAATCTACCAAGACAATCCCATTATTAATGATAATTCCGGAAAGCATTAGGAAACCAATTAAAGCGGGAACGCTAAGGGTTCTCCCTGTTACAAATAAAGCAAGAAAACCACCGGAAAATGCTAATGGTAAAGACGTAATAATAGTAAAGGGATGCATCAATGATTCAAACAAAGAAGCCATAATCATATAAACTAGGATAATGGCCATACTGATAGCCAATGCCATATCCATAAAAACTTCTTGGATCTGTTCAAACTCTCCTCCAGCTTCGAGCATATATCCTTCTGGCATGGAGTAGTCTTCCAACTTTTCTTGAATATCCCCCATAACACTTCCCAGATCCCGGTCATTCAACTGGCTGCTTACAGTTGCTGTTCGTTGCTGATCTTCCCTGCTGATGGAAATAGGTCCTTCCGCAATTTGGATCGATGCTACCTGAGAAAGAGGTACTGTATTCCCCCTCGGTGTATGGATTCCTACCTGTTGAAGGTTTGCAACATCTTGTCGGATACGCTCTTCACCCCGAACCACAATATCCAGCTCATTTCCATCGCCTTCTCTAAAAAAGGAAACCGTTGAACCTTGGGCATATTTTTGGATCGTATCAGCAATCTGAGCTGTTGTTAACCCATAGGTAGATGCCATGTATTTATCTATCTCTATCCGAAGCTCCGGTGATCCTTCTGTAAAGCTGGTTTCTGTATCGTAAGTACCTTCTACACCAGCTACGATACGACGTAAGTCTTCCGTTATTTCTTCCAGAACTTCCAAGTCATCTCCTTTTACTTTTAGTTCTACCGGCGCACCACCGCCGCCTCCCATCGATGTATCATCCGCTACCGAAACCGTGATTTCCGCTCCAGCAATATCCCGGATTCGATGCCGAATATCCACAGCTACCTCTGCGGCACTTCTATCTCTATCCTTCAGATCATCCAGCATAACCATGATACTACCTTCACTTTCACCTGTTCCACCCAGATCAAAGCCCATACCACTTCCAATAGCTGAAAACACAATATCAATCTCTTCTATTTCAGCTAATTCAGATTCTATCCTTCTAAACACTTCATCCGTCTCTTTTAATTGTGAACCTCTAGGCAAAGAAACTTCAATATCTATTTGTCCCTGATCCGCTGACGGGAAAAATTCTGCTCCTACTAGAAACACAGAGCTGACGCTGCCGATAAAAACAAGGACAGCTCCTAAAATCATGGTTTTTCGATGAGATAATGCCCAGCCAAGAAAGGAACGATAGCTGTTTTCAACTTTCTTAAACAGCTTATCAAATCGATCATGAGCCCGAGTAGTCACTTTTTCTTTTCCTGTTCGCTGCGACAATCTATCCTTATCCACTTTAAGAATTTTAGAGCTAAGCATCGGGATTAAGGTTAGGGCTACCACTAGAGATCCCACTAAGGACAAGGTAACAGTCATGGCAAACTCACCAAAAATAATAGAGGTCAGTCCACCTACAAATACTACCGGTAAAAAAACAGCAATCGTAGTAAGTGTCGATGAGGTTACGGCCATCGACACCTCTGAAGCTCCATCGATCGCCGCATCTATTCTTGAACGGCCCTCAGTACGGAATCGATAGATATTTTCCAAAACAACTATCGAGTTGTCCACCAACATTCCAATCCCTAAGGCTAATCCTCCTAAGGACATCAGATTAAGGGTCAAATCATTAAAGTAAAGCAGCATAAAAGCGGCAATAATAGAAATGGGAAGCGCCGTCGCAATAATAAACACACTTCGGATATTCCGCAGAAAAAGGTATAGTACCAGAATTGCCAGAATTCCTCCCACTGCCGCATTTCGAACCACCGTATTAATAGCTTCCCGAATGAAATCTGACTGGTCCATAATCACTGTCAGGCTGCTTTCACCATGTTCTTGTTGAAGTTTTTCAATTTCCGCCGTTACAGCGTTGGCTACTTGTACCGTGTTGGTTCCTGATTGTTTTTGAACCATAATACCTATCCCGTTTTGCCCATTGGTTCTTGAAAGAGAGGTGATTTCTTTCGGAATTCTCTGAACCTCTGCCACATCCTTCATTTTTACAAGAGCTCCACTGGGTAAGGTTAACGGTAGTTCCCCTATTTCCTCTACAGACTTAAATTCGCCCATAGTCCGTACGGTCAGCTTGTCAAACCCTCTTTCAACCGTACCACCCGGCCTATTTAAATTAGATGCTTGTATCACTTGTGCAATGTTGGAAATATCTAACCCATAGGCATTTAAGCGCTGTTCATTTACCTTAACTTCTATTTCATGAATATAGTCTCCTGTTACTTCTACGGAAGCAACTCCACTTACTCTTTCCAGCCTTGGTTTTATCACATCCTCTGCCATGTCCTGTAATTCGTACATATCTTCTTCACCAGATAAGGATAAAACGACAATTGGCATAGCATCTAAATCTAACTGCATCACCATAGGTTCCGAGGCACCGTCCGGCAATATTCCCCTAACCATATCCACATTTTCCCGAATATCTAAGGCTGCAAAGTCCATATCCGTTCCAAAATCAAACTGAGCAACCACAATGGAGTTTCCTTGGGAAGATACAGACATCATACCATCCAGATCCGATACGGTTGCTACCGCATCTTCTATCGGCCGTGTCACCAGATTTTCCATCTCATGCGGTCCCACACCTGAGTAATTGGTCGCAACTAACGCTACCGGAATTTCTATGTCTGGCATTAAATCCAAAGGAAGCATTGTCAAAGAAAAGGTTCCCAGCAAAATGATAATTAACATTACCATAATGGTGGTGACGGGACGTTTTACAGCAATGGTTGATAAATTCATTCTTTATTCCCCTCCCACCACACGAATTTTATCGCCATCGGCTAAGTAATGCTGCCCCTTAACAACAATGGTTTCGCCTTCTTCTATACCTTCTATTATTTCCACGGCTACCTCGCTTTCCATCCCAAGGGTTACATCCTTTCTTTTGGCACTTTCTCCTTCTATGACAAAAACATAGGTTTCTCCATCCCGTTCGATGACGGAACGACGATTAACCGCCACATTTTCCCTTGTATTCATAGCTGTTTCTACTGTAGCACTCATCCCAGTCCGGATCTGATAATCTTCATTTTCCAGATATGCCCTTACTTTATACAGATTTGTTTCAGGGTTGATCGTAGAACTGATAAAATCAAGCGTAGCTTCTATCTCCAACTCAGCTGCCGGAATGGTAATCGTAACATCCTGACCTAATCTAAGACTATTGATAATATTTTCAGCCACATTTGCCTGAAAGTACACCTTTTCAATATCAGAAATAATAGCCACTGGTTGAGAACCTCCTGCCATCTCACCTGCAACAACAGTCAACGAAGACACTACTCCACTCATAGGTGCTTTCACAATCGTGTCTTCAAGGGCATCCGCCGCCTGCCGATACCCAATTTCTGCCTGAGCCACCTGATTAAGAGCCTGTTGATAACCAACTTCTGCCTGCCGCAACTGACTTCGTGCATTTTCAACCTGACGACTATTCGCCGCTAACTCCGCCTGCTCTAGTTCCGTTTGGCTGGCTGCACCGGCATTATAAAGAGATCGAACCCGTTCAAGGTTTGCCTGCGCATCTGCATGTTGATCTTCTGCATTTTCCACTCCCAAAAGCGCTTGTTCCACACCGGCCTCTGCACGTTCAGCGTCTTGCTGTGCTAATTCCAAGGACTTTTCTGCCTGCTCTAAACTACGCAAGCTATTGGCCTGATCAATGACCATCAGTGTCTGATCTTTTTCCACAATTTCTCCCAAAACCACAGGGATAGCATTCACTTTCCCTTGAATCAACGGCATTACCATCGCTTCATCGTTTGCTTCAATCCTTCCATTTAATACCACTCGATCGCTGATCGTCTCTCTTTTCGAAGTCTGAACTTCTACCGGTATCGACACTTCTTCAGGAGCATCCTCTATCCCCCGTCTTCCGCCTAATCGTAAAACCAGCAGCCCTGCTACTAAGGTAACGATGACCAGCATCGCTATGATTGCTTTTTTATTCATGAAATTCCCTCCAGTTTTTCTCATTCAGTCAGCTTATGCCGACTTAATATGTATTCCATTTTCTTGCCTGTTTACTCTACGATCTTAGATCCATTTTGTTTCACTCTTTCTTATAGAAAATACCCGACACTATGAATAAAGTGTATCTTAAACTACGAAAATGAACTTACTGTGAACTTAATACCTTTTTTATCCAGTTCATAATCAGTTCATTTTGATTTGTTATTTTATAGATGAACAAAGAATATTTGTTCACAAACCCTTGCACCTTCCGGCTCTTTTGATATTTTGCTGATAAAGAGCCGGACCCCCTTTTAATAACCTTTGTCTCTAAGCAAATACATTTCTAATGCTTCTATTAACCCTTTGAATTGAAATGACGGAGAGTGATTACTTATGAAAGAAATGTTATTTAGCGTTGTCTTAACCATTGGCATTACAGCTACCATTCCTTTGTTTTTCTATGGCATTGGTTATGCTTTTTTGAAGACGTCGAAGTAAAATTTTTTAGTAAAAAAAGACGGATGTAAGCTTCCTTGTTGATCGCTTCCATCCGTCTTTTCAATTCCTTCTTTTATCCCAGTTTATCTCCATTTTTCACTTTTTGTTCCGGTTCGATCAATACCACACCCTGATCGCTGTAAACCCCTAATACCAGCACTTCCGAAATAAAGTCGGCGATTTGCCTAGGTGGAAAATTCACTACTCCCAACACTTGCTTTCCTAGCAATGCTTCTATTTCATAGCATTCTGTAATTTGTGCACTTGATTTTTTAACGCCAATCTCCTGACCAAAGTCAATCCGTAACTTATAAGAAGGTTTGCGAGCTTTTTCAAATGCGTTTACTTCTATAATTTCTCCCACTCTAATATCCAGCTTCAAAAAATCTTCAAAAGATACCATGATGATCTCCTTTACAACTTACGTTGTTTGAGTTAAATCCTTTACCACTTCTCCGGCAATAATCAAGCCTGCAACAGAGGGTACAAAAGAAACACTGCCCGGAACAGAACGTCTGGCAGAACAGCTACGGCTAGTTGTAGGCGGGCATACACAGTGACTATGACAGCTATTTCCCTCATCTTCCAAAGGTTTCATCGGTTCTTCCTGTGAATAAACTACTTTAAGCTTTTTAACTCCTCTTTTGCGAAGTTCTTTTCGCATTACCTTTGCCAAGGGGCAGTTTTGCGTCTGGAAAAGATCAGCTACCCGAAAAGCCGTAGGGTCCAATTTATTTCCCGCTCCCATGCTGCTAATGATTTTTATTCCCGCTTTTTGTGCTTCTACCACCAAGTCCATTTTAGCCGACACCGTATCCACCGCATCAATGATGTAATCAATCTGATTACCGAGAGTTTCATGAAAGGTCTTTATCTCTTCCCATTTCAATGGGTTATCAACAGGTTCCACCTTTGAAGTTTGCGTTGGTTTATCCGCCATATAAAACCGCTTCCATCCCAGAACTTCAGCCTTTGGGTTGATCTCTATAATTCTTTCTTTCATTGTTTCTACTTTTGACTTACCTATCGTTCGGTGAGTGGCATGAATCTGTCGGTTGATGTTCGTAATGCAAATATCATCATCATCGATCAGTATAAACTTTCCAACTCCTGATCGAGCTAGCCCTTCAGCCACAAAAGTGCCTACTCCTCCTATCCCAAAAATAGCTACCCTGCTTTGCGATAAGGTTTCAATGCCCGCTTTCCCAAGCAACCTTTCACTCCTTGAAAAGGCATGTAACATCTTTTCGTCGTCCTTTCTCTTTCCTTTATTCTTTATTAAGCTCCTCACTATCGGAGTCTTTATTAGAATCCTCCGATATGAGATCCCTTTGATCCAATCATTACTCACCGATTGAATCTCCCAATACCCCTATGCTTCAATGTAACTATCAAAATATCCTTGAATATACACCACTGGAGTTCCCTTATCGCCACTTCCAGAAGTCAGGTCACAAAGAGAACCAATTAAGTCTGTCAATTTTCTGGGAGTGGTTCCCTGCGCTTCCATCGCTCCGGCAAGGTTTTCTTTTTTGTTTTTTATATGTTCCGCAATCGCTGTCTTTAATTTTTCTCCTTTAAGATCAGCAAACTCATTATCCGCCAAATATTTGATCTTCACTTCATTCGGTGTTCCCTCCAGTCCCACTGTATAGCCTGGAGAAACAACCGGGTCTGCCAATTCCCATATTTTACCTTGGGGATCCTTAAAAGCACCATCCCCATAAACAAGCACTTCTACCTTTTTCCCAGTTGCTTCTTTCATAACAGTTTGTATTTGTTCCGCCACCTTCTGACTATCTCTCGGAAAAAGTTTAACGGTTTCTTCTGTCGCCTTATTAGAGCCCAGCAACCCATATTCAGGATTATAACCATTTCCGTTCATTGAGGTGGTTAAGATGTCATCCAACCCATATACTTTTTTGGCTCCGGCCTTTAACAGTTGTTTTTTTGTCCGTAATCGGGTATGGACATCGCAGGTTAGTACTTGTTCTGTATAAGTTAAGACTGTCTCTGGTCTGTTTGAAAAGAGAATCGTGCACTTGGCACCACTGGTTTCAATCAGTGAGCGATAGTACTCAATGTAGTTGATCCCTGTAAAGGGATGGGTTGTTTCTCCAAAAGCTTTATGGAATTCTTCTTCTGTCAGATTATCTTTCCAGGGATCAATTTCCTTTTCATCAAGTTTTTCAATCGATACCAAGGGATTCCCTACTTCATCGGAAGGATACTGCAGCATTAACACAATATGCTTTGCTCCACGTGCAATCCCCTTAAGCAAAACAGCAAATCGATTCCGACTTAAAATAGGAAAAAGCACTCCCAGTGTTTCGCCATCATATTTATTTTTGATATCCATTTTTATATCATCAGCACTGGCATAATTCCCTTGTGCCCTAGCCACAACAGACTCTGTGATTCCTATGATGTCTCTGTCCCGGATGGCAAAACCTTCCATCTCCGCTGCCTCTCGAATACTGTCTACAACGATTTTTTCTATTTTATCTCCTGTTGATACAATAGGCGTTCTGATGCCTCTCGCAATAACACCAACACTTCGTTTCATGGTTTATTCTCCTTTTTTCACTTTCTTTATTTCATCAAAACGTCATGCCGTTTTTCTCCTGCAGAAGGTTAGCATTCTGCTTATTGCATACGCTGATACCGTTGAATATTATCTTCATTGAGAAATTCATAAGCTTCATTGATTTTTTGAAATTTCTGTGTCGCTTGCGGATCTTTGCTAACATCCGGATGATATTCTTTTGCTTTTTTTCGATACGCCAGCTTAATTCGGTATTGATCTGACTGCTCTGACACTCCCAAGATTTGACAGCTTTCTTTGTATTTTTGCTTAAAAGCTTCGTAAGGATTGCCTCCAACCTGACCAGAATGACTTCGACCACCCTGACCAGTCTGGTAACTTCTTTGATAACTTCCCTGCCAGCCGGCATTTTGCTGATGCCACTGCTGAAATCTTTCTTCCCACTGCCGTTGTTGCTCATACCTTCTTTCCTGTTCACGCCGAATTCTTTCTGCCTCAGCTCTACGAAAATCTTCCTTGAATTTTCGAAAAGACCTGTAAGCAACTTTTTCACTATCCATCCAATGACTCGCTAAATGAAACAAATAATGCGTTGTTATATATTTAATGTATTTTAAGTATGCAATTGAAATGGCTCCCAGTACCGGAAAAATAAAGATCAGAAACAGGATTGGAAAAACCACCGGGTTTCGGAATAATAAGGACCCCAAAGGTCCTATCATCAATAACAAAAATAAGCAGCCTCCCATACTAATGAGGAGCGCACACCCTTTCATAAAACTTTTCGCTAACAAAACGCCTGTTTCAATAGCATAAATCAAGGCATCTAATGCGTGAGAAAGAGTTTTGGAAAATCCATAAATCAGCCTTCCCACCAATTTTTTGATCATTCTCATCATGTCAACTTCTCCTTATCGCAGAACTTTGTACAAAACATCGCCATCAGTTCTTTTGTATCGGCCATTTTTCATCATATCATAAAAATAACGAAAATAAAGAATAAATTATAATGATCGGCTGGTTCTTGAATCCTTGGCTATCATCGCATACAATGAAAAAAAAGATTAAAGGAAGATGCTTATGTCCAAATTTCCCTCTATCGATACGTTTCATGAAATGTTAAACCAGATTTCTGATGAAATTCCTCAGGATTTTTTTAAGGAGTTACATGGCGGCGTAGTCCTGCTAGAGCGATCTAAAAAACATGTACATTCTAAACCTGGAAAACCTTTGTACGTTATGGGTCAATATAGAAGAGATCAGATGGGCAGGCAAATTGTGATCTATTATGGCTCTTTTAGACAGGTTTATCGTGGTTTGTCCGAAAAAAGACTTTATCTTAAGGTGAAAGATGTCTTGCTTCACGAATTTACTCATCATCTTGAAAGCCTGGCCGGTGAACGAGGGCTGGAAAAAGAAGACGAAGAGAAAATGCGTCATTATCTGCGTTGATAATGATGCTTTTTTCTCTTCGTACCTGAGTGCCGATCATTTTATTTTTTCAAATATACACAGAATTTCTTTACTATTCTCTTTCTACTCCCGGAATCGCATCCCGGAATTGCTGAACAATATGATCCGGTGTTCCCATACTGGCAGCAATGTATAGATAGCTTCGCATTTCTTCAACGTTATAGGCTACGACTAAATCATTCGCATCATATTCTGTTTCTCGAACCAACTCAGCAATATCGGATGGTTCTGAGGAGGAAATAAAGAAGTCTGTCTGACCCCGAAATACTTGGGTCACGCCCATAGCCATATCCGGAGTGCTGGAAAGGTTGACCCCTTCTTCAAACCCTTCTGCTAAAAGCGTTTCTTGCGTAAAATCGTCCTGCATAGCTGAAATAACATGATTTTTCGCATCTTCCAGACTATTCACATCATATTCACCTATTCGATCCCTAAGAGCATACAAATAAACATCTGATTGCGCCAGAGGCGAAATCCACTTAAACATATTTTCTCTGGCTTCTGTTCGAGTCATCGAAAAGATAAGAACATTATCTTCCTGTTGTGCCATTTCATAAGCCCTTGACCATGGCAGTACTTCAATTTCGATGTCAAGATTAAGTTGATTCAAACCATCTCTTACCTGACGATAACCAATCCCATCCAATTCTCCGTCTTCATTAATAAAATTGTAAGGGGGATAATCCTCTGTAACAATTCGGACATCCTCAATAGTCGCCTCTGCTGCTGGCGCTGTTGTATCCGTTGTTTCCGCTGCCTCCGGTGCATCCGTTGTTCCGGGGCTTTCTTCTGGTGCCGGCACCGGATCTGGTGCTGGTACATCAGGGGTTACACTGCATCCTGCTATAAAAACGATGATTAACAGAGAAAGCATTATCACCATTACTTTACGAGAAAAGAATCTTTTCATTTAAATAACTCCTTTCAAACAATTTTTTCTACCAGGTTCCCTTTTAAAGTTGAAATCGTGAAACCTCATCTTTCATTTCTTTTGCAAGCCTTGCCAGATTTGCACAGGTAGTATTCACCTCATCCATGGATGCTGTTTGTTCCTGTACGGAAGCTGAAACCTGCTCTGTGCTGGCCGCATTTTCTTCTGAAATAGCCGCTAGGTTTTCAATAATACTAACCATTTCTTCCTTCTTTTGCTTCATATCATTACCAGACTGATTAAGCTTTTTAAGGCTAATCTGCATTTCATCAATGGCTTTCTCCATGGTTTCAAACCGATTGCTAGTGTCTCGCACTGTCGTTTCCTGCTGTTTATTAATTTGACTTGCTTTATCCATGGTCTCTACGGCAAAAGACACTTTTCCTGAAAGTTCATCAATAACAGATGCAATTTCGTCTGTAAAAGAATTGGATTGTTCTGCCAATTTTCGAATTTCATCGGCTACTACAGCAAATCCTTTCCCAGCTTCACCAGCTCTTGCTGCTTCAATCGCTGCATTCAGCGCTAATAAGTTTGTTTGTTCTGAAATACTTTTAATCATCGCACTGGCTGCTTCGATTTTTTCAGCACTTTTACTGGTTTCCGCAATGACCTGATGGACTTCCTCTGTTGTTTTACTACTCTCTTCTGTACGGCTTACCAGCTCTTTAACCGCATCCAGACCGCCGGTTTTAAGGTCATCTACTTCTTTTATGTTTCGGTTCAGGTCCGCTACAGCCTGCTGATTCGTTTCAATGGTATTTCCTAATTCCTGATTACAGGAAGCACCAGCTTCTGTTTCTTTTGCTTGGTCGGAAGCGCCTTCGGCGATTTCCTCAACGGTTTTAGCAACTTCAGCTACAGCCGATGCCGACTGGTCACTATTAATCGATAGCTGCTCAGAAGCCGATGCCACTTGTGAAGCTTCTTCTGATATCTTTTGAATAAGCTGTGTTAAATTCCCCTGCATGGTGAACAAAGAACGAACAATATCGCCAATCTCATCTTGCCTTTCCGCATATTTCTCTGCATTTAGATCTTTCTCATCACCTAGCTGATAATTTGCCATACGATCAATTTTACTCAATACAAACTGGACAGAAGCCTTTACGTTTTTAGATACCATCCAAATGGTCAGAATTAAAACAGCTAATAGCAAACCAATTTGAACCGCCCAGCTAACCAAGTTTTCATTAATGGCATTATTAATATATTGATACGTAAATCCAATTTTAACCGTTGCTAACGGCCTGTCGCCTCGTATAATCTCTGTCTGATAAAATACTGTATCCGCTCTATGTGCCTCAAATTCTTCACTATACTGCAACAGTTGCCTATTGCCAGCACCATCTCTGATTTCAATCCCCATTACTTCTCTTGAGTCTACAATAGCCTCCACAATACTGTTGATTGCCGCATCGTTATTTTGCCAAAGCGGCTCTGCTAAAGAAAGCTGTGATACTCTTAGCGTGTCGTTAATATTGCTGTTCATGTGGTTTAAGTTCGTTCTGATATTCGTAACAATATTAAAGTAAGCAAAACCCATTAACAGCATAACACTGACGATTACAATCGGTATCGTCATTAATCTTTGGATTGACTTGAAACCAGCATTTTTCTTTATACTTGGCCGATTCATATTTGTCAATCTTACTCCCCCTTTCTCCCCTTTTCTTTTGCCTCTGTTAATTGACTGAATTTTTCATACATCTCTATTATACCTTATTGAAGAAAATACGCAAACCCTTAGATTCACAGACACATATGTCTTTTTTATTCCTGTCTTTCATGATCCTCATTGCCCTAATTGTATCTGCTCTTTCTCCAAAGAAGTCACTTTTATTAAAGAGTGGACGTGAATTCCTTTCTCCCGAAGCATTTCTTTCCCCGGCTGAAAACTTTTTTCTATTACTACCCCAGTCCCCATTAATACAGCTTCCGACTCCTTAACAATTTGATGCATCCCCTTGATCGCCTGACCATTTGCTAAAAAATCGTCCAGAATTAGAATTTTTTCCCCTTTTCCCAAGTATCGTTTCGCCACTCTGATCTGGTAGGTTTGCTGCTTGGTATAGGAGTATACGCTTCCTTCCCAGGTATCCGGATCCAGGTTTTTAGAGAGGGTTTTTTTTGCAAATACTACTGGTACTTGAAAATATTGAGCCGCAATCGCAGCAATTGCAATCCCAGACACCTCAGCTGTCAATATTTTATCAATCTTCAACTCTCCAAACTGCTGATAAAAAAGCTTCCCTATGGCATTTAATACCCTTACATCCAATTGATGATTCAAAAAGCTATCTACCTTTAATACATCGCCGTCCAATACCCTTCCCTGCTCCAAAACCGTATTGCGTAATAATTCATATGCTTCATTCATACCTATCATTCCTCACACATTCCTTTCTTATAGACAAGTTTACTGAATTTTTCATCCTGATTTCGTTGAATATACCACTATGGATTGATTCGTGATGCTTGATAAGTTTTATCTATTATCATAACATATTTAAGCCTTTAATAGAGCCTTCTATTTCACATCATCTACCTTGCGTCATCTTTATTTTTGTCATATCAGCAGAAAAAATGTTTCGCATCTATTTCGCATCTATTGCAATTAAAAATTGCTATAGGGCACTCATATTATTTTCTATACTACAATAAAAAGCCCAAAAATGGGCTTTAAATATGCTCTATCCAAAAGAGTATCAACACTATCATAAAAAATATAGGAATAACCAGTACCCAGTCCTTAACCTTTAACAACTGTGGCAATGAAATATCACCGTACTCGCCTTTTTTCAAAATCCCATCCTTCCATTTTGGATAATAGGCTGCAAAAATGCCTGCTCCAATAAAAATACCAAGCAACCCTCCAAGAGCCGCATCCAAATACCCGTTTCCAATAGCTCCTGCTATGGTTCCAGGACAATAACCCAATAGAGCAAAGCCAACGCCAAAAAGAAGGCCTCCTAAGACATTTTTTCCAACCGATCCCTTTTTAGGATGAAACCGAATCCACCCTTTACTTTTCATCACATGGAGCCCTATCATTCCTGTCGCTACAGCGGATAGCATGATTTTCAGAACCGTAAAATCTTTTAATAGTAGCTGACCCAAAATAATATCGTATTGAGTCGCTCCACCCTTTTGAAGTAAAAAACCAAAAGCAACGCCAAATAGCAAGCCCCAAACCCGCTGCTTATTTGTATTCATTTTTTGACCCCCTCTTCCTTGTTTGCCTATACCGATAGGCGAAACAATAGATGAGCCATTGCAATCCCTCCAACAAAAAAGCTAATGGCCGATACCCAGCTCGATAGTGTTAATTGCATGGTTCCGCTAATACCGTGACCACTGGTACAGCCATCGGCCCATCGGGCACCAAAACCAAGGAAAATGCCGCCCAGAATAGCGACTCCGGTTCTTAAAAAAGGACTGGGCCCATAAATATCGGCCCATATGTCCGGTACCCAGATTAGTTGAAAGCTTTCCGAAAGAGTAGCCGAAATAAAAGAACCAATGACAATACCTATTACCAGCATAAATTGCCAATCAATGGTTAGGTTTATCTTTTGATAGTATGGCTTTTCGGCTACTTTTTTCCCTCTGAAAAGTTTTTCAAGCATCCCACTACTTTTTGCAAAAGTGGTGGAGCAAGCAATAGGCTTATCTGAAACCAAAAAAGTGATCCAACTTAAAACCCCAATACCTACTCCTACGGCATAGGGGGACCACTGTGCCTGCGTTAAGAAATCCATAGGTTATTCCTCCCTTACCATCATCCTCTAGGAATTATTTTTTGCATAAAACCTTGACCCATGAGGATTAATACAGGCTCGACATTCTTTTGCATGCCCTGCCGCACTATAGCCTGACATGCCGCCAGCTACATTGATTAAATGCTTAAATCCCTTTTGTTCGAGAATGCTGCTGCCTAAACTAGAACGATTTCCAGAGCTGCAGGCTAGTACAATTTTCCGATTTCTATCTAATTCTTCATAACGACTCCGAAGCTCGGCTACCGGTATGTTGTAGGCTCCTTCTATATGACTATCCTCATATTCACCAGGAGCTCTAACGTCCAACATCACAAAATCTTCCTCTCCGACCACCATATTGTGAAGGGTTTCAGCCGAAATCTGCTGCACCGAAGCAGTTCTTAATCCCGCCGTTACCCAACTGGTAATGCCACCATCCAAATAGGCAACAATCTGATCCACTCCTGCACGCCGTGCCCAGAGTACAGCCTCTTGAGCTTTTTGAAAATCATCGGCTACCACTATTATTTTTTTGTCTGTCGGAAGAACCCATCCGGCAAAAGTCGGGAAGTTTCCGTTCAGATCCAAGTGCCAAGACCCTGGTATATGTTGACTTCCAAAGGCTAAATAATTTCTGGTATCTAAAACAATATATTCCTTTTCCTGGGTTTTTTGACAAAAATCTGTCGGCGATAATTTTTCCAATAGTGGAAGATCCTTCACTTTTTCAGGTCCTTTTCGATTTACATCGCTGCATCGGCTAAAATGATCTGGTGCCGGCGGCATGTTTTCTGTCAGAGACTTAATAAACGTTTCTTTGTCTTGTATTTGAAGCGTCTGATTAAACCGTCTTTCATACCCAATAGTGCTTCGCCACTTAGCACCCATTGACCGTCCACAAAGAGAACCGGCACCATGAGCTGGATATACTTCACAATAATCCGGTAGTTTCATCAATTTTTCATGAAGGCTATGATATAGTTTCCCGGCTAATTCCTGAGCCTGATCCGGAAAAAGATCCGGACGTCCTACGTCCCCCACAAATAATGTGTCGCCAGTAAATACTCCTACTGGACTGTCTGATCTGGATTTGTCAATAACCACATAGCTCAGATGTTCAGGAGTATGTCCCGGTGTTTCTAATACCTGTAATTCCATATTTTCCAATTTAATCACATCACCCTCTGAAAGAGCCATATGTTCAAAGGTACATCCTGCCGATTTTGCCACATAAATGGTTGCTCCGGTTTTTTCTGCTAAATCCATATGACCAGAAATAAAATCTGCATGCAAATGGGTTTGGATAATATGGGTAATGGTCACCCCCTGCTGACGGGCCTCTTCAATATAGTGATTCACATCCCGCTGAGGATCAATTACGGCACAGGTTTTTTCACCTGCCAGCATGTACGAACTGTGTGCAATCTTTCCTGTAAAATAATGTTTTAAAAGCATTTTTATTTCCTCCTTTGTTGTTTTTCTGTAGCGCTTTCTTTTTTTCTTGCAGCTTGCTACACCAGAAATAATTGAAAAACGATAACCGTCACTATGATATAAAGAAGCGTCATACCCCCTCCCGCTTTCACAAAATCCATGTTTCGATAACCACCTGGCGAAAGCAATAATGCATTCACCTGATGAGTAGGTAACATAAAAGAGTTAGACGCACATACTGCCGCCAGCAAAGCCATTGGTCTGGGATCTACGCCTTCCAAGGCAGCCATACTGGTTACCAGTGGAACAAGAATAACAACAGCTCCAACATTAGACATAAATAAAGAAAAGAAACTAGCCATCACCGCAACGGATATTAGTAATAAGCTAGGTGGTCCTCCTTGGATTCCTCTTATTACTTGCTCAGCTAACCACTCGGCTGCTCCGGTTTTTTGCATGGCATTCCCCAGTGGAATCAGTCCTGCTAACAGAAAAACAACTTTCCAATCGACGACTTGATAGGCTTCTTCCATAGAAAAAACACCTGAGAGAATCATTAAAACAGCACTTGTTAAAAATGCCATAGAAACTGATACTCCAATGATTGTTAGCAATACAGCTGTCACCAGACATCCAACAGCTACCCATGACTTGTTAGGAACCTGTGATTTTTTTTCATAGGAGGTGATGACCAAAAAATGATCTCGGTCATCCATTTCTTCAATATGATTCCACTCTCCATGAACTACCAGTGTATCGCCTTGCTGCAGCCTATAGTCAGACAGATTTTGCTCTACTTTTTCTCCCTGCCTGAAAATCATCAAGGGTTCCACCGCATAACGCTTCCGAAAAGAAATCCCTCTTAAGGTTTTTCCTTCTATTGGCGATCTGGGTGGAATCATCACTTCTACAAATCCAGCTGCTTCAGAGTCAGCTAAAGAAGGAAAATACTTCTTTGCCTCTATTTTTTCCAAATAATGCTTCTTGGCAAAGTCTGTAATCGTCGAAGTTTGACCTTGAATGGCAAGAAATTGACCAGCCAATAGTTGTGTTTCTCGCCATGGAGCCCAGATCACCTCATCCCCTTCTTTGATCGCCAGGATGTGTACCGGATACTTTTTCCAAAGTTCAGAGCTTTCGATGGTTTTTCCGTGAAGCGGTGAAGCTGAAGGTATGTGATAATACTCGATATTACGGCATATGCTCATTTCTTCCATCCATTGTTCCTGTTCCGTCAATTCTGTGATATCATCGCTTTTCTGTGACAGTAACCGGCTGCTACCTATCCAGAAGTACATTAGTCCAGTTACTAATAATAGTATCCCCACCGGAAAGACGGCCAAAAGTCCGTACTCCGTCATACCTTCACTGACCAAAAGATCATTTAGCAGGATTAGCGGCGCTGAGCCCACCATGGTCAAATTAGCTCCCAAAATAGATGCAAATCCCATAGGCATCAGCAACTCCGACACTTGTATTTTTTGACTTCTGGCAACCTTAAGAACCACCGGCAAAAAAATAGCCGCCACCCCTACCGTAATCATAACCCCTGATAAAAGACCAGCCGCCAGAGAAAGAAGCAACACTATTTTTTTCTTGTCATTACCACTTTTTTCCACTAGCCAATGCGTAAATCCATCAATAACACCTGTTTTTGACAGTCCGTAGCTCATCATCATCACCGATATCATGGCAATAACAGCATTGCTGGAAAAACCGGCAAAGGTTTCTTGTGTTGATAAAACCCTTGTCCATCCTAAGGTCAGCATTACGATCAGTGCAATCAAATCAATCCGCAAAACGTCCAGAATTAGCATCAGGATGGTAAAAAGAAGTAATCCAAAGACAATCATCATTGGCGTGTCCATTCCAAATCCTCACTTTCTTTCTTTTGCATTCTTTACTGAAATACCCCTTATCTCTTTCTTGTAAACGACAGAACCATAAAGAAGCCTGCTTTAAAGTAAAAAGACGCCAAATCAATGTTGGCGTCAGTCTGATATCATTCTTTCCAGTTCAATATTTCTAAACTCTACAGGAATTCCTGCCGGAATCCTCATCCACTGAATTATCCCTCCAGAAGTAATTGAAAATTCATTGGGCACCGCTTCTTTTTCTTTTTGAAAATGAAAGAACATTGGTAGTGGTTCCAAGATATGGAGTTCTATATTGGTTTTGGGAACCTTCACCTGCACCTCTTTTCCCGTCATACTCCATTGCCATGGATTGAACAGCTGACTGACATCTATTGCGTTCACCGTTGCCGGTAACATTAATTGTGTCATTTCAATCTCACTAAGGTCTTCTGTCATTTCTACAACGATAGAAAATCCGTGATCAATCTCTATCCCCGATCCATTAATAATAAGCGGTTTCTGTTCTGTAAATTCCCTATCCTCTATGCTTATTTTCCGTTGATCTAATAAAACGTGAGATCCGTTTTCCAGTAAATCTTCCAGCTCCCATTCTTCTATATCCATCGACCAATATAAGGATTCATCGATCACATCGACTCTTTGATAAGGTGCTTCATCTCCAAAAACCATCACAAAGGGAGATAACAACAAAAGTGTTCCGTAAATTCCCAGCAATCGAAAAGACCACTTTTTCGGCACTTTACTCATCACTAGTTTCCCAGTTCCCATAAAAACAAGGTATATGACGACAAAATTAATGATTAAAAACCCAAGGACAACAGCATTCATCTTTAGCTCACCTCCCGGTTTCGAAGGGTCAAATAAGTGGTCCCATAAACAATTCCTAAGGTTACTACGCTTTTCATCAACCACACCATCACTCTATATTCCTGTGTATAAAACCGAACTATCTCCTGAAGGTTAATGACATAGCCCGTTCCTCTGTATAAAGTAAGCATCCAGCCAACACCAAACAATAATAACATACTCACAATGATCCCTAAGTAAAACAAGCCTTTGAACCTTGATTTCAAACTGCCCAGCAAGTACGCTATCGCACCTGCTATGTTCAGATAAAGTATTGTACTGATAATGTAGCCAATGTATTGGAAAGCGCCGACTTGTTGAAAAGATTCATGAAGATACACGTGTTCGTAGTATAACATTGCGAAGGCTTGTATTAAAAATCCGGAAAAAAACAAAGTGACGCTACCAACAACTCCATAAATTCCCATTAGTAAGATATCCGAACAAAAAGCCACTTTATTAGTAGAGACCATATAATATTCATGATTTTTTTCTTCTGCCAATTTAAGACCCTGCATCACTAGCCAAATCATGGTAAATATGTAAATTGGTGCCAAGGTGATATGCCCTACATAGAAGCTTACTGAAGAACCCATGCCCATGCTACCGCTGGTTTTACTATTCATGGAAAAAAAGTATCCCAGTAATTGCAATGTCATTAAATGAGCAAATGCATTTGCATAGTGATATAGCTTGTCTTTCAGATGCAAATAGATCATTGAGACTAACCCATAGTTATGCGTCATAGATGTCATGGATATTACCTCCCTTTTGTTGCGTGAGATAGATAAAGCAATCTTCCGAAGAAATGCCTTTCACTTCCAGCTCCCGTTGCTTTTCTTCCTCTGACAAACATAATCCTTCAAAATCACTTTTTAGTAGGATAATCTGACGTTTTCCCGGACCATAATCCTTTTGGTCATAGGTTTTTACCTTTTTCTCTAACGCCGCTATTTTTTCCGGTCGACCTTGTAAAGAAATCAAAGAACTTTGAAAAGATTCTAAGCGATCATGTTTCATTACAGCCCCTTTATGAATCAAGAGTATTTCTTCAAGGATTTGTTCCATTTCTCCCAAGTAATGACTGGATATAAGCATGATTCTTGGATTTTTTATATAATCTTTCAGAATCAATTGATATAACTCTTTTCGCATGCTTGGGTCCATGCCAGTATTTGGTTCATCCAGCAATGTAATAGGTGCTTGTGCCGCCAAAGCTAAAACCACTCGAAATCTACTAGCCATCCCTTTTGAAAGTTTTTGATATGGTTGTGATGGATTTAGGTGAAAATAGTCCATCAGTTTTTGAGCCAGTGGTTTATTAAAATTCTCATAAAATCGATGATAAGAATCTACCAGTTCCGAAAGTACTGCATTCGGATAAAATGTCATCCCTTCTTCAATTAAGATAAGATTCCGAGCAACGGTCATATTTTGAAAAGTCGGCTGGTCCAACACATACGCTCCTCCACTACTAGGCTTTAGAAATCCGGCTAACGTCTTAAACAGAGAGGTTTTTCCAGCACCATTCACCCCAATAACCCCTGTGAGCGTTGGCCCTGAAATTTCAAAGCTACAGTTATTTAATGCCTTGTTTTTTCCAAAGGATTTTGTTACTGCTTCACATCGAATCATTACTGTCTCCCGCCTTTTCTGGTTCCTTTTCTATTTCTTTTTCAATCATTTCCATCAGAATGTCTTTCGATACATCCAATCGTTTCGCTTCCTCCACCAACTCTTTGATCTGATTTCTCATTCCATGATCTCTTCGTTCTTTTTTTAATATTTCCAGTGCATTATCTTCTACAAACATTCCCAGTCCTCTTTTTTTATAAACCAGGTTCTTCTCCACTAATCGGTTAAGTCCTTTTAAGGCTGTTGCTGGGTTAATCCCAAAAATCTCAGCCAGTTTATATTGAGAATATATTTTTTCTCCTGCTTTCACTTGTTCTGAAAGGATTTCATTTTCCAGCCAATCAGCAATTTGAACATAAATGGGATCTGTTCCTTCAAAGAATTTCACGGGACCACCCCTTTTCGCAAGTTACTAGGTTAGTGATGTAACTTAGTATATTATTTCTATTTCCTTTTGTCAATCTTCTTGATCATGATTCTGCTTAATTGCTTATACACAGCCTTACAGCTATTCTCTCTTTTCTCAACAAGAAAGGAACATGGCCTCTGCCATGTTCCTTTCTTGTTGTTATTGCCTATACCATCCAATAGCCTTTTAAAAACTCAAAAAACCCTAAAGAACGTAAATAATCACTGTTTCTCTGACTTCTAAGCCTATCGGGTTTTTCGCTAAAAACGTCACCACATGAAAATTCCCGTCCCTTTCGGTATGTCCTTTCCCCAACAGATCCCTTTCCACTTGATAAGAAATATGACCTGTATCCGGATGATATGATGGCTGATAAACGACTCCATTTACTATAATGCTATATTGAAAAAAGTTCCCTGCACCATCGCCACTATCCATTATTTTTGCAGAAAGCGTAGGCTTGGTATCATAAACTATTTCTCCCATTTGAACGTCCGGTACAACCCTTAATCTAGGTGGTTGTAACCATGGGTGACGCACCTGGTTTTCTGCAAATTTTTCTGCCTCTTTTAGAACCCGCTGATTATTTCCACCCACTATTTTTTTAATTTCTTCCTGATGATAGCCCCTACTCGCCAATTCTTTCGTAATGCTGGGTAAGTAAGAAGCATCTGGAAGGTCTTTAGGCATTGTAGCTCCGTCAAAATCTGATCCAAGCCCCACATGATCGATGCCTATTAAGTTCACCGCATAATCAATGTGATCTACAATATGCTTAACCGTCGCTGAACTTCCCGGGTTCGCTAAAGCCGTTCTCCAAAAGTTAATGCTCACCACTCCACCATTCTCTTTTAGCTGAAGCAATTGTTCATCGGACAAATTCCGTACATGCGGTCGTACTCCATCCACTCCTGAATGAGAAGCAATCACTGGTACTTGTGTAATTTCAAGGGTATCGAAAAATGTTTTTTCATTCATATGAGAAACATCCACCAGTATTCCTAGACGGTTCATTTCAGAAATGATCTCTCGACCTGCCTCTGTCAGCCCTGCATTTTCTTCATTATTAGCAACATTAGCTCCTGCACCTAATCTATTAGGGCTGTTCCAAACAAGTCCTGCGGCCCGAATTCCCAAATCATGATACTGTCGTAGCAGCTCTTTACTGTTTTCTCCACCAAATTGATACATACCTTCCAAACTTGCAACAGCAACATGCTTTCCTTCAGCCAGTCCCGCTTCTATTTCCTGTGTGTTTCTAGCTAGAGTCATGTTATCCTGATTTTGTTCAACGGTCCAATACAAGGCATTAATCAACGCGAGAGAACGACTGTTGGTTCTGGCAACAACGTCGTCAACATCCCTTTGATCCGCTGTATAAGCCGCATAAAAAGCTACATTCAAACCACCTTGTTGGGCTTTGTGTAGATCCAGCTGAAAGCCTTCTGGTGATTCTTTCCCGATATCCACTACCGGCAACCACGTATGACTGTCTACTACTTTCATCATGGTATCATTGTGCATATCCACCACTATCGAAGAGTGGTGGATTTCTTTCCACCCTTCCGATATAGGCATTTCAGCAATAACCACTTTCATTGCCATAGAGCCAAACAGCAGAATCAAAATCATTGGCGTCATTTTTTGAAATCTAGATTTTTTATAAGGATGCTTCCACAGACTTTCCCTTCGTTTTTTCCTCAGATTGTTTTTTTCCATATGTATCTCCTTTGCATTATTTGTACAGTTCTACCAAAGCTTTAGAAACACAACATCACTTTTCATCGATCATATCTTTATTCTATGGTAAAATCTCCTTGCTTTCAACCCTGACAAAACCCCTGGGGCTATGAATCAAATTTTATCTACTATTAACCTTTTCTTAACCTCTTTTTTGACTTTGTTTGATACAATAGACGTATCGACAATACCTATTAAAAGGATTAAAAGGAGGAATATTTTTATGAACATTTTTTCACTCACCATTGGAATTGACATTGACGCTACTTTAACCGAGCCTTATTATTGGCTGCCATTTACCAATGAACACTTTGGACTGAATCAAAAACCGGAAGACATGACTTGCTATGACTTAGCTGTTAACTTAGGGATTTCAGAGGAAGAATATCTAGCATTCTACTTGGAACACGGAGAAAAGATTCATCGTCATAGCCCTATAAGAAAAGAAGCACCCAGTATTTTACAAGATATGTACCCAACGCATCAGTTATACTATATTACGGCCAGGCACCCAAATATGGAAAAGGTTACAAAGGACTGGCTAAATCATCACGACATACCACAAAATGGCTTATTTCTCTTAGGAAGTCATGATAAAGTGGGGAAAGCCCAGGAGCTTCGATGCGACCTTTTTATTGAAGATCGTTATGAAAACGCCAGAGCTATTGCCGAATCCGGAGTGGATGTATTACTAATGGACTGCACTTATAATCGAGACCAGGAAATGCTTCCCAATATGAAACGAATCGAAAACTGGTATCAGGTGCAGGATGTCATTTCCACCATGGAAAAAAACAGGCTTACGCTGAAAAATCTCTAAGCTGCCTGTTTTTAATTTCTTCAATAAAGAATAATCGCTTCAAATTATTGTTTACATCTCCAGGCATCGTGTTCATCCCTTCCGCAATCCACTCTACCTCTTCATCCACTTGTCGTATGTTTTCAGATATATCTACCATCCGACTACCCATCTCTTCTGTCAACTTAAACAAATTCAGAAAGTAGCTTTCCATTTCCTTTATTAGGGCTGTAGATTCCATAAAGTCCTTGCGACTTTTTTCTAACGTTTCTCTGGTTTTGCTGCTTTCTACCAAGGTAGTCATCACATAATCTGTAATCTGGGATACCGCCGCATCTACTTCTTCCGATAAGCATCGAGCTTCATTGGCTACTACTTAAAACCCGGCTCCTTCTTTCCCAGTTCTCGAAGCCTCTATTGATTTCCTACATGACGTCTAGCATCGTATCGTTTTCGTTTACCATCAACAACGCCGTATGCAATATTTTACTAACAGACTCATTGGGATATAAAAAAGAACCGTATAACATGCCTAAAAGAGAGGCAATTGAAGTATTACGCGGAAGTAGTTATTTTATTCAGTACAATCAAAAACCACCAAAAGCCAGTAAAAAGACAAACTATGGCTAAACGGTGGTTTTTGATGGTTGCTTATGCTTTGATTTTCATCAATTTTTGTTTTGTTTCTGTTGCCTGCTCTGTCATTTCACTAGTAGATTCATTAATCCCTTTCAAGCTATGACTGGTTGTTTCAATAAGTTCATTAGCATTCTCTACAGCTTCTTCGATAAACTCTGTTTGGCTGTTGATTTGATCCATCAAAGCTGAAAGATCCTGTGAAAAATCTGCCTGCTTCTGATTTGTTTCATTAATTTCCTGAATACGATGATCCACTTTTTCAATCTGTGCAACGATTCCAGTCAACGTGTTTTTTGTATTATCGGCTGCATCTTTAATCTCATCCAAGGTTGATGAAGCTTCCTGCATCTCCGAACCCAGCTCTTGTATCCCATCCTTCAATGCAGCCATAGTTTTTTCTATCTCCTCCGCCGAGAAACTGGTTTCTTCTGCCAAGGTATTCACCTCATCAGCTACGACCGCAAAGCCTTTTCCTGCGTCGCCAGCCCGTGCACTTTCTATCTTAGCATTGATTGCCAAAATGCCTGTTTGACGCGATATTTTTTGAATTGTTTCTGTTACCAAGCTAATTTTATCAGAATAGTCCTGTAAAGTTTCTGTCGTTTTTGTCAGTCGGTCAAAAGAATCTGTTGTATTATCAATTTTTTCTTCTACCCCTTGCGCTGCTTTTTGACCTTTCGCTGCTAAAAGTTTCGCTTCGTTGGATCTTTCCAATATCCTTTCTGATGATGCCATAATCTTTTGACTTCGTTCTTTCAAGACGGTGGAATCTTGTACTGCTTTTTCCACAACCTTCGTTGTACCATGAATTTTATTTTCTATCTTTTCGGTACGTTCTTTAATCCCTGCCATATTTTTAGCGATCATTTCCGTATTTCGACTAAGTTCTTGGCTTACGTCTTCTATTTTTTCTGTCGACATGGTTGACTGTTTTACCATATCCGCCAGACTATCAATCATTTCATTAATGCCTACTCCCAATTTACCAATTTCATCACTTTTCGTAATCTCCAGTCTTTCAGATAAATCGCCATCAGCTACCTTTTGGACCAGTCTGTTCAGCCCTTTAATTCGGCTCAGTATAATCCATTTAACTGCATAAATCATAAAAACCGTCAAAATAATCAAGTTGGTAAAGGAAGTAATCATGGTGATAATTTCCAAATTTGCCAGTCCCATACGGTCAACCTGCTGATTAATCATGCCGGCTAAAAAAGGAGTAATCAACTGTGCCACCACAATAATAACAATAAACTTTAGTGTGATCGAGTTCGTAATCTTGTTCAAATCTTTTGATTCATCGGTTTTCTTCATCATAAACGCCCCTTTGTTTCATTTCTTCATTTCATCACTTACCTGTAGAGTTATACCCTATTATATCAAAAGGACGCAACTTATGATGAATTTACCGATACCATTATTGTTCCTATTTCCTTTCGTTAGTTGTCACTCTGTAGGCTGTCCTCTGCCGATGAGGGCACCTGAATGATCCAACGTTTTTCCATTTCCGGTTCAACCACCACATAGGTGTCCACTAACAGATCATGCCAACCCTGGTTTTTTTTACTGATAGCGGCCCACAGATATCCTAAATGAACACCAAAGAGTTGAGAAACCGTTCTGCCTGCCACTTCTCTTAGTAAAACCGTTTTCCAGTCTAATAAATCACCATTCTTTTGAATGACACGAATACCTACCACCATTTTCCCTAAGGTTTGACCCCACAGCTTCGTAAAAAGACTAAAATAAACAGCTCCCACTACTCCAATAGTCATCAGTCGCATAGCAAAAAAAGGAATCTGCCATACCATTCCACCACTAATTGCCCCTAAGATAACACTTATTCCATTCACAACGATTATATCCAGCACATAAGCCATCAATCGATCTCCCATACGGGCCAGCCGATAATTTTTCCATTCTCCTTCATTAAAATGTGTCATTTTTTCCTGTTCTTTTATTTCTCTCTTTATCATGATCCTACACCCCCTAATAAGTCCACAAATACATGGGTGTGGGATAGTGTTCTGTCGAAATTGGCATTGGATAGCGAGGGGAGGAATGGTTAAGGAACAGATGCTCCAACATTGTCAATCGCTGATTTCCATTAAGAAAATGCTGCCAGCTAAAAGCACTCCTTTGCCTTAAAATAAGAACCGTTGCATCTTCGTTGCCTGAAATCATCTTTGCTTTTTCTACAGCATCTTCAAATCTTCCCAAAGAATCAACCAGTCCATTTTGCAAAGCTTGAGAGCCACTAAAAATTCTTCCGTCGGCTAGTTTTTCAACTTTTTCTAAGTCCATGCCTCTTCCTTCAACGATTGCTTCCACAAAAAATTGATGCATTTCATCAATAATACTTTGCATCACTTCCCGTTCTTCCTCTTCCATATTTCTTAACGGATTCATTAAGTCTTTTAACTCACCACTTTTAATGGTCGCATCTTCCACTCCCCAGTTTTCCGCTAGCTGATGCAAGTTGATGCTTTGCATAATAACGCCAATCGACCCGGTGATGGTGTTTCGTGTCGCCATAATGTGATCCGCCGGCGCTGCGATATAATATCCGCCTGAAGCCGCTACCTGGTCCATAAAAACAACCAGCGGCTTTTCATTCTCATTTTTTAGCGACATAATCCGCTGAAAAATTTCATCACTTTCTGAAACGCCTCCTCCTGGTGAGTTAACATAAAGAACAATTGCTTTTACATCCTCATTTTCATATACGGATTCAAGTCTCTTTAAAAAGGAATCATGGTGATACTCCTGTTCATCAAAAACACCACTGGTATCTCTGGCCGTAATGACTCCTGATACTTCTAAAACAGCAACAACTGACTCGGATCCGCTTTCAAGCATCACTTCTTCCCATTCTTCTTCCGCAAAGAACATTTTTTCCGTTCTCCCTGTTGCATCAATGACAAACGAAACAATTAAAATAGCAATACATAACCCTAACGCCGTCCAACGTTTTTTATTCATATTGTCCTCCTTGTTTTATGTCTTCTAGACTTTTAGTACTATTATCTATCCTGGTCATTTATTGACGACAAAAACAGTAATAGCTCTGATAAAATACTTTCTCTACCAGAATATCATTTTTTTCATCGAAAAACATTACTAAAAAATTAGTAATGTTTTTATTTAATGGTTTCTTACTACATGATCCTATGTGCTATTCTCTGCTTATTCAAATCGATAAAAAAGCTCGGATTAATAAGGGATCAAACTGTGTTCCCGCACACCTTCTTAATTCATCTTTCGCTTGGTCCGGACTTAAGACTTCTTTATACCCTCGTTCATAAACCATTGCATCGTAGGCATCAATAATAGTAATCATCCGTGCCTCAAACGGAATTTCTTCTTTTTTTAATCCTATGGGATATCCCTTACCATCCCATCTCTCATGATGTAACAAAACACCTTCCGCTACTCCAGGGATCATGGTAATTCGTTTAGCAAGACAATATCCATATAGAGGATGCTTTTTTAACCGTTTCCAATCAGCACTTGTTAGACTTTTCGTTTTTTTCAAAATCGCTTCCTCTACTCCAATTTTTCCTAAATCATGTAATTCTGCAGTGAGTATTAGTTTCTTCAACGACAATCCGCTTAGATTAAAACTTTTTCCAATTTTCGTTACCATGATTCTCATTCGCCTGCTATGATGCAATATTTCCGGCGACAGCTCACCAAGCAGTATTCTTAAACTTTCTAATATCGATAACTTTTTAGAAATTAATTTATCTCTCACTATATTCTTTTCTTTATACAAGTAGATCATTTTGTGATCTACTTCACTATTCAATGTGTGTGTTTTGCTTTTTACACCTCCCATTTCTCCGTACTCACTATTGATGATAGTCATTATTTCTGTTAGTAAAACCCAAATGCTATCTGCATTAACAATAGGGCTTTTGCTTTTCTCTATTGCTAAACTTAGCTTTCTATCAATTTGAACAAGTGGAAAGCCAACTCTTTGACAAAAGAAGACAATTAAGTTCAACATATATGTTATCAGGTGTTCTTCCATTTCAGCACTCATCAGTTCTTGCAGATACTCCATCTTAACTGAACTTTTTTCTCGACTAATGTGGTGAAAATTATACGTATCTAAATTATTCTCCAATGGACTCCTCCCTATACATTTTCCGTATATATCTACTATGTTATTATCAAAAACTTTCTTTCGGTAATGCCGCTCTTAGCATCTTGAACGCTGTATAACTTATGACGCCAATGACTAACCAGGTCAGAATCTCCATCGGAAGTTCTGAAATAAAAGTAGCTGCAATGACCACCGCCGGCACTCCACCCAAGGCCAGTCCTACAGCAGCTCTGGAATCGAAGGCCCCATGCTTAATAAACTTTATGCTTCCTATGGGCATAAGAAATGCACAGGATCCCATCATAATGGGAAAAGCAGCAAGCTGATCCATACCCAGCAAATATACTAATGCCATGCATGGCGCATATAAACCTACCCCTAGCGACATTAAAGCCCCCAGAATAAAGTTACCCGCTACAGCCACCATAAGTTTTGCACCATCCAACCCGATCATATCACCTGAAGCAGGCATCGCTTGAATCGCATCTGTGCCAAGAATCATGATGATGGCTGTAATAATAAGCGCAAAACCCATTCCAAATTGAACTTTTGTTTCCGATAAACCCGATACTATATCAGCTCCTACATGAGCTCCTAACGCAGCTGCAATAATCATAAAAACAAGCGTTAGTGGATCTACTTCCACTCGTTGAATAAAAATAAACGCCATTGTTACTACGGGTAATGTATGCCCTACCAGCATTGTTCCCGGAATGATACGGTCATTTACCATTTTTGTGTGTCGATACCAGGAAGCAGTGGGAGCAAAACTTCCAATTCCCAAAGAGTCAAAAAAATCAGTAACAAATCCTATCACCAGCATATGAATAGAGGGAAACCCCTCAAAATAGTGATACAGGGATTGAACCAATTTTATTACATACAGTATTGTCATTATACCAAGAACAGCTAAGAATCCTGTAATAATCATTGAATGCCCTCCTACTTTTTACTTATATAAGCGTGTGTATATCTTCCTTTGTGCACGAATCCCTCAGCTCTCTTACGCTGAATACTCTGTCGCTTGTTTTTCCCTATCATCTCTTTCCTTCTCAAACTGTTCTTTTTCTTGAGCTACAGACCTCTTAAGCTCATCAACTTGCTCTTGCATAAAGCTGTTATCTAATTTCAATGTCGTATTTTCATCTATTAGCGTATTAATGAGCTCTTTTTCCTTTTGCGATTTTTCATAAAGATTTTGAATAACACTATTTTTACTGCTCATCCATTTTTCTAACACCCTCTTCAATGCTTCAACAAGTACTAGTTTATGTTGATAAGCATTTAATCTTTTCGATATTATGGTCATTTTCTCTTTATTTTTCTCGCTTTTTGTCATTCTTTCCTGCAGAATCTGAATATCAATCTCATAAAATTCTCGTGTTTCTTTCATAAATGTAATTTTATTCTTTAGTTTCTCGATCAATTCATTCTTTTCTTTGAGGTTTACTGTAAGGAGCTTAATGCTTTCTCTATATGTGTGTGTTGCTTTGTCTTTGACAACTTTTATTGTCTCTTGCTCTAATTTTAATTGATTAATCTTTCCTCTTAACTGATTTTTCTTTTCCCTTGATAATTTGTCACCTACTCTTTTCTTATCAATCACTTTTTTTACATCTACTATTTCTTGATCATAGGTTGTAATGCTTTGATTTAGCTTTTCTATTTGTTGATTTGCATAAGCAATATCCTCTTTCATTTTTTCGAATCTTTTTTGTTTTTTTAACATTGTGTTTTTCAAAAGCTTTATTTTTTCCGTAGCATCAACAAGCATTATACTTCTTTGATCAACCCAATCTTGAAGCATTTCTATTTCGTTATTCAAATTCCTTAATTGAGCTATCTTTACTTGGGTCTCAATATTTTTCGAATCATCTAGCGATTGTACCTTCCCCACAAGATCAGTTTTTTCCATAAGCTTATATTCTTTTTCCAAGGTCAGCAGATACACTTCTATTTCTTGCAATTGCTTTTTAGTCAACTTGTTCTCCTGGTAAGCAAATATTTTCTCCGAATTCGCATCTTTCAAAGCCGTTTTTAATTGATTTAGCTTCTTTTCGGTCTGAGAAATATATTTTTCTAGGTTTTCTTCCACACTTACCGTCGAATACCCTCCACGAATTTTGACAAAAGATTTATCACATAAATCGGTACCTTTTTTAGCTGATTTCACTGCTCTTGTTCGTCCTATCCCCCAAAACACATAAAGCACTATTCCACAGACAATCCCAGCGGTTAAATAAATCATCACCATTCCCTCCTTCCATTTAGTTTGTTACTTCTTTTCAGTAGACTTCAGCTCCTATTGTCATTTTTCTAACAGAAGCCAAAGCCTATTTTTCAATTTCCTTGCTACCTATGATCTTCAGCCATGAGTTTATCAATCTTTACAATACATATGTCATAAGGTTGCAGGTTAACGGTATGATATACTCCATCAACAAATTCTTTGCAATCTATCGTCAGTTCGGGCATCATTGTCTTTTGAATATAGTTGTATTCTTCTTGTTGAAAAAATGCTTCATCAGCATAAAACTCAGATTCCTGGTTTTTACTACATATGCTTTCATTAAATGTATATTCCGATATTTTATATTTTCCACTTGCCTTCGGAATAACAATTTGATGTTGTCTGCTTCTCGGAACGTTTTGACAACTCACCGCTTCGATATAATCTCTATAGCCTAAATAAAAAATACCTAAAATACTTTCAGCGTATTTTGCAATATAACAACCTTCTTTTGCCATAATAACTTCGTTTCCATCCATCAGTTGGTACAAATTTAACAAGTAATGCAAGGGCTCTTTGAAAGTATTGTTGGTAAAAGCAAAGCTTTGAATATGTTTTTGATGATTTTCAATCCATTTAAGTTGAAAATTTGATATTACCGAAAAACTTCTTTGTGGTTCTGTCAGAATCATATTGAGCAATGCATGATAAGCTGTCATCGCTTTCATACTTTTTTTTATCTTTCTTTTTAATTCATAGGTCACATCAATCATAAGATGTGGATTAGAACCATCAAAACCTTTTGGAAGCATTTTGTTAAGCCTGCTCTCTGCATGGCAATAACGATCCTGTATGCTATTAAAATCCAACATATTAATTTGTTTTTTTTCCGTCAAAATAAACTGGGCACTAAAAAAATCAAACTGAACTAAATGATTTTTCAAAATTCTCAAATGTTTACAGTCTAATCTTTTGCTGTTTAGAGTGAAATCACCTGTATGCAATCCCCGGTATTTTTTTTCATGACCTACCTTTTCTTTTATTAATTCTACAAAAGCACTCATCCCATAACTCACGATATCTAAAGAGCTTTCTTTTATCGCCGTATTAAAGATATCTATGTATAGCTCATACCGACATATCTTTAAGTGCTCTGACGATAAATTCCTAAATAACCTGTTAAATTTTTCCAGCATTCCAAGATATAATTCCTTATGACCAACGGGAGGATCGATTAAATAGTTATATTTCAACCCAAAATCTATTTGAAAAATGGGTATCACAGAAAATTCGAGAGCTAAACTAATGACACTCTCCATCATCATTTCATCTACTATTTCCCATTGATCATTTTCTATTCTGAAATAAAAGTTTCCATTCATATGCTTAACTTTGAAACGTATAAACCGAATCGACAATTCCTTAAATAGCAATTTTCCTATGTTAATCATTTTTTGTTTTGAACAGTCACCTTTATTGATCATTAAACTTTCAAAGTCCGTTACTACTCCCCATTTTTTTTCGCACACTCCCAGAGTTTCTTCCATGTATAAAGAAAACTCTGATTGTCTCAAAAAATTAGCACTTTCTAGAAACCCCTTTTTTTCAATTTGTTCTAAAAAAGGTTTGATTTCAGGTATTTTTCGCAAGCTGTTTTCATCGCTTTCCAATTGAACTTTTTTATACTTATTTCTCATGGAAATTGGCGACATGTTAAAATGTTTTTTAAAAACTCTATTCATCTGACGAGATTCCTTATATCCGCAACTAAAGGAAATATCTACTATCGCATCATCTGTGCTCAGTAACTGCTCTGCCACGAACGATAATTTTAATTTAGTAACAAATCGTGTAAAGCTTAATCCTGTTAACTCTCTAAACATCCTCGAAAAATAAGAATAACTGATATTATACTCATCCGTTATTTCTTCTAATGTTTTCCTAAAATTCCCTTCAGTTATATACGCTTCTGCCACATCATAAACAACCATTTGGATACTATCCATATTATCATTAGTAACGTACGTTGGACGCCTACTCAATAGTTTATTGATACAATGACCGATTATCATAACATCCTGTTGTACTTCAGGAAAATCCTTCATCCCTCTAATTTGCTGTAAATACAAGTTCCCGATTTTTTCAAAAAGTATCTTGTTGATTTTATCCGCTTTTACATACTTTTCAACATTATTCAAATCCGAGGTCTCTATCTCTCGTAATTTTGTTTCATCCATTTGAAAAACAAAAATAATATTATCTTTTTCTTCAGCAATCACCTTATGTGCTGTCCTTGGTTTGATTAAGCAGTGGTCTCCTTCATTGAGGATTCTTTCGCCATATTTTGTCTGAAGTTTTATTTTTCCTCTGATCATATATAGTATTTCTACTTCGTTATGCACCGAGAATACTTCGTGGCTGAATTGTATTAGTGTGGCTTTGTACGAATGCTGCTTTTTGGCTACCAAAAAATCCATGCTTCCTGACAATTGATTGATCATATGCTCAGAGGTGTTCTTTTTGATATCATTCAACAGTCTACCCCCTCCCCTTTGATACAAAAAAGGACAGATCAAAAATACCTGTCGGTTACGCCACTGGATCTTAGCAGTATAAGGCGTCCATCTATAACTGCCAATCTTATCCTCCATCATCCTTTATAGCTATTTATCACTAGCCTTTTTGTACATTTCATCTTAAACCCTAAAGAAGTACTATCTTTCAGCGGCTTTTTTTGCAGAAAATTTAATCACTTCGTTAGCTTCATTTCCCTTATAATCAATCAACTCATTTTTTAACGTTTCTATCTCTTCCAACATTTCAATGTTTTCCGACTTAAGTTTTATTTTTTCTTCCATCAAGCTGCGAATTTTTGCTTGATCATTTCCCTGTTGTTCCATAGCCTCTTTAATAGCCTTTTCTTTAGCCGCAATTTCTTCCAATACACTTTTCAGATAAGCTTCCATCGATTCTAGCTGGCTCTTATAGCCATCTATTTTTCTTTTTTGCAACAGATATTCTCGCTCATTCACTTCATTTTGCTCAAGACGATTTTGAAGCATTTGGATATCCACTTCTAATCGTTCCTGCTCCTCTTGCATTGTATTCACCGTATCTTGTAGTTCCTTGGCTAATTCTTCTTTTTCCTGTAATTTTTTTGTTACTTCATCTACCTTTTCCCCAAAACTACTCAGTGCTTTTTCTTTTTCGTCTTTGTAATGATCTCTTTCATCAATTAAATGCTCAAGCTCTTTTTCTAACTCTATTATTTGCTCATTAAAAGAATTGTCTGGAGTTTCAACTTCAGCCAATTGTCTCCGCAAGTCTTCCAATTGCTGTTGATATTCATTCAACGTTTGATTCGCAGCATTTAGCTGTTCTTCACTTTTTTGCAACTCCTCTGTTAATGCATGAATCTCATTATCTTTCTCACTCATAGCTTCAGAAAGTTCTGTTATTTGCTCTTCTTTATTTTGCAATAATGCTTCTTTTTCTTGCAGTAGCACTCTTAGTCTTTCTAACTCTTCCTTTGATTCTTTCAGTTCATTTTCAATCTCCTGAGTTCTTTCGATTAATTGAGCAACTTCTTCTTCCTTTTTTTGGATCGCTTCTTCTACTAACGAATCCTGCTCTTCTAATTTCCCTGACATTTCTTGAGCTGCTTCTTTTTCTTTTTCCAAGGCTGTCTGCAATTCTGAATTTTTCGATGTTACCTGTTCATACTCTTCCTTCAGTCCGTATACACGTTTTTCAACATCTTCAAATTGTTTTTTGAGCAATTCATTTTCTTGATGCAGCATTTCTTTTTCTGACAGTGTATGATTTAGCTGTTCTTCCAGATTTTCTCTCATTTGTTCTGCCGTTTCTTTATAAGAGTTTATATACTCTTCTACACTCTTTTTTGAATATCCACCCATTACTCTCTTTAGCGTACCACTGTCGCAAAGTCTTTCCACATGACTTTTTTCTTCATTTTTCTTATCGTATAAATCTCCTACCCCATAACCTTTGTAATACATTTAGCACACCTCCATTTGGATTACTTGACCAACAATTTCCTTTGCTTTTTCTTCTTGCCACTGAGTTTCTAGTATATGTTTCGTTCCTTCAACAATTTTGCTAACTTTCCAAGGCTTTAGAATTTGGTAGTCCAGGACTTTATCATTTTCGTCTAAAAACATAATACAAATGGTGAATTTCATAAAACAGGTATGAACTGCAGCGCAGTTCCTAAACAAAAGGCCTTCAAAATTCATTCCTTTCTTCCACATAAGACCTATAAACCTTTGAAAAAATGACTTTGCTTCTTTTACTACCATTCTTTTGTCCGAATCCTCCTTATTGAAATGCCGCCTTCATTAGTGGCACAGCTGGACCTAATAATATAATGAAAATAACTGGAAAGATAAAAGCTACCATTGGCAACAGTATTTTTATAGGTATTTTTCCTGCTCGTTCTTCCATATCCTGTTTATACACTTCCCGGATGGTTTTTGATTGGGTCTCCAACACATTTTGCAAGGAAATCCCCAGTGCATCGGCTTGTATAATGGCATTGATCAAGTTTCTAACCTCATCAACTTCACAGCGTTCACTCATCGCCAGCAACGCTTCTTTTCGTCGTTTTCCCAGCATAATCTCTCTTTTAACAACACTGAATTCATCAATCAGTGGCCCTTCCGCTCTTTCGATGATATAGGTCAGTGCCTGGTCAAAACTAAGCCCCGCCACCACGCAAACTCCTAACAAATCAATAGTTTCCGGTAGTTGCCCTTTGATGGAGTCTTTCCTTTTTGTAATAGCTTTTTCAAGTCCCCATCTTCTGTAAATATATCCAACAAACAAGCCTATCAAGAAGTAAAGGAAACTTTGACCTCCATCACTTGCAAATTGCATAAACAAAATCCCTAATCCTAAAATAATAACAATGTTCATCGAGCGATAATCTCTGGGATTCATTCTTATATCTGCTTTTGCCAGTTTTTTCTCCAACTCTTGATGCGTACTTTCTTTAATCGGCGTTACCAGGCTCACCCCTTTAATGATTCCCAAAGCAAGCGGTAGCAAAAAACGCTCCCTAAAACTCTTCTCCATTTCATCTTTTCCATGTTGATGGTTTGTTCGGCTCCCTTCTTTGATTTCCATCATTCTTTTATGGAACCGTTTTTGACGACTCTCTCTCCCTTTTACCATTGAGAAAAAAAATACTATGAAACTAATAACACCTATTACTTTCACTAATCCATATTCCACTGTTTCAGACCCCCTGCGGGTTTATTTCTTATAATTTAATATCGATCATTTTTCTAATAACAACATAACCTATTATCTCCAGAATTAATGCTATGCTCAAAAGAAGATGGCCATAAGTAGTGGTCCACATCGGCTCCATATAATCTGGGTTGATGACAGTTATTGCAAGCAACAAACAAATTGGTAACAAGGATATAATAATGCCACTCATTCTTCCCTGTGCTGTTAAGGCATTAATCTTTTTTTTCATTAACATTCTTTCTCTAAGGGTTTCACTAATATTGTCTAAAATTGTTGCTAAATTTCCGCCAACCTTTTTCTGAATAGCTACGGCCACATTCACCATTTCTAAGTCTTTTGATTCCATCCGTTCCGCCATTCTATCCAGCGCAGCCCCCATACTATCCCCTAATTCAATTTCCCTAAAAACTTGTTTGAACTCTGTTCCAATGGGATCCGGCAAGTCATAGGAAACACTGCTAATTGCTTGTTCAAAAGTAAAACCTGCTCTGAGGCTGTTTGACAATACCATTAACGCATCTTTAAGCTGCTCACTAAACTTTTCTTTTCGCTTTTTACTTTTAATACTTACAATAATTGGTGGAACTAGCAGTGTACACAACAATACAATGCCTGCCGTTGCCACCTTAACTCTCATTGCTATCATAAGGAAACTAATTAACACTGCCAATCCAATCCATAAACTTAAGAATTCTTCTGGCTTTAACTGTATCCCAGCACGAATTAAAGCTATCCTTATTTTTTCTGGCACGGGCAATCTTTGCTTCTTCTTTTTATTTGCAGAATAATAACCTTTATACCCTAGTAAATTCTGCTTTTGAATTTCAGCGCGTCGCTGGTTAAAGTTCAATACACGCCAATATACAATTTTTATCAATGCATCCACAGCGATATACACTAAAAAAGCTAATAATAAGGCAATCAATATTTTCGTCATGTTCATCACCCTGTTTTAGAGAACCATTCATCTTTAATCATGATACCGCTTTCTCTCAACCCTTCTGCTACATAAGGCCTAACACCTGTAGCCACAAACTTGCCACGTATTCGACCAGATGAGTCATACCCATCTTGTTTAAATACAAATATATCTTGTAAACTCACCACATCTCCCTCCATTCCCGTAACTTCTGATATCGCTGTGATTTTTCTTGATCCATCTCTGCATCTGGATTGTTGAACAATAATATCTATCGCCGATGTTATCTGTTCCCGAATTGCTTTTATAGGCAAATCCATCCCCGCCATTAAAACCATTGTTTCTAGCCTAGAAATCATATCACGAGGATTATTGGCATGGGCTGTAGCCAAGGAACCATCATGGCCAGTATTCATTGCCTGCAACATATCCAAAGCCTCGCCTGACCGTACTTCTCCTACAATGATGCGGTCTGGCCTCATTCTTAAGGAGTTTTTCACCAAATCCCTAATGGCCACCTGTCCTTTGCCCTCTATATTAGGAGGTCGTGATTCCAACCTAATGACATGTTGCTGCATTAACTTAAGTTCTGCTGCATCCTCTATCGTCACAATTCTTTCATTTCCTGGTATATAACTGGAAAGTACATTTAGCAATGTGGTTTTTCCACTACCCGTCCCTCCCGATACCATGACATTACATTTTCCTTTAACGCAGGACTCCAAAAAAGATGCCATGTCAAAAGATAATGTGTTGAAATCTATCAAATCTTTCACCTGAAATGGTACCGAATTAAACTTTCTGATGGTTATAGTAGGGCCATTCAACGCCACCGGCGGAATAATTGCATTGATTCTGGATCCATCCATAAGCCTTGCATCTACCATTGGATTCGCCTCATCACAACGTCTTCCAATGGGTGACACAATTCGGTTAATAATCCGAAGAACATGCTGGTCATCCTTAAACGTAACGCTTGATTTTTCGATTTTCCCTTTGTTCTCTATATAAATATCTTTAGGACCATTCACCATAATTTCTGTTATACTGTTATCTCTTAATAGAGATTCCAGTGGACCTAGCCCCATAACATCGTCATAAATTTCCTGCGTTAATATTTCCTGCCTTGCTTTTGTAAAGGTTTTTCCCGAATCGTTGATCGCATTCGAAACAATTAACCGAACATCCACCGCCTGTTCATCACCATCATTTTCTCTGATTTGACGATTGTATTCATCAATAACCACCTGGTGAATGGATTGTTTATAGCCTTCTAACTCTTCCGACTGTCTCAGCGCTTCTGTTTTTTTCGTAAAATCCATTATGTCTGTCATCGCATTCGGTGCTTCTCCGCCGGTTTTAGCCCGTTTTAATCGTTCAGATAAACTCATTTTCTACTCCCTTCCCTTCCTATCGTTTGAAGAATCCTTTTTTCTTTCCCCTTTTCTTTTGCGATTCTTCCTTTTCTCCGGAAGTTACGGCTTCCGAGCCAATGCTATCTATTTCGCCAGCTAATATTTCATAAGCTTCAGAAATTTTAGAACTAGGGGCTTCCATCACGGCTGGTCTTCCTTGGTTAACGGCTTCATTTGCTACTTTCTGATCATAGGGAATACTTGAAAAAACAGGATATTCCAAAGTCTTGGACACATCTTTTAATTTAACCCTTCCAATTTCTTCTTTCGCCACTACAAGTTTCAACTTTTCTGACGGAATCAAAGAATGAACAATGGATAATCCTTTTTTCGATCGCTGCAATGCCGCTAAATCCATTCCGGTAACAAATAAGACCAGTGAAGATAAATCGAAACTCGACAGATTCACTGAGTTGAACCCAATGCTTGTATCAATAATAATATAGTCAAAGTAAGTCCTTAATACGGATATAATTTTCTCCGTTTGTGACGAAGAAATATTTTCCACAAACTCAGGACTATCCGGTGCTGCCAACACACTCACTCCAGAGGTATGTGTTGCCATGTATTTTCTAACATTATCAGCATTGACTGTCGGTTGTTCTTCCAGTAATTCTGCAATTGTTTTTTCTGGCTTTAATCGCATATCATATGCAACTTCTCCGTATTCCAGATCCAAGTCCAGTATTGCCACCCTGCGTTTTAATTGAGCAAGTTTTGTCGCAAGGTTTATAACCATACTGGTAGCACCTACGCCACCCTTAGAACGACAAACCGTTATTACCCGCGACTTATAGTTGCTACTTGCCGTATGTTGTAACGCTGCCAACCGAGACATTTCATTGCTCCGGATTCCTTTTATCTGAGCTACCAGAGCTTCTTTATCCGCTTGAAACGGTAAAATATAATGAATCCCTGCCTGCATTACCTGCTGCATCACTTCATAATTATATTCTTTTGTGATAACAACAGGCGTTACATTAGGCCTTAATAGATAAATTTGTTGAGCGACCCTGGTCGTTGTTCCTAGCTGATTTGAAGCAATTATTGCTATTTCAGGCTTAGTCTGGGTTATTCTTTCCAACACCTGACTTTCATCATCCGTCGTGCTCACTATTTGAAACTCTTCATCCGACAACATTTGATGGAAATGTTGTGATGTTTCTGCATCGGCAAATATCATCAATTTTGCAGCCATAAGATCCTCCTACCAATCGTTTTTATTTAAATCCCTTTTTAGCTTCACTACCTGTTGTGAAATGGTATTTCTCTAAAATAGACATTTTTGATTAGGTCAGCATCAAGCACTTCCAAGTCCTCCTGATTTCTGCCAACCAACCAATTGCTGCTTCCCGCTGTATGAAAAAGTGCTGTTTCAATAGCTTCTGTAGGTGTTACCAGGAGCGTAACTGTCACATATTCACTGCCTATATATTCATTATTAATGCCTATATTTTGGTCAAGTGCCAATACTTCTCGGTTTTGCAATGTCAGCGCTGCCGCCATCGCGTCACTATCTTCAGGAAAATGTAACCTACCTTGAGAATCGACGCCATCTATCCCTTCCACCTCGAAAACTGTCACCACATCCACCTTATTACCAACTTCCAACAATCCAGCTAACCCTGTATTATAGTTCACGTTTATGGTTATTGCTCTCATTCCTTCCGGAACAATATAGCCAAGACCTGCACTCATGTAGCCAGTGCTGTCAATCCTTTCAGCTCTGATCACATCGCCACTGTAAAGGTTTTCAGACGCAACACTTCCAATAATATATTCTTTGTCCCTGATGTGATAACTCTCTATATTGTCTACACCCACCGTTACTGCTTTTATCATTTCTTCCTGTATTACCGTTTGTTTCGGTATTCCCTCTGCCGCTATGTATACTTCTACACTACTCACGGTTTCGCTTTCATCATTGTCATCCGACCCAGTAAAAATCAATACATATCCAAAGGCTAACACTGCTATCAGCAGTGCGGCAACTCTTACTATCTTCATTTTCCTTCCCCTGCTTTCTATTTCATTTTAAGTTTACCACTGTACTCTTTTGAAAATTTCGACGTTTCTTTTATGGAGCATCATAATTTTGGTCAGGATTCCACAAGTTAGAGCCACTATTTGTTTGACTTCCATCCACTCGAACCTTTATCTCAATTTCATCAATCCCTATAATCTTAAGGGCTGTGCATTCATAGGTGTCTGTCATTATAACATTTGCCTTTGCAAATCTCTTCGAACTGGTTGTTTCCGTTTCATCGTACTCAGTCTTAACTTGAACTGCTTTCATGCCATTTCTATCAGCTATATCTACCGCCAATTCTCTATACACAACATTAGCATCAGCAGCATTCCACATCTCAACGCTTCCAAAATCCATTCTAGTTTCCCTAGCCATAACTGCCACTTCCTTAACACGATCTCGATACACCAAGGCCATAGCAAAGTCAATAGCCAAGCTAGTAAACAATAACAATATTGTAAATCCAATGGCAAAAAGAACAAGTACTTCTCCTTTTTCATTCCTCAGCAGGTTGCTCTTTGATAGTTTAATCATTATCCGGGACCCCTCCTCTAAACTGTATATTATATATTTTGTACATACTTCGCTCTATAGGAATTTCATCTCCCAGCAATTTTATCCCTACCGGAGTTAGTGGTCTAATAATATAATTAACATCTGCCATGGTTTCTAGGTTTAGCATACGGCCCATCCTTACATACTCGCTATCATTATAACAACGATAGCTTTGAGTTCTTATATCTCTGTATAAATATACTCTAGCATTTTCAACGCTTATATCAGTCAAATTAAGATGTCCTGATAATTCATTCTCTTCTGTCATCTGCTTTCTTAACATCGTACTCGCATCTTCTCCTTGATAAACTTTCGCTATCCCGTCTTCAATCACCTGATCTCGATCATCAGACGATGGCCGCCATTCCCAACTAGCATGTCGAACCGTATAATCGAACAAAACTCTCTGATAACTCACCCACCCTACATCAATTACCATTAGAAAAGCGGCCAAGAATAGAGGTGTTACCAAAACATATTCCAGAATTGCCTGTCCACGTTTTTCTTTTAGCGGATACAAACCCACTCCTCCTTCTTAGAAATCTTCCGATCAATTACCCTTAAAGAGGGTCCGGCCAATCCCCATCTGACCCAAGATACATAGCAGTTGTAAACGTCTCTGATAAGGTAAGACTGTCTCCTAACACAGTTTTTGTAAGAATCATCGAAAAATTCAAAACATACTCAACTTCCACTGTAATATATTGAACTGTATTGGAGTTATTTGTTCCAAAAAATCTCCCAATCGGAACGCCAAAAGAATTTGTTCCGGTTTGATGCCACCGTTTACCAATAAAGTGCCTGTCCCTCACTTCCCCTTCGATGATATTGTAGGTCAGTTCGTCTGCATTTAATGGTGATTTGTCCAGGAGATGATCAATCAAGTCATCTCTTGAATCAAAAAATAAATCGTCACCGGGATTCTCATGTCCTCCTTGGTGGAAATATTTATGTGCTTTTACCATTTCTCCTGCCAGATGTTGAACGTTCATCTTGCTATTGATAGCCTGAGCCACATCAAGGGTAAAGCTCATCAATATCAATAAGATAGGTAGTATCAAGGCAAATTCCACCAAACTCTGCCCTTTTTCAGATTTAAGATGTTTTATAGCCATCACCTCCACCCTCTTGCTTTATTAATTACGTTCAGCAATGCATCTCATTCCTTTTTTCACTCAGCTTTACGGACCCAAGTAATCTGCAATGCCAAAAAAATCTTTAACAATATCACCTATCTCCCCTAAAATGGTTACGGCTATTACTGAAACCAGAATCATTATAAGTGCATACTCCACTAGCCCTTGCCCTGTTTCATCGCTACAAATGAAAAACCAAACCATTTTTCGTTCCATACCAAGCCCCCCCTTTTTGCAAATGACATTCAGCAACACCCATACTTCTGTCACTTTTGCCTTTTTCACCCTTAACCCCAAATGCTACCTTGTTGCCACTGCAATAAAATCTAAAATCCAATTTTGATGTAATGCCAGCATAAACCCACCCATGATCTGTAATGCCATTGGAAAACTTTGCTTTAAGAAAAAACCTGCCGTCATTTTAAGGTAGGCCAAGTAAAGAATTAATGTAGTGCTGATTCCCAAAAGTAAGCCGGGGAGCTGATGAATTCCTAAAATCATCGAAAGTGCCATCATTAACTTAATATCTCCAGCGCCAACTCCCATAGCACCAGAGAAAAATTTATGTATAAACGCTGTAAAGATCAATATCCCCATAGTTACCACAACAGCTATCAACCCTTCACCCAAGCCCAAAATGCCACTACTTATTACTTGTTTCATGCAACCAACGATAAATAAAAATAGTACTAGTTCATTCGGAATAATTCTGATCCGTTGATCAATTCGTATTAGCAAAAGAGCTAAAACACTCATCAAAATGGAAAAAAGAGCTTCCCCCACTGGTAAAAAAAATATGGCTAAATAGGCTCCTGTTACCAGTAAAATTACATTTATTCTCCTGTCACCTTTTTTTTCTTCTCGATAAACTCTGTATGTTTCTGTTCTTTTTGCCTGCTTCCAATTAATCATTGCACTCGTTAGCTTCGATATGTTTTTCCCAGCCTGCCACCCTATGAAACCAGCGAAGAAAAACAGAAAACTTGGCATAAACACCCTCTTTTCCTCCTCAAATTTTATCTTGAATTTCAAAATATTACATTCTCAATACATCTAAACGTCTGTTGATGAACCTTGGCACTTACAAACAATTTAGTATTTTGCAGCGAAAAGTTTATATTTTCGCTGCAAAATACGGAAATTCGTAACAGAAAACATTTTTCCCTTTTAAGGAGTTCCTCCTAATGTTTTAAAAATTTCTTCAAACTGAGAACTCAACTGATTCCCAACGTTTGTCAGCATTGTTATCGCTACCACTGACACAAGTACTAAAATCAATCCATACTCTACCATCCCTTGACCTGATTCCTCTTTTAATAACCAATTCATCCTTTTACACCTCCTTTCGCATAATCTGCAACTTCATCTCAAATTACTCATCAGTCAAGATAATCATGGAAATTCGTAACAGAAAACATTTTTCCCTTTTAAGGAGTTCCGCCTAATGTTTTCCAAATATCTTCAAACTGTTTCTGCAGCTGATCCCCAACGTTTGTCAGCATTCCTATCGCTACCACTGACACAAGTACTAAAATCAATCCATACTCTACCATCCCTTGACCTGATTC
>NZ_FNPV01000003.1:0-103569 GCF_900107405.1 Tindallia californiensis | reverse complement strand
AGTAGTTGAGTAGTTGAGTAGTTGAGTAGTTGAGTAGTTGAGTAGTTGAGTAGTTGAGTAGTTCGAAGTATCGAAGTAAAAGTGGTTTGTTTCAAGCAACATAGGAACAATTGCCGTTGACGCTACGGTAATAAGACCAGTGAAAGAAGGAATTCAATGCAGGTTAGTTTTGAAGGAGTGAAAAAACTGTATAGCTTGTCTGTTGTAAGAGGATTCAATTTTGTTTGATCGAGCCTTTCTGAGAAATACTAGAGAGGCTCGATTGTTTTTTTGATGCGGGATATTAATGATTTACGTATATGTATGGACGTGTAGTATGAAATACAGTATAATTGGAGTATTATAAACCGTTTCATTATATAACGACTCATCGCTGGGAGGTGTTGTTCTTGATCTACAGACCTTATGGGAAAACTGGAAAACATGTTTCTGTCCTAGGTATGGGAGGGATGCGTTTCGGAAAAGATAATGATTATGCGGCTGAAGTAGTCCGTCATGCAAGTGCTTGTGGGATTAACTATTTTGATACAGCCCCCTTTTATAATGAAGATCGCAGTGAAGATATTTTTGGAAAAGCTTTTCAAAAGATGCCGGCCCCATTTTTTGTATCGACAAAAAGCAGTATCAACAGTGATCAAACCGCATCGGACGTAAGAAAACGGTTAGAGAATTCCCTCAAACGAATGGGTTTGGAAAAAATCAACTTCTATCATATGTGGTGTATTATGGATTTAGACCAATATGATCGGGTGATGGCTCCGGGAGGCCCTTATGAAGGAGCGATAAAAGCAAAGGAAGAAGGCTTGATAGATCACCTGTGTTTTTCCACGCACTGCAAGGGAGAAGACATCGAGAAAATTATAAACGACGAAGTCTTTGAAGGTGTGCTACTTGGTTATAATGTAATCAACCATCCTGTCCGGCAAAGAGGTGTTGATGCGGCTGTCAAGAATAATATAGGGGTTGTGACAATGAACCCTTTAGAAGGCGGGTTAATTCCCAGGCACCAGGATTATTTTGCGTTTATCAGGGAAGATGAACAAGAAACTGTTTCACAGGCAGCACTTCGTTTCAATGCTGCTCAGGAAGGAATTACAGTGGTACTAGCAGGAATGGGAACAAAAGACGAGATTGATGAAAACCTTCGAATCATTGAACGTCCTTTAGAAGTATCCGAGGGAAAAAGAAAAGAAATCCAAGAAAAAATGACAGACTATGCAGACCAGCTTTGCACAAACTGTCAGTATTGTCGCAAATGCCCCTTAAAAATCAAGATGAATTATTACATGGAAGCCTACAATTTGTATTTATTAATGGGAGAAAAGGAAATGTTTCAGCAGATTCGATGGTATCAGGAAAAAGATGAATTAAAGCAGGAAGATTTACTGCCTGGAGACTGTACCGCTTGTGGTATTTGTGAATCATTGTGCACACAAAAACTTCCCATTATTCAACGATTGGATGAAATTCATCAATTGATGCAAAAAAGATGAGGTGAACAGAGTGAAGAAAAATGCTAGAAAAGTTGAAATAAAAGGCAATCCCCTTGCCTGTCCCGTGTGTAGTGCTGATGAGTTCTGGGAAAGAGAAACCTTAATGAATACAGCAGGTGCTACTTTTCTGGGATTTGACTGGGCGAATAAACCGGCAAAAAATTACATATGTGACAATTGCGGCTATGTGTACTGGTTTTTAAGGTAAGATAATAGCGTTAAAAATGGAAAAATCAATCCGAATGGAGGATGGGAAATGGAGTTTAATCTGGAAATAGGGATTCTGGGAAAGACAGAGCTGACGGTGACAGAGGAAAAGACAGCGGTAGCTTATGGCAGTGGTGGAATAGACGTTTTTGCTACGCCTGCTATGATTGGTGTGATGGAAAATGCAGCACTTAAAATTGCTGATCAACATCTACCAGATGGATGGAGCACTGTAGGTACCCGTTTAGATGTTCGTCATATAGCGGCCACGCCTAAGGGAATGAAGGTTAGAGCAGAAGCGAAATTGATTGCGGTCAAAGGAAAGCAGCTAACCTTTGAAGTGACAGCTTACGATGATGAAGAAAAGATTGGAGAAGGGATCCATGATCGATATATCATTAATAAAGAGACTTTTCTGAATAAAACAGAAGAGAAAAAAGCAAGACAAACCTAACCCCAAATTCTACAGGTCATCATTTTCTAAGGAGTAAATAATTAGAAAACAGACAAGACGGAAGTTGGGGCTTTATCATAATTGTTTTTGGTTTGATCATCATAACAAAGGAGGATTTAACATAATGGAGAAAATACTGAAAGAGGGATTGACCTTCGATGATGTGTTGCTAATCCCTGGAAAATCAGAGGTACTGCCGGCGCAGGTGTCACTTAAAACAAAGCTGACTCCAAAGATACAGCTCAATGTTCCTTTATTAAGTGCCGGGATGGATACGGTGACAGAAGGAAAGATGGCTATCTCGATGGCTAGAGAAGGTGGAATTGGGATCATTCATAAAAACATGACCATAGAAGAACAGGCCTTGGAAGTGGATAAAGTTAAGAGAAGCGAGCATGGCGTTATTGTGGATCCTTTCTTTTTATCACCAGATCATATGGTGGCAGATGCATTAGAATTAATGGAAAGATACCATATTTCCGGTGTTCCGATTACCGTAAAAGGAAAATTGGTCGGTATTATTACGAATAGAGATATCCGGTTTGTTAAAGACTACAACTTACCCATTTCTCGTGTAATGACTTCTGAGAATCTGATAACCGCTAAAGAAGGTGTTACCATGGATGAAGCTCAGAACATTCTAATGGTACACAAAATTGAAAAACTGCCAATTGTGGATGAACAAGGAAATCTAAAAGGACTTATTACTATCAAGGACATAGAAAAATCTATAAAATACCCAAACTCAGCCAAAGATTCTGGCGGAAGGCTATTGGCTGGTGCCGCTGTCGGTGTAACAGAAGATATGATGGAGCGGGTTAAAGCCTTGGTAAGTTCCAAGGTGGATGTTATTGTAGTAGATACGGCTCATGGTCATTCCAAAGGAGTGTTGGAATCCGTAGCGTCCATTCGAAAAAGCCATCCGGAATTACAAATTATTGCCGGTAATGTAGCAACCCCTGAAGCTACCAGAGAGCTAATTGAAGCTGGAGCTAATGCGGTGAAAATAGGGATAGGCCCCGGATCTATCTGTACCACACGAGTTGTTACCGGTGTTGGAGTTCCTCAGATCACAGCGATTGCTGACTGTGCTGAAGCAGCGGATGCTTACGGTGTTCCTGTTATTGCTGACGGAGGTATTAAGTATTCTGGTGACATTGTAAAAGCATTAGCCGCCGGGGCAAGTACTGTAATGATTGGCTCTTTGTTCGCAGGAACAGAAGAAAGTCCTGGTGAAACCGTTATTTATAAAGGCAGAAACTTTAAGACATATCGTGGAATGGGTTCAATGGGAGCAATGAAACAAGGCAGTAAAGACCGGTACTTTCAGGAAGATGATAAAAAACTAGTTCCGGAAGGTGTAGAAGGCATGGTGCCTTATAGAGGCTATCTGAAAGATTCTGTCTATCAGATGATGGGAGGCCTAAGATCCGGCATGGGTTATTGTGGAACCCCGGATATCGAAAGCCTTCGGAAAAAGGCACGTTTCGTAAAAATATCAGGAGCTTCTTTGGTGGAAGGTCATCCTCACGATATTTTTATCACCCAGGAAGCCCCTAATTATAGTGTGAAAGAAACTAATTAAAGAAAAGTGGAAAGGAAGTAGAACAATGGAATCAGTATCAGCAAAAGAAAACATTCTTATTCTTGATTTTGGTGGACAATACAATCAGTTAATTGCAAGACGTGTGAGGGAATGTCAGGTTTACTGCGAAGTAGTCCCTTATCATATAAGCATCGAAGAAGTGAAGAAGAAACAACCGACAGGAATTATTTTAACAGGTGGTCCAGCCAGCGTTTATGAAGAAAAAGCACCGAAGTGTGATCCGGAGATTTTCAACCTGTCTGTTCCTGTTCTGGGAATATGCTATGGTGGACAACTGATGGCAATGAACTTTGGTGGCGAAGTTGCCAGGGCAAACAAAAGAGAGTATGGCAAGACCAGCCTTGCTCTTGAAAACGACACGCTTCTTTTTGCGGATATCGGAAAAGAATTGGTGTGTTGGATGAGTCATACAGACTCTATTAAAGCAGCACCGGCAGGATTTCGAGTTACAGCTTCAACCAAAGACTGTCCGGTGGCGGCGATGGAAGACGCTGAGAGAAAATGCTATGCGTTGCAATTTCATCCAGAAGTAGAACACACAGAATTTGGCACCGATATCCTTAGAAACTTTCTTTATAAAGCGTGCGGCTGTGAAGGCAACTGGACTACAGGAAACTTTATTGAAGAAACAATCGAAGAAATTCGTCATCAAGTAGGGGATAAAAAAGTACTCTGTGCACTTTCTGGTGGTGTTGACTCTTCAGTAGCGGCTGTTTTGGTACATCGTGCCATTGGCGATCAGTTAACCTGTGTATTTGTAGATCATGGACTATTGAGAAAAGATGAACCAGAACAAGTGGAAAAAATCTTCAAAGAGCAGTTCAAAATGAACTTTATTCGTGTTAATGGCCATCAACGTTTTCTTGAAGGTCTAAAAGGCGTAACGGATCCTGAAATAAAGCGAAAGTTTATAGGGGAATCCTTTATTCGTCTATTTGAAGAAGAAGCCAACAAACTGGGAGAGATGGACTTTTTAGTTCAGGGAACCTTGTATCCGGATATTATTGAAAGCGGTACCGATACAGCATCAGTGATCAAAAGTCATCATAACGTGGGCGGATTGCCAGAAGATATGACTTTTCAATTGATAGAGCCTTTTAAGTATTTATTTAAGGATGAAGTTCGAGCCGTTGGTTCTGCCCTTGGTTTGCCGGAAGATATTGTTTGGAGACAACCTTTCCCAGGACCAGGTTTGGCTGTTAGGGTATTGGGAGAGATCACAGAAGAAAAACTTGAGATTGTACGGGAAGCCGATGCCATTATGCGGGAAGAAATTAAAAATGCAGGCTTAGACCGTCAAATCTGGCAATACTTTGCTGTACTACCAAATGTTCAGACTGTTGGTGTTATGGGAGACGAACGCACCTATGCCCATACAGTGGCTCTTCGTGCTATCACCAGTTCAGATGCCATGACAGCTGACTGGGCAAGAATTCCTCATGATGTTCTGGAAAAAATATCTAACCGAATTGTAAATGAAGTAGATCATGTGAATCGAATTGTATACGATATTACGTCTAAACCACCAGCAACGGTCGAGTGGGAGTAAAAGCAAGCAAAACTTAAAAGTCCCTAGAACACTTTTTAAGTGATCTAGGGACTTTTGCCTAAACAGGGAGTCTAAAGGAGCTACTTGGTCGATTTTTAGAAAATTCTTTCAAACACTAGTAGATTTATCAGTATGACTAAGGCATAATAGGAGGAAAGGTAAAGTTTGAATCCGAAGGTCAATGAATTATTGTGGCAATAAATAAATTATTTTTTCGATTTGATAGAAAATTACTTGATTTCTTGCATTATAAAAGATAGAATAGGAACAACTAACGATAGGTAGAAAGAGGTGTAAATATTGAAAGAGCATCAGTCAGCAGAAAAAATCAAAAGAATTTCCATGAGACTTTTTAATGAAAAAGGCTATGAAGCTACTACTATACGGGATATCTGCAATGAAATTGGAATCACGGCACCATCCTTTTACTACTATTTTGATTCGAAAGAACTGTTGTATATGCAGATGATAAAGGAAGCAGAAGCTCTGCACCAGGAAGTAATTGAAGCAGCTATTGAAAGCTGCCCGAGTCAAGTTGCGGAAGAAAGATTATTGTATATTTACAAAGCTTTGCTGGACTATTATCGCAAACAAAAAGAAGAATACACCTTCCTTTTAAGAAACGTATTGTTCCCAGTGGCGTCAATGGGTGAAAGAATTCAAGAAATGCATATGACCTGGAGAAAACAATATGCTGAGAAAGTGAGTGAATTTGTTGCTTCCAGTCAAAAGAAGAAAATGCCTAAGGCAGATATGAAGGATATCTTAGAAGCATTTCATCGTTTTGTGACAGGCTATATGCTACAGCTGATCAGCGGACAAAAAGAACTGTCTGAAGAGCATGAGGATAAAGCATGGGAGTTTTTTTGGAATGGAATCAAGTGATTATTCCTAAAGAAAATAAAAAAAGTGAGTCTCGGGTATGGACTCGCTTTTTTTATACATAAATTTTGAAAAAAAAAGGGAAAGACGTAAAAAATATCGTATAATTAGGTAAAAGATTCTTTAGATAAATAATAAAGCTATGGAATATTAATTTCATTTGATGAATAAAGGTGAGTCATGATGAAGCTTTCAACGCAGTCAAAGAAAAAAATTAGTCGGTTATTTCAGAACCTTTCAAAAATGACGGGTTTATCAGCGATGTTTATGGATGTGGATGCGAAGCTTATTGCTTCATCGGCACAACACTTAGTTTGTGCTGATTTTCATCAGGCCTATGAAAGAAGCAATACCCAATGCCATGAGAACTTGCAAAAACATTGTCGCGAAACCTTGTTAGATACAGATGGAATGCTGGCTGTATGTCCCATGGGAATAGGATATGCAGTGAAAAATGTATACTTAAATCAAGAAAAGGTAGGATGTGTTTTTGGAGGCCCTTTTTTTCTGACAGCACCGAAGAGAACCTTTTTTATTAAGCAAGCTGAAGAATATGGGTATAACCAGGAAAAATACCTGGAAAAAATCATGGAGATTTCAGTTGTCGATAAAGAAAGAGCATTGTCTCATTTAAGGATGATCCATCGGTTGATTTCTTTTGCTATTTCTGTAGAAAAAGTTAAAAAAGATCAAATAGAAGAAGAAAAAGAGCTGATTGAAAACAATCAGGAACTGGAAGGAGCTTACCAGCAGCTTGTAGCTTCGGAAGAAGAGCTGCGTAGTCGCTATGATGAGCTGAAAGAAAAAGAAAGAGAAATCATCGAAACAGAAGATAGGTATAAAAAAGCCGTAGAAGCCAGTCAAGACGGTGTGTGGGACTGGCATATTCCTTCGGGGAACAACTACATTTCAGATCGATATTCAGAGATGCTAGGCTATGATCCAAGAAAATCCGAAAGAACTTTTCAGTTTTTTAAGTCTTTGGTTCATCCGGAAGATATGAAAAAAGTGGAAGAAACCTTGGAAGGCTTTCTTAGAGGCGATTATATTCAAAAGGACTATTTGTTTCGAATGAGAGCGGCAGATGGAGCTTACCGGTGGATACAAACTCGGGGCAAGGTGTTCGAATGGGATCGGGAAGGTAGACCGGTTCGAATCGTAGGCACTCAGAGAGATATTACGGAAAGTCGAAGATTAGAGAAAAAATTAAAAGATAGTCAGCGACGCACCGAGATGGCTATTAACGCCAGCGGGAATGGATGGTGGGATACGGATCTGAAAACAAAGGAAGTGACGGTTTCTGATATAACCAAGAATTTGTGGGGAATTGAACAAAATCATCTGTCTGTTGAAGCGTGGCAAAATCTGATTCATCCGGAAGACAGAGAAAAAGCTTTAAGAGAAGAAGCTCAAAAGCTTAAAGCGCAAAAAAGCTTTGTTCAGCAATATCGAATCCTTAGACCGGATGGATCCATTCGATGGGTATTGGATAGAGGCAGAGCCGTTGCTTATGATGAAAAGGGAAACACGACTCGGGTAAGTGGAATGATTTCGGATATAACGGAAAAAATAGAGAAGGATCAACGGTATAAAAGACATCAAGAAGAGTTGGAAGCTCTTTTTAATTATTCGCCAGACGCATTAGTGTATACTGAGTTTGAAGATGGGAAAAACATCATTAAAATGATTAACCGTCACTTTGAAGAGATGTTTGGCTATTCTGAAGAAGAAGCTTGTGGAAATGATCTAGACCGATTGGTAGTCCCTGCTAAGACCTATCATGAGGGGTTGAACATTTCAAAAATGCCGTTACACAACGAATACTATGAAGGCAAGGTTGAAAGGATTACGAAAGAGGGGGTACTCGTTCCGGCTGTCCTTCGTGTAGGGCCGGCGATAGTAGATGGAAAAGTAGTAGGAGCACAAGGCAGTTATACGGATATCAGTAAGTTGCTTTTAACAGAAAAAAAATTACGGAAAACACTTAGAGATGCCGTGGATGGTCTTTCACGAATATCTGAAAAAAGAGATTTATATACGGCAGATCACCAAAAGAAGGTGGCCTCGTTAGCGGTAGCTATTGCAAAACAAATTGGATGGCAGGAGCATCAAATAGAAGGATTAAGAACAGCAGCCCTGTTGCATGATATAGGGAAAATGATGATTCCGACGGATATTTTAAGCAAGCCATCGCGTCTAACCAATCTGGAGTTCGAATACATTAAAACCCATCCTCAAAATGCCTTTGAAATCTTAAAAAACATTGAATTTGACTGGCCGGTTGCTAAGATTGTTTTACAGCATCATGAACGTTGCGATGGGAGTGGCTATCCTCAGGGGTTGGAAAAGGATTGTATTTTACCGGAAGCTAGAATTTTGATTGTTGCAGATGTTGTAGAAGCAATATCGTCGCATCGTCCCTATCGACCTGCTTTAGGAATAGAGGTTGCCTTGGAAGAGATCACTAATTTTAAGGGTAGTTGGTATGACGAAGAAGTAGTAGAAGCATGTCTTTTCTTGTTTCGAAAAAGATCTTTCAGTTTTTGAAAAAGGCTACGATTTACAACGAAGAGGTGAGCGTTTTGTCAGTAACACATTCTTTCCGGCTGGAAAAATATGAAGAGTTTTTTCAAATTCAACAAATAATGACAGATTTTCAAAATACAACAGGATTAACAGCCCTTTTAATGGATCAGGACGGAGAACCAATGACAGAAGCATCTCATCAGAAGATTTGTAGAGAGTTTCATAAAAAAAAGCCTGGATCAAGGGAACATTGTCGAAACAGTAATCGAAAGATGATGACACTAGCGAAAGAGAGCACAGAAGAGACGTTGGAATATCAAAAATGTGCCAATGGATTGATTAATGTAGCGGTTCCCATCGTCGTAGAGGATGAAAGAATAGCAACACTTATGATGGGAGAATTCTTTTTGAAAGAAATGGAAGAACCGAATAGAGACTTTTTTAAGAAGCAGGCATGTCGTTATGAGTATGATGAAGATGCTTATCTTGAAAGCCTTCAGGAAGTTCCCATATTAACCTTGGAACAATTGGCAGATCATGTTTCTTTTCTTCGTGGACTGACAGAATACGTTGCTGAAATGATACAGGGAATCATGAGGCGGCTTGAAGTACGCCAGGAGCTTAGTGCGGCCAGGCAACAAAAGGAAGTATCATTGCAACAGTTGAAAGCAACTGAGGATGAACTAATGGATCAATATGAGGCATTAAAAGCGAAAGATGATCAGTTAAGAGATAGCAGGGAGAGGTGGGTTTTTGCCATTGAAGGTAGTCAAGATGGTGTCTGGGATTGGAAACTGGAAGAAAACAAAATCATTATAACGGAACAATGGGCAAATATGCTGGGATATAAAGGATCCGAGGTGAAGGATAGCGATCGTTTTTTTGCTGAAAACATTCATCCTGGAGATGATGAACGAATACATAAAATAATGAAGCGATTTCAAAATGGCGAGTTTGAGTTTCATCAGCATGAATTTAGAATGAGACACAAAGATGGAACTTATCGCTGGATATTATCTAGAAGCAAGGTAACGGAGAGGTGTGGAAAGGGGAAGCCTTTAAGAATTACAGGTACTCATACAGATGTTACAAGTTGGCGGGAGGGTATAAACCGTTTAATTGCTACCAGGAAGCAGCTTCGATTTGTTTTGGAGGGCAGTGGGGCAGGTATTTGGAAGTGGGATTTGGTTAATAAGACGGTTTACCTTGACCATGGAAGCAGGAAAATCTTAGAAATTTCTAAGGAGATCATCACAACGGATGAATGGAACGAAAAAATTCATCCAAGCATTCGACGAGAAGTCTTAAAAGAGGATGAAGAGAGTGTTTTAAAAGAGGTAAGTTATCAAAACGAGATACTAATGCAGGCGGCTGATGGTACTCCGTTTTGGGTAAGGGTGTGCGGTGAGCCTATTCATCGAGATGATCAAGGAAAACTGGTAGCGTTTAGTGGAATTATTACAGATATTACGGAAGAGAAAAACCTTGAAAAAGCCATTGAATATCAAAAACAAATTTTTGACTCTTTTTTTCAGCAGTCACCGGATGGCATTGTGCATCTGACAGATAAAATGGTCATTAAAAATGTGAACCAGCCATTCAGTAAATTATTTGGCTATGGGAAAGAAGAGTGTATAGGAAAAAAAATAGATGATCTCATTGTGCTGCCGGAACAATTAGAAGAAGCCGAGCGTATTCGAAAACTAGCGGATCGCCTTCAAAATTTGGAAGTGGAGACGATAAGATACACCAAAAGCAGAAAAGGGGTACCAGTAATTATCCGAGGTGGTTCAATACTGATTGATGGAAAAGTGGCAGGGTATCAGGCAACCTACAAAGATATTTCCGGTCAAAAGGAAAAAGAAGACCAGTTAAAGCGGGCCTTAAAAGAAACGGTGAATAGTTTTGCAAAGCTTTCGGAAAAAAGAGATATGTATATTTATGGGCACCAACAGCGGGTAGCTCAACTGGCGATGGCGATCGGGAAGAACCTGGGATTATCAGAAAACACCTTGGAAGGTCTGTGGATTGCAGCTATTTTACATGACATTGGTAAAATTATGATTCCTTCAGAAATACTAAGCAAGCCATCTAAGTTAACTCCCTTAGAATTTGAGTTTATCAAAACCCATCCGCAAAATGCTTATGAGGTTTTAATTGATATTGATTTTGAGTGGCCAATCGCTGAAATGATTTTACAGCATCATGAAAAGCTGGATGGGTCAGGTTATCCACAAGGATTGAAAGATACTCAAATATTGATGGGTGCAAAAATTCTTATAGTAGCAGATGTGGTGGAAGCCATTTCATCTCATCGTCCTTACCGGCCAGCTTTAGGGACGGAAGAGGCATTGAAAGAAATACAAGCATATAGTGGGATTAAGTATGAACCTCGGGTAGTGGAAGCTTGTGTACACCTTTTTTGTAAAGAAGGATTTTTCTTCCAAGATTAAAAGCGGAACATTGAAACAAAAAATGATAAGATTGTTCAAGAATAATAGGTATAAACAGGGGAGTGGAACATAAAAAATTCGAAAAACCCTTTGCTTTTTGTTTGATCTTTGTTATGATGAAAAAGAAGAACTCAATCCTATAATGCTGATAATATGGTTCGGCAGTTTCTACAGAGTCACCGTAAATGGCTCTACTACGAGTGAGGCCTGTATAACAAGATAACATTACTTTTTTGAAAAGTATGTTCTTGATAAAAGTTCTGGCTTGATTCACTCCTTGGGATCTTAGTCAGGACTTTTCGTCGTTTTAACGGAGTTGCATCGCTTTTTTAATAAATCGGGTAAAAAGATAAGGGGGAAAACCTGTGAAACGCTGTGACATTGGAGTCGTTGGCGGTGGACAATTGGGAAAAATGTTATTAATGGAAGGTTATCGGATGGGGCTATCTTTTGCTGTTTTAGACCCTTCAAAAACCTGTCCGGCAAAGGGAATGGCACATGAGTTTATTCATGGCCGTTTTTTTGATGAAATAAAAATTCAACAGTTGGCGGAAAAAAGCCAACGATTAACCTATGAATTTGAACATATTCACGCAAAAATGTTGATGAAACTGGAATCCAAAGGATGTCAGGTAATGCCTTCACCAGAAACGCTTTATATGATACAGGATAAGTATCAGCAAAATAAGGAACTGGAAAGTCATTGTTTGCCCGTTGCACCTTATAAAAAAATTGAGCAAAAACAAGATTTGATAGAGGCGGCGGATCTTTTCGGCTATCCTTTTCTTTTGAAGTCAAGATTTGGTGGTTATGACGGAAAAGGAAATGTGAAGGTGGATGGTCCAGAAGTCTTAGATGATTCTTATGACTTGTTAGATGGAAAAGAAAGACCGCTGATGGCGGAAAAATTCATTGCGTTTAAGATGGAAATATCCGTAATAGCGGCGAGAGATTCTCTTGGAAATATTGAAACCTTTCCGGTAGGACAAAACATTCACCAGGATAACATTCTTGATAGAAGTATTGTACCAGCTCCCTTGCCAGCGGAAGTGTTGAATTCAGCTGATAAACTGGCAAAAAAAACCTTGAAACATCTGAAAGGAGCAGGTATTTTCTGTATTGAAATGTTTGTTGGGGAAGATCAGCAGTTATGGATTAATGAAATTGCTCCCCGAACTCATAATTCGGGGCATTACAGCATTGAAGCCTGTAATATTTCTCAGTTTGGACAACAGATTCGCACGATTATGGGATGGCCTCTGGTAAAACCGACTTTGTTCAAGCCAGCGGTGATGGTAAACCTGTTGGGAGATCCGGTGAAAAGTGGAAATGCAAAATTGGTAGGCATAGAGGAAGCTATGGGAATAGCTGATGTATATCCTCATTGGTATGGAAAAACAGAAAGCAGGCCTGGTAGAAAAATGGGACATGTCACTATCTTGGCGGATAGCAGCGAAGAAGCGAATGAAAAAGCAGAAAAGATCCGCAAGGTGTTGAAAGTAACCGTTTGAGATAAAAACAGAATTAGGAGGAGTCGAGGATGCAAAAAAGCAAAGTAGGGATCATTATGGGAAGTGATTCGGATTTGCCGGTGATGAAAGAGGCGACGCAGGTATTGGAAGGACTGGGAATCCAATGCGAAACAAGAATTATATCTGCCCATCGGACACCGGAAGCAATGGTTTCTTATGCGCAGCAGGCCAAAGAAAGAGGAATAGAAATTATTATTGCTGGAGCGGGAGGTGCGGCTCATCTGCCTGGGATGGTTGCTTCCATGACAACGCTTCCGGTGATAGGAGTGCCTGTAAAAAGCAACGCTTTATCGGGCTGGGACTCTTTGTTGTCGATCGTCCAGATGCCGGCGGGTATTCCTGTTGCTACGGTAGCTATCAATGGAGCTAAAAATGCTGGATTATTGGCGGCACAAATTCTTGGAATTAAAGATCCAGTGGTTTCTCAAAAATTGGAAGATTTTCGGAAGCAACAGACGGAGCAGGTGCTTCACAAGGCAGAAACCTTGGAAGAATTGGGGATTGATGGATTCTTGGAGGGGAGATAGGCAATGGTAAAGGATAAGGGGATAGAAAAAAAAGAGATGTTGTATGAAGGGAAAGCCAAGCAAGTCTATGTCACAGAAGATGCTTCAAAGGTAATTGTATATTTTAAGGATGATGCAACGGCTTTTAATGGAAAAAAGAAAAGTCAGATTGAAGGAAAAGGAAAGGTGAACAATCATCTATCTTCACTGATATACACATACTTGGAAGGAAAAGGAGTGAAAACCCATTTTATTCAACGGCTATCCGATCGAGAGATGTTGGTGAAAGCAGTAACAATCATTCCTTTAGAAATTATTGTTCGAAATGTGGCGGCTGGCTCCATGACCCGGCAATTAGGGGTGAAAGAGGGAACCGTACTCAAAAAACCAATTGTCGAGTATTCTTTGAAGAAGGATGAGTTGGGAGATCCTTTTGTCAATGAAGATCATATTATTGCCTTGGAATGGGCGACGGAGGAGGAATTGAACAAAATTCGTTCAGAAGCGTTAACCATTAACAAGCTATTAATTGAATTATTTTCAAAAGCGGGTTTGAAGCTAATCGACTTTAAATTGGAGTTTGGAGTGAATAAAGACGGGGTATTGCTGGCTGATGAAATATCGCCGGATACATGCCGGCTATGGGAAACTCGGACAGGAAGAGTAATGGACAAGGACCGGTTTCGAAAAGATATGGGACAGGTATCAGAACACTATGAAGAAGTGCTGGAGCGAGTCAGTAAAGTATTGGCAGTTTGAAAATGGAGGGGTTCTTGTGTCAAAGGAATTGATGTGGGATGGATTAAAAGAAGAGTGCGGTGTGGCCGGAGTGATTCAGATGGAGGATGATCATACAGCGGAGCTGCTTTACTTTGGTCTTTATGCTTTGCAGCATCGGGGACAGGAAAGCGCGGGCATTGCGGTGAATGATGGAGATAAAACCCGGTGGCATAAAGATATGGGTTTGGTCTCAGAGGTATTTGATAATGAAGAGTTAGAAAAACTGACAGGTCATATTGGGATTGGCCATGTACGATACTCTACTTCTGGAGAATCGGATGTTGAAAATGCACAGCCTTTAGTAGTTCGTTACAGAGGTGGAACCATTGCCTTAGCTCATAATGGAAACTTGGTAAACGCCAGGCTTTTGAGAGATAGACTGGAAGATGCGGGGGTTGTTTTTCAGACAACCATTGATTCGGAAGTGATTGTTAACCTAATCGCCAGATACAGTAATGAAGGAATCCATCAAGCTATTCGCAGATCCATGGAGCTGATTAAAGGTGCTTATGCATTAGTCATTATGAACGAGGAATGTTTGATTGGTGTGAGAGATCCTTTGGGTCTAAGGCCACTGTGTATCGGGAAGACAGAAAAAGGGTATGTATTGGCATCGGAAAGCAGTGCTTTTGACGTTATGGGAGCTGAACTGGTTAGGGATGTGGAACCGGGAGAAATGGTGACTATTACGCCGGAAGGTATTCAGTCAGAATTTTTTCAGTCTTTGCCTCGTAGAGCTGGATGTATTTTTGAGTATATTTATTTTGCCAGACCGGATAGTATTATAGACGGGATCAATGTCTATGAAGCAAGAAAAAATTCTGGTCGGGTACTGGCGAAGGAATGCCCTGTAGAAGCTGATATGGTAATGGCAGTTCCGGATTCTTCCATACCCGTAGCCCTTGGTTATGCAGAAGCCTCCGGCATTCCTTACGGAGAAGGACTGATAAAGAATCGCTATATTGGCAGGACTTTCATTCAGCCAACTCAGGCGATACGTGAACTGGCGGTCAAACTAAAGTTATCGCCGATGGCCGCAAACATTAAAGGTAAAAAACTGATTCTGATTGATGATTCTATTGTAAGAGGCACTACCAGTAAACGGATCGTGGAAACCTTAAAACAGGCTGGAGCTAAAGAGGTGCATGTTCGTGTCAGTTCACCGCCAGTCGCTTATAGCTGTTATTTTGGTATTGATACACCTGATCGAAATCAATTAATTGGAGCGGTAAAAACCGTTGACGAAATTCGCAAAATTATTCATGCTGACAGCCTCCATTATCTTACCCCTGAAGGATTAGTGGAAGCGCTGGGAAAACCGGAAAAAAACTTTTGTTTGGCTTGTTTTGACGGTAATTACCCGATGGAGCTTCCGGAAAAGGCACAGCAGCAAAATGGACAACGAGTGTTTCAAAGACTAGATAAGGAGAATCAATAGGGAGGAATTGGAATGGAAAAAGTAACCTACGAATCTGCTGGTGTGAATGTCGAAGAAGGTCAGCGCAGCGTTGAACTAATGAAAAAAGCGGTACAAAAGACAATGACAAAAGAAGTGCTTCAAGGGTTAGGTAGTTTTGGGGCGATGGTTCAACCGGATTTGAAAGGAATGAATCAACCGGTGCTGGTTTCTGGAACTGATGGTGTTGGAACCAAATTAAAGCTGGCCTTTATGATGGATCGGCATGATACGATTGGTCAGGACTGTGTGGCAATGTGCGTGAACGATATCCTTTGTCATGGTGCACAACCGTTGTTTTTTCTGGATTATCTGGCGACAGGAAAACTGGAAGCGGAAAAGGCGGCGGCTATTGTGGCAGGGATTGCAGAAGCGTGTCAAAAGGCTGGCTGTGCCCTTGTAGGTGGAGAAACGGCTGAAATGCCAGGTTTTTACCAGAATGGCGAATACGATTTGGCTGGTTTTGCTGTCGGAATGGTGGATAGAGACAAACTGATTACAGGTGAGACGATTACGGCGGGAGATGCGATTATTGGACTGGCTTCCTCTGGAGTTCATAGCAATGGTTTTTCTTTGGTAAGAAAAGTGTTGTTGGAAAAAGAAGGCATGGATTTATGGAGCTCTTTTGGAGATTCGACGCTTAGTTTGGGAGAAGCCTTACTGACGCCTACCAGTCTTTATGTAAAGCCAATAATGGAAATGATTCAGCAAGTGCCTATAAAAGGGTTGGCTCATATAACTGGTGGAGGTTTCTATGAAAACATACCAAGGATTCTTCCTGATGAGACGGCCGCAACAATATGGTTGGGGAGCTGGCATATTCCAGACATCTTTCACTTGCTAAAAGAAAAAGGACCATTGGATCAAGAAGTCATGTACGGAACTTTTAATATGGGCATTGGGATGATCTTGGTAGTATCATCGGAAGAAAAAGAAAAAGCGATGGAGTTGCTTCGTGCTAATGACCAACAAGCTTGGGTTATTGGAGAGGTGACATCGGGCAATAAGCAGGTGACATTATGCGACGGGTCAGAATAGCTGTGATGATTTCTGGCGGTGGTTCCAATTTGCAGGCGTTGATGGATGCCATTGATTCGGGACAGATTCCGGCGGAAATTGCTTTGGTTATTTCCAGCGACAAGAAAGCCTATGGTTTAGATAGGGCTAAAAAAAGAGGAATTCCTGTTGATTGTTTGCCGGAAAAAGAAATGTCGGAAGACTTGCTTTCAGAGGAAATACTAAGGCGCTTACACGCTTTTTCCATAGATCTGGTCCTGTTGGCAGGATACCTTAAAAAAATTCCGGAAAAGGTGGTAAAGGTTTATGAAGAAGGCATCATCAATGTACATCCTTCTCTGATCCCTGCTTTTTCTGGGAAAGGGTTTTATGGGGAAAAAGTGCATCGGGCTGTGCATGAGCGAGGAGTGAAAATAACCGGGGCAACGGTTCATTTCGTCAATGAAGGGATGGATGAAGGTCCCATTATTCTTCAGGAATCAGTATCTTTGACAGGCCTTGAAACGCCGGAAGAAATAGGGAAAAAAGTATTGGAAGTGGAACATCGGATATTGCCAAAAGCAGTGGAACTTTTTGTGAAAAATAAATTAAAAAATCAACAGGGACGGATCCTTGTTAAAGGAGATGAGGTTAGATGATCAAACGGGCATTGATCAGTGTATCGGATAAAACGGGAATAAAAGAACTTGGGCAAGCATTGGATCATCTAGGCGTTGAATTGATATCCACTGGTGGAACAGCAAAAATGATGGTGGAAAACGGAATTAAGGTAAAGGAAGTCTCGGAGATTACTGGATTCCCAGAATGCTTAGACGGGCGGGTAAAGACACTTCATCCAGCGATTCATGGAGGGTTATTGGCAAGACGAGAAATAGAGGAACATATGCAGACATTGGAAGAGTTGGATATTCAAAAGATTGACTTGGTCATTATTAATCTGTATCCCTTTCGGGAAACCATGGAAAAAGAAGGGGTGAGTTTTCAGGAAGTGATAGAACAAATTGATATAGGTGGACCTGCCATGCTTCGCTCAGCAGCAAAAAACCATCAGGATGTAACGGTGGTGGTAGATCCTGAAGACTATGAAACCGTTTTGGCGGAGATGAAAGCGTTTGGGAATACCAAACTGGCTACAAGAAAAAGACTGGCAAAGAAAGTGTTTCAGTTAACGAGTCATTATGATACCTTGATTGCTGAATACTTATCCAAAGATGAACCGGTTTCTTTTCCTGAAATCAAAACCATGACCTTTGAAAAAGTTCAGAATTTAAGGTATGGAGAAAATCCTCATCAACAAGCAGCCTTTTATCGGGAAATTGGATCAACCTCAGGGACCCTTCCGACGGCCAGACAGATTCAGGGAAAAGAGTTATCCTTTAACAATATCAATGATGCGGCGGAAACTCTGAGTCTTTTGCAAGAATTTGATGAACCAACGGCTGTTGCGGTGAAGCATACAAATCCTTGTGGGGTAGCTTCTGCAGAAACCGTAGAATTAGCTTATCAAAAGGCCTTTCAATCAGATCCACTGTCTATTTTTGGTGGAATTGTAGCTGTGAATCGTCCTCTTAATAAAGAGACAGCTGATCAAATGATAGAAATATTCTTAGAAGTTATCATAGCTCCTTCTTTTACACCGGAAGCCTTAGAAGTGTTTGCGTCAAAGCCGAATATAAGGCTGTTGGAAATACCAGATATCAAAGTGGATACTGGAACGACTTTCGATATGAAGAAAATAGCTGGCGGGATGCTGATTCAGGAATCTGATAAAGCTTTATCAGAGGCCAGGGAAGTTCCGACAGAGAAAAAACCAACGGAAAAAGAAGAGAAGGACTTGCAATTCGCATGGAAAATTGTGAAACATATTAAATCCAATGCCATTGTAATTGTAAAGGATCAACAAACCCTTGCTGTAGGGCCGGGGCAGACGAGTCGGATCTGGGCATTACAAAATGCGTTGAGAAACACCTCTCACCAGGTGAAGGGTGCTGTCATGGCTTCGGATGCTTTTTTTCCTTTTCCTGACTGTGTAGAAGAAGCTGATAAGCATGGAATCACAGCGATTATTCAGCCCGGAGGCTCTAATCGTGATCAGGATTCCGTGGAAGCTTGTGATAAAGCAGGGATAAGCATGGTGTTTACGGGAATGAGACATTTTAAACATTAGGAGTGGATACGGGTGAAAATATTAGTTATTGGCGGTGGTGGAAGAGAGCATACCTTGGTATGGAAATTAAAGCAGTCTTCAGTTGTAGAGCATATCTATTGTGCACCAGGAAATCCGGGGATTAACGAGATTGCAGAAGGTATTGCGATACAAGTGGAGAATATCGAGGGGTTAAAAGACTTTGCTCTGGAAAAACAGATCGATCTGACCGTAGTTGGGCCGGAGGTACCGCTGGTAGAGGGAGTGGTAGATGCTTTTCGTGAAGCCGGACTTCAGATTGTTGGCCCAGACCAGGCTGGTGCAAGGTTGGAAGGCAGTAAATCTTTTGCAAAAGCGTTTATGGAGAAATATGATATACCTACGGGGAAATATGAAGTAGCCTCTCATTCGGAAGAAGCGAAAGAAAAGTTAGAAGCATTTGAGTATCCACTGGTTATTAAGGCGGATGGTTTGGCAGCGGGAAAAGGGGTACTGATATGTCAAACAAAAAAAGAAGCAATGGATGCTATTGAAGATATTTTGGAAAAAAAAGTTTTTGGACAAGCGGGAAATCATTTGGTGTTAGAAGAGTTTTTAGTAGGAACGGAAACATCGATGCTGTGCTTTGTAGATGGAGAAAGCATACTGCCCATGGCAAGTTCTCAAGATCACAAGCAAATTGGTGATCATGATACAGGTCCTAATACTGGCGGTATGGGAACGTACTCCCCTAATAGAGCATACACGGTTTCCATGGAGAAAGAAGTAGAACAGAAAATTCTGCGGCCTACCTTGGAAGGGATTCGAGCGGAAGGCATGGATTTTCGTGGCATTCTTTTTATTGGGCTGATGATTACGAAGGATGGGCCTAAAGTATTGGAATATAATGTTCGCTTTGGTGATCCTGAAACGCAGGTAGTGCTGCCCAGGCTTAAAAACGATTTATGCGTGGTGTTTCAACATTTAGTGAATAAAAGATTAAAAGAAGTTCAATTGGAGTGGAAAGAAGAAACGGCTGTTTGTATTGTTCTGGCATCAGAAGGATATCCGGCAGATTATAAAAAAGGAATCCCCATTCATGGGATTGATGAAATTCGGGAGGAAGTACTCATTTTTCATGCTGGTACAACTATCCGGAATAATGAACTGGTGACAAATGGCGGACGGGTACTGGGAGTTACCGCCTTGGGTCAAGGGGTTGACGAAGCCCGTGAAAAGGCATATGCAGCGGTAGATGTCATTCAATATAAAGGAAAAACCTACCGTAAAGACATCGGGCTTCGATAAACAGAAAGGGTGTCACTAATCAATAATCGTATTATCAATAAGGCGGGTATTGCCGATAAAAACAGCTAAAGCGATCATCAAAGGTGTTTTAAGGGTTGAAACAGGCTCTAATGTGGTAGGGTGAAGGATTTCAATGTATTGGATTTGAATCTGAGGATCACTTTCCAGGAACTCTTTCATCATCTGATGGAGTTCCTGAGGATTCTCATGACCTTCCTTGATATACTGACAACCCTTCAGAAGGGCTTGATTTAAGAGCCTTGCTGAAACCCTTTCTTTTTCTGATAAATAAGCATTTCGAGAACTCATTGCCAAGCCGTCAGCTTCTCGGATAATAGGACAGGCGATGATTTCCACCCTCATGTTCAGATCTGCCACCATTTGACGAATCACTTGAACTTGTTGGGCATCCTTCTGACCAAAGTAAGCACGATGAGGGTTCACTAAATGAAACAGTTTATTAACAACGATTGCAACACCATCAAAATGACCAGAACGGTATTTTCCGCAGAGTCCTTCAGCGATCGTACCCATGGTGATACGGGTAGAAAAATGAGCAGGATACATATCGGAGGCGATAGGACTAAAAATAACATCCGCCCCTGCTTCTTTGGCGAGTGCCGAATCGGCCTCTAAATTTCTTGGATACTGGTCAAAATCTTCATTGACACCAAACTGGGTCGGATTAACAAAAATGCTGACAATAACCTGATGATTCTCTTTTTTTGCTCTGTGAATCAAAGATAAATGCCCTTCGTGCAAAGCTCCCATTGTAGGGACGAAGCCAAGGGTTTTTCCGAGGGCTCTTTGTTGCTCGGCATAGGCTTGCATTTCGGGTAACTGGCGTATGATTTTCAAAGTCATCCCCTCCATTGGTTTTCTGTTTATTGGTAAGTAACTTTTATTATTAAGACTTAAGCCGGCTTTATTGTATCATGTTGAAAGAAAAAGAGGGATCATTACAGAAGAAAAATCTAACAAAATAATGGAAAGTTTTCACATAGGTCATTGTCATCATTTGGAAACGGCTACAGGGAAGACTAGTCTTTTCTGATTTCTGTAAACATGATACAATGAAGCAATACCAGAAAACGATGAGAGATAATAGAGGAGGCAATGTTGAATGGAAAAAAACATGGATCAGTTGGCGGTTAACGCGATAAGGGTTTTGTCGGCTGAAGCCGTTGAAAAAGCAAAATCAGGTCATCCGGGACTGCCAATGGGAGCAGCACCAATGGCATATACATTATGGAGCCGTGTAATGAATCATAATCCTAAAAATCCAGCATGGAGAAATAGAGATCGATTTATTTTATCAGCTGGTCATGGGAGTATGCTCCTGTATTCTTTACTACATTTATTTGGATATAATCTTAATATGGAAGAAATAAAACAATTCCGACAGTGGGACAGTCAAACACCCGGTCATCCGGAATACGGTCATACTGTGGGTGTAGAAACGACCACTGGTCCTCTGGGGCAGGGTATTGCCAATGGGGTAGGGATGGCAATGGCAGAATCCAAACTTGCAGCACAGTTTAATAAAGAAACATACTCCGTAATCGATCATTACACCTATGTTTTAGCTGGTGATGGTTGTTTAATGGAAGGGATTTCGGCAGAAGCTTCATCTCTGGCAGGTACGCTAGGGCTTGGAAAGCTGGTTGTCTTATATGATTCCAATGATATTTCCATCGAAGGAAGTACTTCCTTAGCCTTTAGAGAAGACGTGAAAAAACGGTATGAAGCTTATGGATGGCAAGTGTTACAAGTAAAAGATGGTAATGATATTGAAGCCATTCAAGAGGCATTGGAAAAAGCGAAGTCAGAGAAAGAACGTCCTTCTTTGATAGAAGTAGTGACGGAAATAGGTTATGGATCTCCAGCGAAACAAGGAAAAGCATCGGCACATGGAGAACCTCTTGGTGCTGAAAACTTGTTGGAAGCAAAAAAATTCTTAAGTTGGCAGGAAGAACCTTTTATATTGCCGAAAGAAGTTGACCAGGTACGAGAAGCGACTGAAGTAGAAGGAATGAAAAAAGAAGCTGCTTGGGAAATGATGCTTGAAGAATATTTTGAAAAGTTTCCTGAGAAAGAAAAAGAATGGGAAATGTGGTTTGGAAATACTGGAATAAAAGAAGCCCTTGAAGATAAAAGTCTTTGGAATTTTGAAAAAGCTGATGCTACCAGAAGTGCTTCTGGTGAAATGATCAACCGACTGGCAGGAGTTCTTCCGAACCTGGTGGGAGGTTCGGCTGACCTGGCACCCTCCAACAAAACACTAATGAAAGACAGAGAAGACTATTTGCCAAACCAGTTTCATGGATCCAACCTTCGCTTTGGTGTGCGGGAACATGCAATGGCAGCTATTGGTAACGGGATAGCTCTTCATGGTGGCTTAGTGCCCTATGTGGCTACGTTCTTTGTGTTTACAGACTATATGAAGGCGGCGATGCGATTATCTTCTCTTATGAAGCAGCCACTGACCTATGTATTAACCCATGACAGTATTGGAGTGGGAGAAGATGGTCCGACGCATCAGCCTATTGAACATCTCATGGCGTTGCGCAGTTTGCCGAATATGATCGTTTTTCGACCTGCTGATGGAAAAGAAACGGCAATGGGTTGGAAATTAGCGTTAATGGAGCGGGAAACGCCGGTGTCTCTGGTTCTTACCAGACAAAAGCTGCCTTTGTATGAGAAAACAGGAGAAGAAGCCTTAAAAGGAGCCTATATCTTAGAAGATGCTGAAAATGGAAAACCAGATATTCTCTTGATGGCTACCGGATCAGAAGTAGAGCTGGTGATGGGAGCAGCCGAAATATTAAAAACAAAGGGATATCAGCCAAGAGTTATTAGTATGCCATCCTGGGAATTATTTGAATCACAATCTCAGGAGTATAAAGACAGAGTGATGCCACCGGAAATTCGCAAAAGAGTAGCGGTAGAAGCAGGCTCTACTCTGGGATGGTATAAGTATGTCGGTTTAGATGGAAAAGTGATAGGATTAGATCATTTTGGAGCTTCTGCACCTGCGGGCGTGTTGTTTGAAAAATTTGGGCTGACGGTTGACAATGTGGTAGAAGCTTCATTGAGCCTATTTTAATAGTTGAAAAATGAATGATTTTGAATCAAAAAACCGCCGGTATTATCGGCGGTTTTTGATTGCTAGTTCAAAGATTCGTTCTCAATTTTCATTTATAAAAGCCGTAAAGCGTCTTTGTTTTCGTTGGCTTAAGGAATCTGTAACACCTGACCTGCTCGCAGGCTGGAAGGATCTGTGATGTTATTGGCTTCCATAATTTCCGGATATCGGCCTCCGTCGCCATAGACTCTCTGGCTGATGCTATAAAGCGTGTCGCCAGATCGAACCGTATAGTGGCTAGGTGAATCTTCTTGATCTGGAGGGGGTGGTTCGCTCTCTTGAGCTTCGTCAGGGGGAGGGATTTCTGGAACATCCTCTGTTTCCGGTAGCACAGAATCGGTCATTTCGCTATCAGTGAAATCATCATCGATATCTTCTGGTAATGTTGGATCTGCTTCTTCCTGACTTTCAACAGGGAGTTCTACTTCCGTCATTAAATCCTCATCGGCAGGTCCTCGGTTTATTAATCGGCTGATGCCAAAGACACCAATAAGAAATACAGCTAGTAATAAAGCGGAAGAAATAGCTAAGCGCCGTATTTTTCGAGCTTTACGAGATTTTCGTCCTTCCTTTTTTTCACGTGTATAGATAAAAGAGCGTTTAGGTGCATCTGGGTGGTCAGGCATAACAAGAGGAGCATCATCGGCAGGGATAAAAGGTTTTGGTTTGGATTGGCGGGTTTCTTCCTGACTCATTCGTGCTCGGAAAAAGACGGGGTTAAAATCATTTTGAATATCTTCCACCGTTTCATAATTTCCATGATAACAATGACGGATAATGGCATCTACGGCTGGATCCATTTCATAGATGGCAGGGGTAAGTTCGGCGTTCGTTGAATTGCCATAAATGGTTAAAATGAAATCACCAATACGTTCCATATATTCTTTATGGGTAACAATTAGGTCTTGGGGCGAGAAAAAAGGAATATGATTGAAACAAACCATTTTGCGGTCAATAATAGAAATATTCCCAAAAGAACATAAAACATACTTTAGCATTAGAGGGAGCGGCTCTAAAGCATTTATTTTATTTAAGTAACTGCTGACAATCATACCTTTTTCATAGGTGTTGAGATAGGTGTTAGTGATGAAATTTGCCAGTGGTTTTCCGGGACAACATCGAGAAATGGTGTAAAGCACATCATCGATCAGAAAAAAATCAGCAAATAAAGATTTTAATTCTTTTTCGTATTCAAAAAAAGCATTTGTGATAGGAGACCCTGCATCCATATCTTTGAAAACGGTAATATAGACAGGTGTTTTAGCTTCGGTAAACTGGTCAGAAGCTAAATAAATACGTTGAAATGCATCATAATGCAACGTTTCTTCTATTAAATATTGATTATTCACTAGTTTTTCTGGGGGCATTTTATTGGCAGCCTCCTTTCTAAAAAAAATGATGAAAGAGAAAAGCACAAACCACTACCATTATATTCGATACATAAGTAAAATATCCTTTTTTACAATGAAAAAAGAAACAGTAAGAGTAAAAAGATAGAAAAGAAAGATTGTTAACTGATTCGTTACCAATAATGTACCCGTAAAGCTGAAGAAGAAACGAAGGATTTTTTGTGCTGCCATTAGAGGTTTAATGGGTTACTATTCAGGAAAGATTTCTTGCTATATAATAGATAGAAAGTTGTTTTTCGGGAGAGGGTTATGGTGAGAAAAATAAAAAAAGCAAATAAAGCAAATAACATCATGATGATCGCTTTCTTGATTTTTACATGTGGACTGGCCTTGTTAACGGTTAGAGCGGATACGGGAATGGAAAGCCTATATGACAAACAGCAGCAACGAACTTTTCGAGTTGCCTTTGACCCTGAAATGCCACCATTTCAATATGAAACCCTTATGAGGGGAGAGTACGATGGATTTGGTATTCAACTATTGGAGTATATGGCCGATCAAAATTTATTTCAAATTCATTGGCAGGCCATGTCGAGGGAAGAGGCAATTAAGCGGTTACAGGAAAATCGTATTGATATGATTCTGGGGATGACCTATCAGGCTCGATATGCACAGGAAATGGAATTTTCGGAACCTTATTTTTCTTCAAGTATTGCCTTGGTGGTACCTAAAGATGCGGCAGATGAAGTGAAGAACATTGCTGATCTGGCAGAAAAATTAGTTGCCGTTCAACGGAATTCGATAGCATATGAATTTTTGCAAAATGTTCGACGGATTGATTTTAACGGAACGCATAGCCAGAAAAAAGCATTTGACTTGCTGGTGAAGGGGCGAGCGGATGCCTTGATTGGCGATCGGCTGGTGCTTCAATATTATCTGGAAGAAGCGAATTTAACAGAAGATTATGTGGTGACAAGTAGTTTTATCATGCCGGTAGAATATTCGATGGCTGTACGGAGTGAAAATTATACAGACTTAAATCTTTTGAATCGTGGGATTTCCCAAGCAAGGGGACAGAGCGAGTATCAGTCCATTTATGATCAATGGTTTGGAGAAAATGACCTGCAACGACGGCTGGAAAACTTACTGAGATTTTTATTTATTCTCGGAGGAGCGGGGATCATCATTTTCTTGGGAATCTTGTGGTGGAACCGGTTGCTAAAAGAAGAAGTGCAAAGGAAGACGAAAGCGTTAAAGAGAGCCAACGAAGATTTAAGCCGACAAATACAAGAAACCTTAAATATGGGAGAGTTGAAGAATCAAATTTTAGAAAACAGCCCCAGAGGGCTTGTAACCATGGATATGGAAGGACTAATAACGTCTATTAATCCAAGAGCGATCCAGATTATTAATGTGATGCAACCCTCCGAAGGAAGATATTATCAAGAGGTAGAGCTATTGCGTTATATGTTGGAAAATAAAATAGAGGACGTTCTATTAAAAGGAACTCAGTTTATCGGAGACGAATTGAGTTGGAAAAAAATGGATATCAGGTATACGGTATATCCATTAAGAAACTATGAAAAAATAGTAGTTGGAGCGATTGTTTCTTTTGAAGATATAACGGAAGAGAAGAAGATGAGGGAACAAGGTTTTGAAAAAGAGAAAAGCAGGGCACTGAATCAGGTAGTGGCAGGCATTGCACATGAAATAAGAAATCCATTAACCTCTATTAAAACCTTTGTGGAAGTATTACCATCCAAAATAAACAATCCTAAATTTCAAAAGGATATTGTGAGGCTTGTTCCGAGAGAGATTGATCGTGTCAGTCAATTGATAGAAAGATTAATCGATTACGCAAAACCTCAGAAAACGCAAAAAAAGAGGGTGGATTTAGATAAAATCATAGAATCCTGCGTGACGTTGTTTAAGCCTAGCTTTGAAAAAAAAGGAATGAAAATAAGGGCAGAAGTGAAACAGCCTTTGCTGGTCTATGCGGATAGAGATCAGATAAAACAAGTGTTGGTTAACTTTATGCTCAATGGGATGGAAGCGATGGAAGCCAAAGGACAAATGGAAGGACCGGAAGAAACTCTTATGATGACTATAAAAGGAATGGAGACAGAAGAGTTTATCGAAATTCTTATTAGTGATGAAGGAATTGGCTTAAATCAGACAGAGATAAATATGATGATGGAGCCTTTCTATACGACAAAAAAAGGTGGTACAGGTCTGGGGTTGACATTATCAAAAAAATATATTGAAGAAAATAACGGACATGTCTATTTCGAAAGCATCAAAGGAGAAGGAACTACGGTGCATCTACAGTTTGAAAGGATGAAGACCTGATGGAAAGAATATTGATTTTAGACGATGAAATATCTATTTGCACGTCCTTGGAATTTGCCTTGGAAGATCATTATGAGGTAAAAGCAACGACAGAACCGGAGCAGGCCATTGAATGGCTTAAGGAAAGCCGTTTTCATCTTTGTTTGCTGGATCTTAGGATCGATGGTGTCAGTGGAATCGATGTTCTTCAAGAAATGAAAAGCATTCAGAAGGATTTAGTAGTGATTATCATGACAGCTTATGGGTCGATAGCTACCTCGGTAGAAGCGATTAAAAAAGGTGCCTATACCTATCTTACGAAGCCACTCCAGATGGAAGGGCTACTTTCCATTATTGATCAGGCACTGGAATATCAGGAATTAAATCAACGAGTAGAGTATTTAAGCCAGGAATTAGAAGAGAAGTATCGATATGAAGGAATTGTTGGAAAAAGCCCTCAGATGAAAAAGGTGTTTGAAACTCTGGATAAGTTGAAAGATTTGGATACCAACGTACTTGTATATGGGGAAAGCGGTACAGGAAAAGAGCTGATAGCAAAAGCCCTTCATTATTCGGGGAATCGAAAAAAGTATCCCTTTGTGGCACTCAACTGCGCAGCAATACCGGAAAATTTATTGGAAAGCGAATTGTTTGGACATAAAAAAGGAGCTTTTTCCGGAGCTGTAACGGATAAGCCTGGTAAATTTCAATATGCAGAGCAGGGAACCTTGTTTCTTGATGAAATTGGAGATATGCCCATAGGTCTTCAGGCAAAACTTTTAAGGGTATTGCAGGAAAAAGAAGTGACGCCTTTAGGATCCAACAAACCAGAAGTGCTGAAGGCTCGGGTAGTGGCTGCGACGAATCAGGACCTCAAAGAAGCGGTGGAACATGGAAAGTTTCGTGAAGATTTATATTATCGCTTGAATGTTGTTAACGTATTCTTGCCACCCTTGAGAGAAATACGACAGGATTTGCCTCTGTTTTTTCAACATTTCATGGAAGTTCTTCAAAAGGAAGGGCATCAAGTCAAAAAAATTTCCGAAGAAGCAATGAAAAGTATGTTGGCATATGATTATCCGGGTAACATACGGGAACTAAGCAATATCCTAGAAGCTGCCTGTGTCATGGCAGAAGGGGATATCATTGAATGGCAGGATTTGCCAGAAAACCTAAGGCAGCAAAATACGGATCTTGTGAGCAAAAAAACGAATCCATTTAAGCAATTAGTAGGGTTTTCTTTGGAGGAAATAGAAAAACAGGTGATTTTTGAAACCCTTCAATCTCAAAATGGACATCGTAAAAAGACAGCTGATATCCTTGGAATCAGCGAAAGAGGACTAAGAAATAAAATAAATCGTTATGGGTTACATCAATCGTAACAACGGTCAGCAAGAAAGACAAGAAAAAGGGGAAGGAAAAAAATGCCGACCAGGAAAAAAGTGCCGGTATTGATAATGCTTTTCAATGAAAGCAAAGGATAAGTCAGTACCACAGATAGATCATAATAATCTCCATCTATTGGCATATTTGAGGAAAAATATGCCGTTTTTTTATGTGAAGAAAAATGAATAGAGTGGAAAATTACGCCAGCAAAAAATAAGAATTTAACAAAGTTGCGATTTTGCAAAGTGTTCAGACTTTACAGAAAAAAATAAGTGTCAGATTGATAAATGGCACGATATTTGCAACATATGTAGAGAGAAGCATTCTTTACACATAAAAAAGAAAAAAGGGGAGATTGAAATGAAAAAACTATTAATTCTTTTATTAGCCTTAACCATGGTTCTCGCTGCATGTGGAGGTGGATCGGAAGATGTGGCAACAGATGCTGAAGAAGTAGCTTCTGCTCCGGAGTCTGATCTGTTTATTACGGTAGCAACAGGACCTACCAGTGGTATTTATTATCCGATTGGAGGCGCTTTTTCTAGTGTTATTCAAAATGATTTAGGATTCCGCTCTTCAGCACAGTCTACAGGGGCATCTGTAGAAAATATCAATTTATTGTTAAACAATCAAGCGGAAATGGCAATTGCGATGGCGGATGCTGTAACTCAGGCATATGAAGCTTTTGGAGCTTTTGAAGATCAAGAACCGAAAGAGGAACTTAGAGGTTTGATGAGTTTATATCCCAACTATGTTCAATTGGTAGCGATGGCTGACTCTGGTATTGAGAGTTTTTATGATCTTGAAGGAAAACGAGTGGGTATTGGTGCGCCAAATTCTGGTGTAGAACTAAATGCTCGGTTAATGTTTGAAGCTCATGGAATGAGTTATGACGATGTTAATGAAGATTACCTGAACTACGGTGAAGCGGTAGATCAGATGCGTAATGGAATGATTGACGCTGCTTTTGTAACCAGTGGTATTCCAAACGCTACAGTGATGGATCTTGGAACAACCAATGATATTGTGATCGTACCGATTGAAGGAGAAGGAATGGCATATCTGGAAGAAAACTATCCATTCTTTGTACCACAAATTATCCCAGCAGGAACTTATGATAATGACGAAGATGTGAATACGGCAACGATCATGAATTTGATGCTGGTACATCATGAAATACCAGAAGATGTTGTTTATGAAATAACAAAAGGAATTTTTGAACATATTGCTACTATTCATAGTGCTCACAATGCGGCAAAGCAACACATTAATCTGGAATCTGTAAAAGATGGAATGATTGTTCCTTTACACCCAGGCGCTGAAAGGTATTTTCAGGAAGTCGGAGCGATTGAATAGATGTGATGGATCTAATGACGAAAACAGCAGGTAGGAGGAGGGCTGCCTCCTCCTTTTTAACCATTTTCACCTTAGTGACAATCGTGTCTTTACTGTCACTTGCCTGTTCAGCCTTTCAAGAAAAGGAATGGATGGTCCTGATCAGGGAAGCTTCGGAAGAAACGGTGCTGTATAAAAGTCCTATACAAGCTGGAGATGTGATTGGTTTTCACTGGATTCACTCGGTAGAACACATTGAATGGTCAGAAACATTTCAACTGAATGAGGAAGGAAACCTTTATTTGATTGAAAGTCGATTTGCTGGATTTGGTGCAGGAATTCCTCATGAGCATCAAGATGGTTTTTTTGTCGAGGAAGGGATGATGGTTTTTGAACCAAAAAACCATCAGATTGATTATTATGATTGGATACATTCTCATACAGCACTTCCTGAAATCACATACAATGGTGAAATTATATTGAAGGGGGAAGATCTCCCGCATCACCAATCCTTGAGAATGATCATTGAAGAGAGGTGAGGGTAGCATGGATGAAATGAAGAATAATATATTGTTAGAAGAAGAGTTGGATGAGAAAAAACAGCAGGAATTGCTAGAAAAATACGATGCCGAAGCAAGAACAAGAACCTATAAAAGCAAAGGGATGTCTGTTTTTATATCCGTCTTTGCAATTGCAATTTCGCTTTATCACTTATATACGGCCTATTTTGGAACGCTAGTAACATTGAAACACAGATCGTTGCATGTGGCGATGATCTTAGCCTTAGCTTATTTATTGTATCCGGCGCATAAAAGAGCCAGCCGACAAAAATTGTCCTGGTATGATGCTGTTTGTGCGGTATTAGCCGTATCGGTTACAGTGTATATATTTTACGATTATCTGGGGATTGTTCATCGGGCCGGGATACCGAATCAGGCAGACCTGTTTTTTGGTGCGGTGCTAGTCATTTTGGTATTAGAAGCGGCACGAAGAGTAACAGGATGGGCGTTGCCTTCCTTAGGACTTATTTTCATTGCCTATTCGTTGTTTGGAAGCAATATGCCGGGATTTTTTGGACATCGTGGCTACCAATGGCAACAAATTGTTAATCATCTCTTTGTGACAACTGATGGCATATATGGTACAGCTGTAGGGGTAGCCTCTACGTATATCTTTCTCTTTATTCTTTTTGGTGCCATTATGAATAAATCAGGAATGGGTCAGTTTTTTAATGACATTGCCATGGCCGCTGCAGGACATACAAAAGGTGGACCGGCTAAAGTGGCGGTCATTGCCAGTGGTTTTTTGGGAAGTATTAATGGAGCCGCTATTGCCAATGTGGTAACAACCGGTGCCTTTACGATTCCACTTATGAAACGTACTGGATATAGCGAAGATTTCTCTGGCGCTGTGGAAGCTTCTGCTTCTGTAGGCGGGCAGCTTTTGCCGCCGATTATGGGAGCTGCTGCCTTTATCATGGCTGAAGTGTTAGGAGTCCAATACCGGGTGATCGTAATGGCGGCTATCTTACCTGCCTTACTTTATTATCTGGGAATTATGGTACAAGTGCAAATGCGAGCTTCCAAAAAAGGATTGGAAGGAATTCCGAAGGAGCAACTTCCGACGGTAAAAGAAGTGATGAAAGAAAGAGGTCACTTGTTACTTCCATTATTATTTCTTGTATATATGTTGTTTTTTAGTGGCAGAACTATTATTTTTTCAGCCTTTTTAACGATTTTAGTAACGATTTTTATCAGTACCTTGCGACCTACTACTAGGATGAATTTTAAGGAAATCCTTGAATCTTTGGATGCGGGAGCCAGATCCGTTGTTCCTGTAGCTGTAGCTTGTGCGGCGGTTGGGCCGATTGTAGGAGTGGCTAGCATTACAGGATTTGGACTTAGCATGGCCTATACCATTGTTTCTTTAGGTGGTACCAGCCTGATGTTTACGTTGATTTTCACCATGTTGACCTGTATTATTCTTGGGATGGGACTACCGAGTATACCGGCTTATCTCATCACGGCGACCATGGCTGCTCCAGCTTTAATCCAACTGGGTATTGAGCCGATTGTCGCTCATTTATTTGTCTTTTATTTCGCGATGTTTGCAAACATTACTCCTCCAGTAGCTCTGGCTTCTTTTGCGGCCGCAGGTATTTCTGGTGGTAACGCAATGAAGACGGGCGTTGAGTCAATGAAGCTATCGATTGCCGGATTTATTGTACCCTATATGTTTGTTTATAATAGCGCCTTGCTTTTAAGAGGGACTACTTTTTTAGAAGGTGTATTGGTAGCTTCGACAGCGATTATAGGGGTAACGATACTGGCCAGTGCAGCGGAAGGATACTTCTTTGCGACGATACCGGTTATTCAAAGAATAGTTCTTTTGGGAGCATCCTTGCTTCTCATTAGTGCTAATATGATGCAAGATGCCATTGGAATATTGATTATTGCCATTATTTTAGGTTCGCAATATGTAAAAGTAAAAAAGAAAAAGAAAGAAATGAGTCCATCAGGAACAACAGCAACAGAAGCTTAACTTGTTGCTCCAGGGCCCCCTCTGGAGCCCTTTTCTTATCCCTCTCCAGTTTTCTGGGGAGGGTTTTTTGTTGCTAAATGATGGAATCTGTGTAAAATAAAGGAATGAGGGTAGCAATAAACGTGTAATAGTATCGTTTTGAGGTTTGACATCAAGGAAAGCGGGTGTAAGCATGAATACATGGCAGTATAAAGAAGACAGAGTAATTGAATTACTTAAAAAAGGAGAAAAAAATCCAGATGCGGTAATGATAGGAATGGAACTGGAGCATTTTGTTGTTGATAAAATAAGTGGGCAGAGTGTTTCTTATGAACAGGATAAAGGAATAGAAGCTATTCTTGATCAAATGAAGGATGAAGCACATGAACCGATATGGGAGAAAAGTCATTTAATAGGACTGTCTCACCCTGACTATCAGATTACCCTTGAACCGGGGGGGCAGATCGAAATCAGCATTCGACCATGTGCACAATTAGAAGAGATGGCCTCCATTTATCATAATTTTCTAGAAAAAATTATTCCTATTACAGAGTCTCAGGATCAGTGGTTACTATGCATCGGTTATCATCCAAAATCTTCCATTAATGAGATACCTTTTAATCCGAAAGAACGGTATGTTTTTATGTCGGAATACCTTAAAAAGCGTGGCAGGTATGCCCATAATATGATGAAAGGCACGGCCTCGCTTCAGGTAGTGATTGATTACTGTAACGAGGAAGATTTTAGTAAAAAGTTTAGAGTAGCTCATTTTTTAATGCCTGTCCTAGCGTTGCTAACCGATAACGCCCCTTATTTTGAGGGGAATCCGGTGACGCATCACAGCATGAGAACAGCTATATGGGATGAAACGGATCCTGCCAGAAGTGGATTGATTCCGGGGGTGATGGACAGGTCTTTTGGATATCGAGAGTATGCTCGTTATATCTTGAATGTCTGTCCTATTATGACTAAGAAAGACAACCGCTTTATTGATGCGGAAAACAAAAAAGCTGGTGAACTGGAAAACTTTGACTTACTAAGCGATGAAGAAGTGGATCATTTGCTGTCTATGGTTTTTCCTGATGTTAGACTGAGGCAGTATATGGAAATTAGAATGGCGGATTCTATTCCATTTCCTTACAATTTGGCTTTTACGGCTCTGATTAAAGGATTATTTTATCAGCAGGAAGCATTGGATTACCTGTATCGATTATCTAAGGATGTGACGGATCAAAAATTATTGAATTACAGAAGGCAAATAATGGAAAAAGGATATGGGATTAAAATAGAAGGACACACGTGTCGTGAAATAATGCTTATTCTTTTTGACTTAGCAAAGAGGGTCCTCAATAAAGAAGAAAGAAACTGGTTATCCAAATTGGAAGTACTGGTTGAAGAAGAAAAAACGCTGGCGGATATTTCGCTTCAACGGGCAAAGAAAGAAGCGGACTGGATGAAGTATCTTGCGGCCAATAGAGGATTTGGGGAGGAAAAAAAATGAAGGGACTTCCCAGTATTGGGTTTGACTTATATGAACAAATGGTAAAGCGTGATCCAAGCTCATTTTGGAGAGACTACCAAGAAGCGCTGAAAGAAGTAGAAGCATCGCCTGCAAAATACAAGGGTAAACCTGTGGAATTTCTCTACCAACCTTTTTTTCTTACAGAGGAGCAATGGGAAGACCTGGAAAAAATTTCAGTTAAAATGCTGGAGATCACAAAGAAGGTAACGGAGCGATATTTAGCAGAACCGGATTATCGGCGGCTTTTTGGTTTTAATGATTTAATGGAAGCATTGATACTAAAAGATCCCGGCTACCATTATGCTGTACCAATGACTCGAATCGATGTTTTTTATCATTTTGATGGGAGCTTTCAATTGTGTGAAATGAATACGGATGGCTCTTCAGGCATGACGGAATGCCGAGAATTACAGCGAATTATTGGGACTTCACCAAGCATAAACACATCACCGCTAGATGAGTTAGAGCTGAAGGAAGGGGAGTTTTTCAAGAGCTGGACAACCGCTTTTTTAGAAAATTATCGAGCATTTTCGGGAGAGAAATCCTTTCCGAACATTGCTATTATTGACTGGTTTCAGGATGAGGTACCGTCTGAGTTCATCGAATTTCAAAAGGCCTTTGAGACTTGTGGATGTCCCACTCGAATAGTAGATGTCCGGGAACTTTCTTATTCGGAAGGCAAGCTTAAGGCTGGAGACTTTTCCATTGATGCGGTATATCGTCGATTGGTTAGCTGGGAAGCGGTAGAACGGTATCCGGCTACAAAGGCATTGACAGACGCCTATTTGGACGGGAATGTTTGTGTGGTAGGTCCCTTTCGATCACAAATACCTCATAACAAACGTTTTTTTGCGGTTTTGCATAACGAAGACGTCAATGATTTTTTGGAGCCGGAGGAAAAAGCCTTTATTCGCAACCATATTCCCTATACAGCTATTTTAGATAAAGGCAACCCTGATCAATGGCAAGAATGGGTAGATCATAAACAGCATTATATTATAAAGCCGGAAGATTTGTATGCTTCATCAGGAGTATATGCAGGTCAGGATTATTCAGTAGAAGAATGGAAGCAACTCTTAGAAAAAGCAAGTTCACAGAACTACTTGATACAGCAGTATTGTCATGTTCCTAGAATGCCAATGGCTATGTTTGAAAAAGGGGAAGTGACCTTCGAAGAGCAACAATACTTGATGGGGTGTTTTGTGTACAATGAAAAGTTTCAGGGCCCCTATATCAGAACAGGGCGTAAAAGTATTATTGGATCTGTGGTGGAGTGTTATACAGTACCGGCATATCGTGTGAATAAATAAAACGGCTTCTAACCTTCTGGTGGAGTTTAAACGCCACCAGAAATTAAGAATCCTGTTTAGGATGGAAGAAAAATGCATATTGCGTTATAATAAAGCCTGTAAAGCATGAGAATAATAACAGAGGCGGGAGGGTTTTGGTTGCGCATTAAATGGGACCATCAATACTTAAAATATACGCTTTATGCATCGTTGACGATTATTATCGCGATTATCTTTTATCATGTAGTGGATAATCTTACTATTTTTGTTGATAGTGTGAGGCTTGGATTTAAATGGCTTAGAAAGCTTCTTAGCCCATTTATAATAGCGGGATTTATTGCCTATCTTCTTAATCCAGGAGTCAGGTGGTTTGAAACCAGGTTTTTTAGAAGAATTTTCGGGAAAGAAAAAAGTGCAAAACGACGGCGCAATCTAAGTATTTTAAGCGTATACCTTATTTTTGCAGGTGCATTAACCGCCTTAATTATGATCATTGTGCCGCAAATCATTGCTAATGTAAGAGATATTGCCAGAAGAGCGCCGGAGTATGCCGCGTTTATCGAAACTTTTATTAATCGTTGGTCAACGGAGTTTAGAACGATTCAGATCTATCATATTAATATTGACCTATATGATTTTGCAGAACCAATCGAGCAAAATTTAGATCGCTACCTGGATCGAGCCAGTGAAATTATGGAAATATCCGTTGCTCTTGTTATTAACAGGGCTATGGCAATTACTTCCGGGTTTCTTAATTTTGTTCTTGGTTTGGTAATCTCGGTATATGCATTGGCGGATAAGGAATCTTTTAAAAATGGCATGGAATCTGTGCTGCGTGCATTTTTTCGCAAAGATAAGGTGGAGAAAATTAAAGATTTTGGACGAGAAGCAGATTACTTGTTTTCTCGATTTATTGTTGGTAAATCTATTGATTCTCTAATTATTGGAATATTGTGCTATATTGGAATGCTTTTGATGGATATTCGGTATGCGCTATTACTGAGTGTATTTGTAGGCGTAGCCAATATGATTCCATACTTTGGACCCATATTAGGAATGATTCCGGCAGGATTATTAACATTGATAGACAGTCCGGTGAAAGCTTTTTGGGTGGTCGCATTTCTCTTGGCGCTTCAGCAATTTGACGGTCTATACCTGGGACCTAAGATTTTAGGAAGCAGTGTTGGGATGCCACCTTTCTGGGTGATCTTTTCTATTATTATAGGAGGAAAACTTTTCGGTGTCATGGGAATGTTTCTAGGTGTCCCGGTGTTTAGTGTTATCAGACTTTTTTTACGAAAATTATTCATTGTTCTGATTCGGCAAAAGGAAGAAGAAAACGGGCACGAACATGGCTGACGCTATGCTTAAGGATTTATATAATAACTGACAAAAAGAAGCATACAATATGATTTGGAGGGATAATATGAGAATAGAAGTATCGGCACAAAAACCTGAAAAAATGGAAGTTGATCTTTTGGCAATTGCATTATTTGAAGACAGTGAAAGATCGGACAGTTCTTTTCTGGCCATCGATAAAGCCTTAGGTGGTCAACTTACAGAAATCTTTGAAGAAAAAAGTTTTTGTGGCAAAAGAGATGAAACAACATTGATTTACACACATCAAAAAATTCCGGTTAGGAAAGTGTTATTGATAGGGATGGGAAAAAAAGATAAAATCGATGTTTTTACCTTGAAGAAAGCGGCGGCGAAAGCCGTAAAGCAGTCAAAAAAAGAAAAATGTGCTAAACTAGGTTTTTGGAACATTGAACCACTGCCTTTTCAGGCGGAAGAAGTGGGACGCTTTGTTAGTGAAGGCTTGGTTCTAGGCAACTATGAATTTAATCAGTACAAAACAAAAGAAAAAGAAGAAGAACTGACGGTTTCATCTTGTCGCATTTATACAGCTATACAGGATGAAAAAGAAAAATTCCTGAAGGGCATAGAAATGGGTCAAAGCATAGGGGAGGCAATATCCTTAACTAGAAACTTAGTGAATGAACCGGCAAATAAAATGACGCCTGAAAATATGGCGCTGGAAGCGGAAGCGGTTGCTCGAAAAAAGGGCATGAAAATAGAAGTGATGGGAAAAGAAGAAATTGAAAAGCTCGGAATGGGTTGCTTCTTGGGAGTAGCTCAAGGCAGTGAGAAAGAACCAAAATTGGTAGTGATGAGATATGAAGGAGATCCACAAAATACAGATCAAATGCTGGGATTGGTTGGAAAAGGTCTGACCTTTGACAGTGGCGGAATCTCCTTAAAACCAGCAGCTGGTATGGAAGAAATGAAGACGGATATGGCAGGAGCCGCCGCTGTTTTGGGAACCATGGCAGCTATTGCTGATATTGGACCACTTGCTAATGTGGTAGGCATCTTAGGAATTTGTGAAAACATGCCTTCTCGTTCTTCTTACAGACCAGGGGATGTTCTGAAGTCCTTAAGTGGACAGACGGTTGAAGTATTAAACACAGATGCGGAAGGCCGGTTGGTTCTTGCGGACTGCTTAACCTTTGTTGAAAGGTTGGGAGCTACCCACATCATTGATGTGGCAACCTTAACAGGTGCTGTGGTTGTGGCACTAGGCAATCATTACACCGGTGTGTTATCCAATGATGATGATTTTCAGGCATCGGTGTTAGATGCTGGTAAAATGGCTGGTGAAAGACTATGGGCAATGCCTAAGGATGACGTGTATAAGGATCAATTGAAAAGCGATATTGCCGATTTATCGAATGTAGGCGGTAAAGGTGCAGGCATGATTACAGCAGGTATGTTTTTAGAAGCTTTTGTGGAAGAGAAACCATGGGTTCACTTGGATATAGCGGGGACAGCACGAACTTCGGAGCCTGTAGCTTATGAGCAAAAAGGTGGCACAGGATCAGCTGTTGCAACTTTAGTCCAAGTAGCATGTGGCTTTAACAAAAGAAACGAATGAAGGTTGACAAAAACAATAGAAAGTAGTAGAATAATATTGACCCCGCCCCTGGGGGAAGGGAGGAAAAAGAAATGAAAATCACGATAACAGAAGCAGCGAAAAAAGAAATTCTAAAGCAAAATGAGAATGGTAAAAAAGTACGAATCTACGTATCTGGTATTGGATGAGCAGGTCCAAGGTTTGCGCTGTCTCTGGACGAGGCAAAAGATGGTGACGTAGAGCAGGTAGTAGAAGACATTGAATTTGTGGTTGATGAGAATACAGATGAACACTTTGGTTCTGTAGTGGTAGATTTTAGTTCTGGTTTTCTTGGAAAAAGGTTTATGGTAAACTATGCAGGTGAAAGTACTAGCGGTGGTTGTTAAACGAAAACAAAACTAAGAAGTTCTTAAAAAAGCGGTGTTAACCGCTTTTTTTTATGCACTATTTCAAGGATTAAGGGTAGTATATAAATAATGCGTTTTATGGGTATAAGATAAGTAAATAAGCAGCCAAAAGGAGGATGATTTCTGATGTTAGTAAGAAAAGTAGTGATTGCAATGGATTTTTCTCCCGCATCCAGTAAATTACTCAACTGTGTACAGGAGCTGGTGGATAACGGGTTAGAAGAAGTAGTGCTGGTGCATGTGATCGATTTGAGAATAGGAGAAGATCGATCCATTGTTTCCATTCAAAAGGAAACAGAAGAAAAACTTCAAGCAGTAGCTGAGGAACTAAAAAAGAAAAACATAACAACGAAAATCAGTGTGTTAGGTGGGTTTGCGGCTTCTGAAATTGCCCATATTGCTGAGAAAGAAGAAGCGTCGATGATTTTAATAGGTTCAATTGGAAAAAGTATATTGAGAGAAATATTTCTGGGAAGCACTACCTTTGATCTCATTCGCATGACGACGACGCCTGTTTTAATAGAAAAGTATCGGAAAGACGAAGATGAAGAACTGCAAAATATTTGCATTAGTAAGTTCCAGAAAGTTGTGGTGCCTGTAGATTTCTCGAAATGTTCACAATTAGTACTGGACGAGATAAAGGAAATGAAATCTGGAATTGATGAAATGATCCTGATGTCTGTGGCAGAGCATGGCGAAACCAGAGAAGAAGTTGAGCGAATTTTGGAAGATTATCGTAAAAAACTTGAAGAAATTGCCGAAGATTTTCGATCTTTAGGGATAACTGTAAAGATAAAAGTAGATGTGGGATTGCCTTCGAAACTGATTACTACTACGGCTGAACAGGAAAATGCAACACTGGTAGTGATGGCTACTAGAGGCGCTGGGCTGTTGAAATCATTATTGCTTGGAAGCACCTCGGATGCGGTTTCCAGACATTCTAAAAGGCCAGTACTTTTAATTCCCTGTGGCAAATAAGGAAAAGGCAATAGGCATAAATAACCAAAAAACAACTAAAAACTGATGAAAAAACCTAATTTTTGTTTGACAAGACTGTCGAGGGAATGTATAATAGTTTATTAAATCAATTGACAAGCGCTTTCACTTATGGTAAACTGGTTTAAGGAATAGGTGAAAGAGGTGATGATTTGGCTGACCGAAATACGCTGGGCGAAATCAAGAAGACCATTGAAGGGTATCTGGGAAAAAGAGTCACACTTAAAGCGAACAAAGGAAGAAAACGGATTGTCGTTCGGGAAGGGATCTTAGAAGATACTTATCCGAGTATTTTCATCGTCAAGGTTTTTGGTGACTTTGACACAGACAGGAAAGTTTCCTACAGTTACTGTGATATCCTGACAGAAACCGTAGAAATCACCATTTGCGAAAATAACAGACCAATCAAAGTCAGCTAAAGTCGTCTTCGGACGACTTTTTGACTGTAGATGAAAATTCAAAATGAAGAATAAATAGTAAGCAAAATGAATTATTATGAATGACCACCTTTGGTATTGCTATTGGAAATTAAAAGAAGTATCTCCACCGTAGAAGAGTGGTCAACCTTAGAGAGTGATCTCCTGTTACGAAATGTCGCAGGAGATCACTCTTTATTTTTTTGAATAAAAAAGCTTGCATAAAAATACTATAGAATGTATAATTATAAAAAATGTGTTGAGGTGATTAAAATGAAAAAACAATTTTGGACTCATAAAGGCGGTTCCTTAGCGGCTGATAGCGATAATAGATTACTAGATGTGCTGCAGAAAGCGAAACCATGGAAGGGAAAAAGCCTTTTAACACTAAAAAATCATACACCGGAAGAAATAAAAAGCTTACTAAATCTGGCTATTGAGTTGAAAAAACAACGACAACTGGGACGGCACAATGACTTGCTTAAAGGGAAAAACATTGTGCTGCTTTTTGAAAAAACTTCAACACGCACCCGTTGTGCTTTTGAAGTAGCTATGATGCAAGAAGGAGGCAATGCTACTTTTCTGGACATGAAGGATTCTCAGATGGGAAAAAAAGAATCTGTGGAAGATACCGCAAAAGTATTAGGCCGTTATTATGAAGGGATAGAATTTCGTGGCTACCATCAGGACACGGTAGAAATGCTAGCGAAACATGCGGGTGTTCCTGTATGGAATGGTTTAACAGACGAATATCATCCTACTCAAATATTGGCGGACTGGATGACGATCATGGAAAAGCTGGATAAACCCTTAGAGGAAGTAACCTTTGCCTATGTGGGTGATGCTCGCAACAATATGGCAAATTCCCTAATGATAGGAGCCGCTAAGATGGGGATGAATTTCAGAGCCGTATCCCCTGCCAGCCTTGCGCCGGATAAAACCCTAATGCAAGAAATGCAAGAGGTGGCGATGGAAACGGGAGCTAACATTCAGTGGTTCGAAAATCCGATAGAAGGAGTTAAGGGGGCCGATGTTATCTATACAGACGTATGGGTTTCGATGGGAGAAGAAGATCAGTTTGAAGAGCGTATAGAATTACTGGTGCCTTATCAGGTAAATGAGTTTCTTATGAGTAAAACGGGTAATCCGGACACTATTTTTATGCATTGTTTACCAGCTTTTCATGATACGGAAACCAGTATGGGTAAAGGCATATATGATCAACATGGCATATCAGAATTAGAAGTAACGGATGCGGTTTTTAGAAGTGAGCAGTCTGTCGTATTTGATGAAGCAGAAAATCGAATGCATACCATTAAAGCAATGTTAGTAGCAACAATGGGGCCTTCTGGTCATTTTTAATCAACCGAGTTTAATCAGCCAAGGCTTAAAGGAGCGTTGTTATGAAAGGAACACTTTTGTTTGAAGATGGGTCCATCTATAGAGGGAAAGGGTTTGGACGAAGTGGAACGGCTGTTGGAGAAATGGTTTTTAATACGTCTATCACCGGGTATCAGGAAATTTTGACAGACCCTTCCTATGCTGGTCAAATTGTTACGATGACATATCCTCTGATAGGAAATTACGGAATATCTTTAAGAGAGTCTGAGTCCGAAGGAATTTATGCGAGAGGAATGGTTGTGAAATCAATTTCTCAACATCCATCTCATTATTCCAGCGAATCAACCTTGGAGCATATGATGCAACAGCTAGGGTTGCCGGGTATAGCGGAGGTGGATACCAGAAGCATTACGAAGCGAATCAGAGAAGTGGGAGCTATCAAAGCGGTGATATCGAATGAAGAAATTGCTGAAGAGACATTAAGGCAACTGTTAGAAGGAACCACGTTGGAAGAAGACTGGATGAAAGAGGTTGGCGTTTCTAAGCCAAAGCACATTCCTGGGGAAGGCTGTCGGGTAGCGGTGCTAGATCTTGGAGTAAAGGCAAATATATTGGAAGCTTTAAAAATAAGAGGTTGTGATATCATGCTTTTTCCTTATAATACTTCCTTTGATGAGATGAAATCCTATGAACTGGACGGATTATTGATTAGTAATGGGCCTGGCAATCCAGCGGAAGCCGTGACGGGTATTGAACTTATTCGACAATGGCTAAAAGAGCGGCCTATTTTTGGAATCTGCATGGGACATCAGCTTCTTGCACATGCCGTTGGTGGAAATACTTTTAAGATGAAATATGGACATCGTGGTGGTAATCATGGCGTATATGACCAACTCAAAAAGAAAGCGTATATTACTTCACAAAATCATGGTTACGTGGTTGATGCGGAAAGCGTCATAAAAAAAGGCATGATGATAACACATACCAATCTTAATGATGATAGTCTTGAAGGGATGCAACATGAATTTCTGCCTGTTTTTTCAGTTCAGTTTCATCCGGAAGGGTCTCCTGGTCCTCAAGATACAGAATATCTTTTTGACCAATTTATTGAAAATATGAAGGAGCGAAAGAAATGCCTTTAAATAAAGAACTGAAAAAAATAATGATATTGGGATCAGGGCCAATTATGATTGGGCAAGCAGCTGAATTTGACTATTCGGGAACACAGGCATGTAAAGCCATTAAAGAAGAAGGAATTGAAACCATTTTGGTCAATAGTAATCCTGCGACCATTATGACAGATGTTGATTTAGCGGATAAAGTATATTTAGAGCCTATGACGAAGGAAAGCATTCTTCAGATACTAAATAAAGAAGCGCCGGATGGCATTTTGGCTGGTTTTGGTGGGCAGACGGCATTAAATATTGCGATGGAACTTCAAAACGATGGAATTTTGCAGTCTATGGGGGTAAAGTTGTTAGGTGTAGAAAGCGAAACAATCAAAAAAGCAGAAGATCGGGAAGCTTTTAAGCAATTATTAGAAGAAATTGATGAACCGATGGCGTTAAGTGTTATTGCTACAGGGTTAGACGAATGCAAAACATTTATAGAGGAAGCGGGGTATCCAGTGATTATTCGTCCTGCCTATACCTTGGGAGGATATGGTGGAGGGATTGCCACTGACGACGAATCTTTAATGGAAATAGCTGAAAGAGGGATGAAGGCTAGTCCTATCGGACAGATACTTTTAGAACAAAGTGTAGCAGGCTGGAAAGAAATAGAGTACGAAGTGATAAGGGATCACCAGGATAATTGCATGATTGTATGTAATATGGAAAATATGGATCCAGTAGGGGTTCATACGGGAGACAGCATTGTGATAGCTCCTTCGCAGACGTTGAGAGATCGGGAATATCAAATGCTTCGAAAGGCTTCCATAAAAATTATTCGCAGTCTTAAAGTCTCCGGTGGATGTAATATTCAGTTTGCTGTGAATCCGAATAGTTGTGAATATGTGGTCATTGAAGTAAATCCGAGGGTTAGTAGATCCAGTGCGTTGGCTTCAAAAGCCGTGGGTTATCCAATCGCAAAAATTGCTGCGAAAATTGCGGTGGGTTATCATCTGAATGAACTTAAAAATGCCGTTACAAAAAAATCAAGTGCGTTTTTTGAACCAGTTTTAGATTATGTGGTGGTAAAGTTTCCTAAATGGCCCTTTGAAAAATTTAAGAATGTGAATAGAACCTTGGGGACACAAATGAAAGCTACTGGTGAAGTAATGGCCATTGCCAGAAGTTTTGAAGCTGCTTTACTCAAAGCAATTACGTCTTTAGACGGGAACTTTACCGGACTTCGTTTAGCGCAAATGAGTCATTTGGCAGAAAGTGAGTTGGATAGAAAAATAGATGCCTGTGATGATGAAAGAATCTTTGCATTGGCGGATGCTGTCAGAAGAGGGTACACACTGGAGAAACTTTTTCGAATGACACAAATAGATCTTTGGTTTTTGCAAGGAATTAAAAATATTATCGATATGGAAAAACGACTAAAAGATGAAAAGATGAACGAAGCATTGCTCTATGCTGCAGAATCGATGGGGTTTATTGACGAAGAAATTCTTGATCTGTCAGGAACAAAAGCTTCTGAACTTAGAAAATTGAGAAAGGATCATGCTATTTTTCCTGTATATAAGATGGTGGATACTTGTGGCGGTGAATTTGAAGCAGCGACACCTTATTATTATTCCTGTTACGAAGAGGAAAATGAGAATAGGATAAGCCATCATAAAAAAGTACTGGTTATTGGGTCAGGGCCAATTCGGATTGGTCAGGGGATTGAATTTGACTACGGCTGTGTTCATGGTGCCTGGGCAATAAAAGAAGCTGGATATGAATCAATTATGATGAATAATAATCCGGAAACGGTGAGCACGGATTTTGATACCTCGGATAAGCTCTATTTTGAAACACTGCATATTGATGATGTCATGAATGTGGTTCGGGAGGAAAAGCCTGAGGGGGTTATTCTTCAATTGGGAGGGCAAACGTCTGTTAATTTGGCACCAGAACTATATGCCAGAGGTGTCAATATTCTAGGCACTTCTTTTTCATCAATGGATCTGGCGGAAGATCGGATGAAATGCAACGAATTTCTGCTAAAACATAATATCGGAACGCCAAAAGGAATGTCCGCCGATTCAGAGGAAGATGCGATAAGAAAAGCTGAAACATTAGGATATCCTGTGATTGTAAGACCTTCCTACGTTATTGGCGGAAGAGGGATGCAAATTATTGGCGATGAAAATGAAATGAGAGAATACCTGGAAGAGATGCAGCGACTTTTTATGAAATATCCCCTGTTTGTTGATCAATATATCAGTGGTGTTGAAATAGAAGTAGATGCAGTAGCTGATGGGGAAAATCTCCTGATTCCGGGAATTATGGAGCATATCGAAAAAACCGGGGTGCATTCGGGAGACAGTATTTCTGTTTATCCAGCAGAGAAAACAAGTAAAATGATTCTTGAAAAAATAGAAAAGACGACAAAAGTTATTGTTCAAAAGTTGGCGATAACAGGCTTGGTCAATATTCAATATGTGATAAAGGAAGAAGACGTTTTTGTAATAGAAATAAACCCTCGTGCTTCAAGAACCGTACCGATTCTTAGCAAGATAACAGATGTTCCTATGGTGAAGCTGGCTGTAAGAGCCATGCTGGGAGAATCGCTAACGGAAATGGGTTATGGGACAGGTATTTTACCTTCAAGACCCTATTATGCGGTAAAAGTTCCCGTTTTTTCGGCCGAAAAAATTTCGGACGCAGATATGGCGTTAGGGCCAGAAATGAAATCGACGGGTGAAGTATTAGGGATAGATGAAGATTATGTAAAAGCTTTAATGAAAGGTTTTATCGCTTCTGGCATTCACCTTCCTGAAACAGGCGGCATTTATTTTTCATTAAAAGACGAAGATAAGGAAGCGGGTCTCAAACTGGCCAGTGATTATACAAGGCTTGGATTTCGTTGTTACAGCGCGAATGGAACTTCTAAATTTCTTAAAGAAAATGGGGTTCGTTGCCAGGAGATAGAAAAAGAATCTCTTTTGAAAGAAATTCGGGATAAGCGAATCAATATTATTGTCAATACACCGTCAGGAAGTCGCAAAACAAATTCCCAAGGTCATCAACTTCGAAAAATGGGTATTTTATATAAACTCCCCACCTTTACAACCCTTGAGACAGCGGAGGCTTTTTTAAGAGTAATGGAGCGAAAACAGGTAGGCATTCAATTGTCCTATCGATCTTTAAGAGAATACCTTAATATGTGAAGGAAAGAAGTCGCCGTAGGTTGGCGACTTCTTTTGAGTTTCTATTTGTTTTTGTCTTCCCAATAGCGGTGTTGCCATCTTTATAGCAAAACTAGAAATAATGGTAGCTTTATTGTACAATAAATAGAAAGAAGCAAGAGAAGGCAGGAGGAAGTTCGTTGAAAAAAGTTGTTATCAGAGAATGTCCTGATTATACTCCGGATCATGTGAAAACGACACTCAAAGAATCCTTGGAGGCTCTTGGTGGTCTTGAAAAATGGATTAAGCCTGGGGACCTGGTATTTCTTAAAGTAAACCTATTGACAGGAAAAGAACCTAAGGAAGCTGTGACAACCCATCCGCAGCTGGTGAAAGCATTGACGGAATTATTGATGGAACTAGGTGCTTTGGTAATATTAGGTGATAGTCCGGCGGGACCTTTTCTTCAAGGTCGGATGAGGAAGATATATCAGCTTACAGGAATGACAACGGTAGCTAAAGAAACCGGTGCTTCATTGAACTGGAACCTGGAGTCTGACCCTGTTTATTTTTCGGCCGGTTATCGATTAAAAGATTTTCACGTGATGAAGGCGATAAAAGAGGCGGATCATATTATAAATGTAAGCAAGATGAAAACTCACAGCATGACCATGATGACAGGAGCCGTAAAAAATATGTTTGGTATTATGCCAGGTTTGAAAAAAGCAGAGCTTCATTTTCGATTTACAGATCCTATTGAATTTGGTCATGCAATGGTGGACATATGTGAATATGCCAGTCCAGTAATATCCATTATGGACGGGATTGAAGCGATGGAGGGTGCTGGTCCTTCGGCAGGCGACGTGGTCAAAAATGGCATGATACTTGTTTCGGAAGACCCCTATTCCTTGGATATAGTGGCTTCGGAACACATGGGCATTAAACCGGATAGTGTACCAACGCTGAAGGCGGCTCGTCAGAGAAATCTATGTCAGAGTTTAGAAAAGGTTACACTGGATACATCGTTAGGGGAAGGAATCAAAAAATCTTTTAAGCTTCCAGATACCAGAGAACCGGACTTTTTAGAAAAATATGGGCGTTGGCCAGTAGTGGGCTCCATATTTAAGCAGATCAGCAGAAAACATTTGCGACCAAAGCCGGTCGTAAACCCTAAAAAATGCACGAAATGCAAAGAATGTTATACGATTTGCCCGGCGGAAGCTATTGACATGCTGGAAAAGGTACCTGGGTTTCGATATGATAAATGTATTCGATGTTATTGTTGTCAGGAAGTTTGTCCGGAAAAAGCCATATGGATTTATAGACCGAAAATACTGAAGTGGTTTGGTGGAACCAAATAATAAATAAGTGGAGTGAGCATCAGTGGAACCTATTAGAGAAAAAGCATATGCAAAAGTGAATTTATCTTTAGATATTTTGGGCAAAAGGCAAGATGGATATCATGAAGTATCAATGATCATGCAACAAATTTCGCTTCATGATTTAATTGAAATATCTACAGGGAGACAACCTGGCATCAAAATCACTTCAAACAAGTCGAAATTACCACTTAATAAAAATAATCTGGTATATAAAGCAGCTGAAAAGTTGGCGAATTACCATCAGATTCATTTGCAAAAAGAATCAATCATTATTCATATTGAAAAAAACATACCTGTAGCGGCTGGCTTAGCTGGTGGCAGTGCTGATGCAGCAGCTACTTTTTGTGCCTTGAACCGTTATTGGAAAAAAGAAGTAGCTGAAAATGATTTGATGGATTTGGGGAAAGAAATTGGAGCAGATGTGCCTTACTGTTTAATGGGAGGAACAGCTCTTGCAGAAGGTATTGGAGAAAAGCTGACACCATTGAAGGTGAAAACACCAATGTGGATGGTGTTGGTAAAGCCTCCTTTTTCTGCGTCGACAGCTGAAGTGTATAAAGCTTTTTCGATGGCAAGCGGGAACCGACGACCAGATAATCAAAAAATCATAGAAGCATTAAGTAAAGGCAAACTTGCAACCTTAGCTTTTTTTATGGAGAATGTCTTACAGCCGGTAACCACGTCGATGGTGCCGGAAATAGAAAAGGTTCAAAAAAAGCTTTTGGAGTTTAATGCTTTTCATGCAATGATGAGTGGGAGTGGAACAACGGTTTTTGGTTTGTTCAAAACCAGGAAAAAAGCAGAAAGTGCTTATGAAAAACTTAGGAAAATATATCAGGAAACATACATAGCCCATACGATCCATCACCGGTGAATAGCTGTGTAAGAGAAAAATTGCTCATCATAGAAAGACATAGGGACAATCCCTGGAAAGGCTGGGTTTATGAAAAAAAAACAAGTGTTAGTACTCTTTGGAGGTCCGTCATCGGAACATGAAGTATCCTTAATGTCCGCAACATCTGTTATGAAGCAAATCGATAAAAAAAAATATGAAGTGATTCCGGTAGGCATAACAACAGAGGGAAAATTTCAGCTTTATGAAGCATACTGGCAAATTCAAAATAATCAGTGGGAAGGATTTGAGGAGGCTCGGTTTCAATATCGGAAGGAGCGAAAAGATATATTCTTGATTCCGGGATGTTCGGCCTTATTGTTGAAAGAAAACGAAAGCTTTTGTAAAAAAGCTGTGGATGTTGCGCTTCCTATATTGCATGGACCTTACGGCGAAGATGGGACATTGCAAGGCTTGTTGCAGGCGTGCCACATTCCTTATGTAGGTGCCGGTGTGATGACCTCGGCTTTAGCCATGGATAAAGCAATGGTTAAAAAAATATTTGAAAACGAGGGCATCGATCAGGCCGCATACCATGTGGTTAACATTAGAGAATGGGAAGGGAAGAGTCGGGATGTGATAGAGAAGGAATTAATAGGTTGTTTAGAAGAAAAGCTAGGCTACCCTATGTTTGTGAAACCGTCCAGGCTAGGTTCCAGTGTTGGTATTAGTAAAGCTTCCGACATGAATGAACTGAAAAAAGCGATTTGGCAAGCGGCTGCTCATGACTGCAAAGTAGTAGTGGAAGCCTTTATTGATGGTAGAGAAATCGAATGTGCCGTTCTGGGTCATTATCAACATTCAAGAGTGGCAGAACCCTCAGAAATCATACCTTCCAGAGAGTTTTATGATTATGAAGATAAATATATGGCAGGGAAAAGTGTCTATCAGATTCCGGCCAACCTTTCTCAAGAGATGAAAGATAAAGTGAAGCAACTGTCTGTACAAGTGTATCGATTACTAGAGTGTAAGGGCTTAGCCCGAATTGATTTCTTTTTAGAGCGCAAAACAGGAAATCTCTTATTGAATGAGATAAACACCATGCCAGGTTTTACTAAAATAAGCATGTATCCTAAAATGTGGGAAGCTTCGGGTGTGACCTATCAGGAACTAATTAGTTTTCTTGTTGAAGAAGCGATAGAATGAGGAAAAAGGTGGACAGCAGGAGGTGAAACGTTGAAAAATTCTCCAGAAGTAGTGAAAGATCTGAAGCGGGAGCTTGAAGAATGTCAAGCTGAAATAAAAGAACTAAAAAAACGGGAAAAGGAACTTATGGAAGAAAAGGCAAGGGATGAAAAATTGGAGTTTGCTTGGGCTGGAAACTTGGGACATTGGGAAATGGATTATGTAACAAGAAAAGTGCATGCCAATCCTTTGAAGCTGGAAGCCTTGGAATACGATCCGGAAAAAGATTTTTTCAGCATAGAAGATTTTGTTGAGATGATTCATCCAGAAGATAGAGAAGAAGCTAATCAGGCGATGAGAGAACATCTGCGGGGAGAAAAGCCGGTATACGAGACGGAATATCGGATTTTAACCCGTACAGGAAAAGTTAAATGGTTTTATGATCGCGGAAAAATTATTGAGAAGACAAAAGGTGGAGCGCCACATCGAATTCGGGGAATTGTTTTTGATATTACAGAAAGAAAAATAGCAGAAAACAAATTATTTGATTCAGAAAAAGCATTAAAAAAATCTAATAAAATCATGAACCGAATGATGCGTATTATGGCTCACGACCTTAAAAATTCTTTAGGAAATGTGGTGAGTTTGTTTGAAATGATGTTGGAATCGCCGGAAGATTTTTCGGAAGAAGAAAAAGATCACATCATGAGAGAGTTGCAGGAAGCTTCAAAAAACAGCTATACGCTGTTAGAAAACATCCTTCAGTGGGCCAGTACTCATAAGGGAAGTATAGATCAGAAGCCGGAAAAATTTTATGTGGCATCCGTATTGGAAGAGATGGAAAACCTGTTTAAGCAACAAGCAAATCAAAAGCAAATTCATCTGATTCACAAAGGAAAAAAGACACAACAAATAAAAGTTGCGTATGATTATAATGTCTTAAAAACCGTCTTGCGAAATTTTCTTACCAATGCTTTGAAGTATACAGAAACAGGTGGTGTGGTTACTTTATTTGCTGAGACCACTGAGCAAGGAGTTTTAATAGGTGTGAAGGATACGGGTATCGGGATGACAGAACAACAAATCCTGAAGATTATGAAAGACAAAGGTGAAAGTCGTTTAGGAACCAATCAGGAAAAGGGCACAGGGATGGGTTTGTTGATATCCAGAGAGCTCATTGAGCAGACTGGGGCTGAGCTGGTGATTCAAAGCACTCCTGGAAAAGGGACAAAAATGGCCGTACGGATCTTAGGGATAGAATAGTCATCAGATAAACGTAAGGGGTGATAAGGTGAAGATGATTAAGACAGCTGATTTAGGTGTGATGGACTATGAAGAAGCTTTTGAGATTCAAAAAAAAATAAACCGACAGCTTCAAATGAATCGTGAAATACCCGGGTATCTATTTTTTGTGGAACATCCACCAGTATTTACATTAGGAAGAAATCGAAAGGAAGAAGATTTTCTTTTTTCTGTTGACTATGTTAAAAATCAAGGATTTCAAGTTTTCGAGAGCAACAGGGGAGGTAATGTGACATATCATGGACCTGGACAGATTGTAGGATACTTATTAGTAAACATGGAACATTTTAAAAAGGATGTACAGTGGTTTGTTTGGCAAATGGAAGAGTGGATTATGGAAACCCTTAAACATGTAAATATGAAAAGCAATCGGAAAGAGAAATATCGAGGCATATGGATAGAAGATGAAAAAATATGTGCATTAGGAGTTGCGATCAAACGATGGGCTACGATGCACGGGTTTGCACTGAATCACACAACCAATCTAGACCATTTTCGTTATATTAATCCCTGCGGCATTACGGAATACGGGATCACATCCATAGAAAAGCAGGGCGTTGATTATCAGCGTGAGGATATGATACAGTTTTTGAAAAAAAACTTTGAAGGTATGTATATGACCGAATTAGAATCAATTACAATGGAAGAGGTGAAATGGATTGCCAGTAAAACGGAAGCCTGAATGGCTAAGAAAGAAAATGCCAGATAAAAAGAGCTTGGATAAAATGCAAGCAATGGTAAAAAATCTGTCACTGCATACCGTATGTCAGGAAGCAAATTGCCCCAATGTAGGAGAGTGTTTTGAAAAGCGTACGGCTACCTTTATGATTATGGGTGATATATGTACCAGGGGATGTCGGTTTTGTGCGGTTACGAAAGGCGAAGTTCCAGCTTTGGACTTGTGTGAACCCCAACATGTAGCCGATGCGGTAGCGCAGCTGGGATTAAAACATGCCGTGATTACTTCGGTTACAAGGGATGATTTGCCAGATGGCGGAGCAGAACATTTTGCTGAAACCATTCGAAGCATTCGGAAAAAAAATCCTACGACAACAATAGAAGTATTGATTCCGGATTTTCAAGGAGATCACAAGGCCTTAGAAACCGTTTTACAGGCAAAGCCAGAAATACTTAACCATAATATTGAAACAGTCCCTTCTCTTTATGAGATAGTGCGACCTGGTGCGAATTTTCAACGTTCAATGAATCTGCTTGAAGAAGTGAAAAAGAAAACACCTTCTATACTGTCTAAAACAGGGATCATGGTTGGACTGGGGGAGACGGAGAAAGAAGTAGTGGAAGTCATGCAGGAGTTATCGAAAATTCACTGTGATATTTTAACGATTGGTCAATATTTGCAACCATCACCAGAGCATTTGCCTGTAGAAGAATTTATCACACCGGAACAGTTTGAAAGTTATCAACAACAGGGGCTGGCAATAGGGATTTCTTTTGTGGAGAGCGGCCCTTTTATTCGTAGTTCTTATAACGCTGCTCGTGCCATGGAAGTGCTGAGTAAAAAATGATGCAGAAGCCGCAAACAGCGGCTTTTTACGTTTTTGGTTATTTAAGGAAGCTGGAGCCTTAACGGTAGTTTCGTCGGATAAACTTCAGAACTCTCTGGATATTTCGCTGATATTTCGCTATGATGTTGAATGCTTGGCGCTAAGTGGGGTACATATTTCTTAAAGAAAGAACTCTTTATTGATTGCAGTACAAGAACAGGGAAAAGCTATTTATTAATGAAATAGGATGAACGGATACAAGCATCCGCTAAAAGGGGGAGACTTTGATTGAAAAAAGAAAAGTTAATTGTTCTTGGCGGTGTTGCAGCAGGAATGAGTGCTGCTTCGAAAGCAAAAAGAGAAAATCCTAATCTGGACGTAACTGTATATGAACGAGGTGGACATGTGGCTTACGGTCAGTGCGGACTGCCATATTACTTGGCTGGATACTTAAAAGAGGCAGAAGACTTGATTGTTAGGCAGCCAGATCAATTTAGAGAAAAAGGAATCAAAATATATTTGCATCATGAAGCGATTAAGTTGGATCCTTCGTCAAAAATAGTAGAGATCCAAAATAGGCAGAATGGAAACTTGATAAAGGCATCTTATGACTATTTAGTTATTGCTACAGGAGCCGATCCTGTATGCCCTGCGATGCAAGGAACTGAGCTGAACGGCGTGCACCTTCTTAAAACAATCCCAGATGGAAAAAAAATACACGAAAACATGATGCAGGAGGAGGTGCATCAAATAACGCTGGTCGGCGGCGGTTATATTAATATGGAAATTGCCGAAGCGATGTTGAAACGCGGCAAAAAAGTCACTGTGATTCAAAGACCGTCACAACTCTTAAACACGATGGACCCTGAATTTGGTGAAATGGCAGCAGAAATATTAAGAAAATATGGAGCTACCATTCGTTTGGAGGAAACCGTAAAGAAAGTAGAAGGTGAGAATAAAGTTCAGTGTGTAGTAACGGATTGGCAACGCTATCCGACAGATCAGTTGATTTTTGCTCTTGGAATTAGGCCGAACACGTCATGGTTGAAAGAATCAGGAATTAAAATGACGGAACAAGGAGCGATTATGGTTGATGAAAAAAGCCAAACCAATGTACCGGATGTATTTGCAGCCGGCGATTGTGCAACGGTTTTTCATCGAATTCTGAATAAGCAGGTCTATATGCCTCTGGGAACTACGGCAAACAAGCAAGGAAAAATAGCCGGTGCGGTCATTGGGGGAAAAAATGACAGTTTCCCTGGAATTTTGGGTACTTCTATTGTAAAAGTAATGGACCTGGCTTTTGGGAAAACTGGAATTACAGAGAAGGAAGCTGCAGCAGCCGGAATACCGGTCAAGGCAGTGACGGTTAAAGGACAAAGTCATGCTAAATCCTATCCTGGATCAGAGAAAGTAACGGTGAAACTGGTATATCATAGAGATAGTCGTCATCTTTTAGGGGGACAGATAGTAGGACCTGTAGAAGCTGGAAAGCGACTGGATGTATTAGCCTTGGCTATTTTTCAAAAAATGACACCTGAAACACTAGGGTTAGTTGATTTTTGTTATGCACCTCCCTTTGCTACCGTTTGGGATGTTATTCAAATTGCGGCTAACGCTGCTGAATAAAGGGTTTTACTGAATAATAAAAAAATACACCATAAAGGAGCTGTTAAGATGATAAAAAACTATGTAATTGATACCAATGTAATGATTCATGATCCATTATTTCTGTATAATTTTCAGGATAACCATTTGATTTTACCCTTGGTAACGGTAGAAGAGCTGGATGGATTGAAAAAAGCTTCAGGAATGGTCGGTTATCATGCCCGGCAGGTATTAAAAGAGCTAAATAAAGTTAGGCAGCATGGTGATTTTGTGGAGGGGATACGATTACCATCAGGAGGACTGATTCGCATTGAGATGAATTATGTGAATGTCAATAACCTTCCGGAAGGCATCGATACGAAAAAAAACGATAATCGGATACTGGCCATTGCAAAAGCAGTGGCAGAAAAAGATAAAGAAAGGCCGACGATTCTTGTTACAAAAGATATGTGTATGACCGTAAAGGCAGATGCTTTAGGCCTAAAAGTTCAGGATTATGAGACTGACAAAGTGCGAACAGATGATCTTTATAAAGGCTATAGTGAATTGGAGTTACCTTCAGAAGATATCAATAAGATTTACGCTGGTGGGTTGACTGTTCCAGAAACTGTGATGGAATCCATATACCCAAATCATTTTTTTCATATTAAGAGTAAGGATCAATCAGGTCATGAAGTGCTTGCGAAAGCAAAAGGAGATCGAATACAACCTTTAGAGTATGCCAATGAATATACGTGGGGATTGAAGCCGATTAACAGAGAACAAAAGATGGCCATGGAATTGCTACATGATCCGGATATTAACTTTGCAACCATTATAGGTGGTGCTGGCAGCGGTAAAAGCATTATTAGTATCGCTTATGCATTGCAGAGTGTCTTGGAGAAAAACATGTACAGAAAAATTATTTTTGTCCGTCCTGTTGTTCCTGCAGGAAATGATATTGGATTTTTACCAGGAGAAGAAAAAGAAAAGTTAAAGCCTTGGATGCAAGCATTTTATGATGCTGTCGATAATCTTTTTGATCAAAAGCAAAAAGGGAAAAAGGAAGCTGGATCTCGGAACTATGCAAAAAGTGAAAAACCGGATTTTTCAGTGGAACATTTCATTAATACCTATATGGATGCAGGTGTGTTAGAAATGAAAACCTTTAACTATATGCGAGGAAGAACCCTGGCAAATGCACTGGTAATTGTTGATGAAGCGCAGGAAACAACGCCACACCTAGCCAAGCTAATGTTGACAAGGGCCGGTGAGGATGCAAAGTTTTTATTCTTAGGTGATCCTTCCGATAATCAAATTGATAACGTATTAGTTGACTCAAAATCCAACGGATTAGTTTATACCGTTGATCGAATGAAGCCTTTTGATATTACCGGTCACATCACGCTTCGACAAGTAGAGAGAAGCCCGTTGGCGCAGTTAGCTGAGAAGCACATGTAAAAAACATCCTTTTATAAAAGCTAAGGATGTGTAAAGAAAAGTAAGAAAGAAAAAAGGGGGGGAGTTTGATGGACTATTATCATACGGCCAATCGGTTTTTATGGTTGTATTCGCTCAGTGTCAGTTTCAGTATTCTGATAATGGCCATTAACTTCCCTTATCAGCATAAGCGTGAAAGGCTGCTAGGCGCTATTTTTGCCATTCCTTTTTCAGGGTACTTGCTGAGTGGACTGTTGCTTACTCCGGGGTTGCAGATAGATCAGATTTATTGGCTAGCGGAATTTTTGATGCTAATAGGGGTGATGATGGTTTATCTGGATTTATTATCAGAAAAAACAAACCCAATAGCCTTAATGGTAACAGCTGCAGTGATGACAGGGATCCTTTTTTTATCGATCAATAAGTTTGCTACTGAATTTTTGAGATGGATAAACTATCGGACGGCATTATGGTTTTTCTGGATTCCTGGTTTCGTGATTTTTGCAAAAATTCGTCAATCAAAAGATGCGTTTTATCAATTTCATTACGGACTTCTGATGATTGTTTTGGCTTATACGGTTCAATTTTTTAGAGGCTCTCTCTATGTGCCAGAGGTATCCATGATTCTTAAAATAGTAGGTTATAGCCTTTTGTTAATTCACTTTTCTGGCACCATGGAAAAAGAAATAAAAATGCTGCAACGTTCAGCGGATAACTATCAGCGGCGTTTGCAAAAAACAGCTGATAATGCAGCAAAAAGAAAGGAAAATGAATTAATAAGAAGCCATCAGGCTGTTTTGGAAAATGCAAAAAAAGATGGATTAACAGGAGCTTTTAACCGAATCAGCATTATGGACTTTATTGATGAACAGATAAAACAGAATGATGGCACTTCTTTTTCGGTATTGATGTTCGATATTGATAAATTTAAACGTATCAATGATAACTTAGGTCATGTAAAGGGAGACATCGCTCTTAAAACCTTAGCCTCTATTACTCAAGGGGTTATTCGTGAATACGATTATTTGGGCCGTTACGGAGGAGACGAATTTATTGTACTGCTGCCAAAGTTAAACCTTGCGGAAAGCAGGCTGGTGGCCGAAAGGCTTTTGGAGAAAATCAGAAAAACAAAAGAGCCACACTTTACCATTTCTATTGGGATCGCTGTGTTTCCGGAAGATGGTGAAACGGTTCTTGAATTAATACAAATAGCCGACAAAGGTCTTTATAAATCGAAAGAAAAAGGAGGGAACGATGTTTCTCACCATGAAGTTTTCTAAGTCTAACATACTATTAGTCATTGGACTTGTTGAAAAAGACTTCATCCAGTATAATAGTAATGGATAGTCATTTCTGAACTAATGGAGAGGGAAATTATGATAAGAGAAGTGAAAACCAATTACGCAGAAGAAAAAAGCGTTTTGGCAGAACCGGTCTATAACAGACAAGGTAAAATGATCTATCCTTCGGGTACAGTGATCACTGTGTTTAATAGAATGCAAATATATATGGAGGGTGTCCAGCATATTCGTATCTATGAAAAAATGCTTGACTACCAGCTCCAGGAAGTAATTCGACCAGAAGTTCACAATAAAATGACGGCACAGTTAAGGCAACTGGTTAGAATCAGAGGAACAAAGCCTGACGAAGATCGGGATTTTAAGCTCTACGAAGTAAAGGCAATGATGAGTTCTGTTGTGGAAGATTTTTTGGGGGAAAAAGCGGTCATTGAAAAACTGGCCAGTATGAGATCGGCTTACGAATATCTTTATCAACACTCTGTTGGTGTCATGATAAAATCAATGTTGCTGGGAACAAGCCTTGGTTTGTCAAAAATGCAACTTGAATCCTTAGGAAGAGCTGCCATTTTCCATGATATAGGGATGTTATTTATTCCTTTGGAAATCATGAAAAAACCAAAACTCACCGAAGAAGAATATCAGACAATTAAAAGCCATCCGGTAAAAGGATATCTGTTCTTAAAAGATAACGCTAGTTTAGATGCTGAGATTTTGAAAGCCATTTTAGAGCATCATGAAAGATGGGATGGCAGCGGTTATCCAAATCAGAAAAAGGGTCATGCGATTCATGAAAATGGTCAAGTTATTCGGTTAGCCGATACCTTTGATTCTATGTTGAATGATCGGCCTTATCGTAAAGCGTATTCTGTTTCAGAAGTCCATGAGTTTATTATGTCGCAGTCGGGGACGCATTTTAATCCGAAATTGGTTGAAGAATTTAAGCAAAATATTAATCCATATCCAATCAATACATTAGTGGAGCTTAACGATGGTACTTCTGCTGTGGTTACGGGAACCAATGCACCTTTTCATACAAGACCGATTCTTACCATTGTGAAAGGACCCTTAAGAGGAAAAAAAATTGATTTAATGAAAACGAGAAGCTATACGATTATAAAGACATTGAAAGATCCCGGTGAGGTGTCGGATACTGTTGACTAGATGGGGAAAATTTTAATTGGATAGAAGGATAGGCGTATAAATATAAGGAAACCATTGGAAACCAATGGTTCTGGATTTGTGTTAGTGGGTGAAAAAAATGGCAAAAAAAGAAAATAGTAAAGAAACGGGAAAAAGAATATCGAAGTCTCTGGCGATTACAATGATAGCTGGCATTACATTTATGCTTTTATTTGTTTATGGAACAGCGGGGTTTTTGTTGTTTCAATATTTTAAGCATGAACAACCAGAGGTAGCTTCTGCTCCGATAGAGGCTTATGAAGAACCAAAGGATGAAGAAAAATCGGAAAGCAAGGAGGAAAACAGTGAGGCAGAAGAACCGTCCTCTTTGCAAGCGCCACCATCAGATTTGGTGGCGGCATATCAAACCTTAGAGTCTCCAATGGAGCGAAATATGGAACAGGTAGCATCTCTGAAAGAAAGTGTTGTGCAGATAGAAGCAGGAGAAAGTCAGGGTTCCGGTGTGTTAATTAGTGAGTATGGGCATATCGTGACGAATTATCATGTCATTGAATCCTCTCCTTATATGGCAAAAGCTTATTTTGAGTCTGAAGATGGAACTGTGATGAAAAAAGATTTAATGCTTCTTGGGTATGACAATCGACAGGATTTGGCGATTTTGCAAGTGAAAAACCGGGAAGGGATGAATCAAAAACCGATTCCGTTAGGAGCCGTGTCGGAAGTTAGTGCAGGTCAAAGAATTGTAACCATAGGAAGTCCCCGTGGTTTGATTAACACTGTTTCGGATGGAATTGTATCCGGGTTAAGGGAGACGGAAGCACAGACTTTAATTCAGATTACAGCGCCAATTTCACCTGGTAATTCTGGAGGTGCGCTTTTAAACATGAAAGGCGAGTTGATAGGATTAACCACGTTTAAGATTGATCAGTCTGAAAATCTGAACTTTGCCATTTCGGCAAGTGATATTAAGCAGTTGATAGATGAAAACCCACAATGGATTAATCCGTGATCAGGTAAAGAAATAATAATTAATCAAAATAGTCTTGCAAAGTTGTAAGAAGATGATATAATAGGTAAAAATCAAGAAAATTGATGTGAGGAACGGGAGAGTATATTTGTTAAAGCCTTTAAGCGAGCTGGTGATGGTGAGAGTCCGGCAGGTAAGATGAATAGAAGAACACCCGGGAGCATCCGACCGAACGGTAAAGATTATTTTTTTATCTAGTAGACTCGGACGGTTCTCCACCGATAATGGGAGTGCATATCGAAAGCGTTGGTTTTCCGTATGTTTAATTGAGAGAGTCTGATTTAAGACTAATAAGGGTGGCACCGCGGAATAGTACCCGTCCCTGTATCAGTGTATTTTACGCTGAGCAGTGGACGGGTTTTTTGTTTTGTTGTAGGAAAGGGAACAAGCATCAAAGGGTCATATGAACCTAATGATTCATTATCAATTATTAATTTTCAATTACAACAGATGCGAAGCATCTTTGTTTTGTCAGCGAAGATGAAAGGAGAATAAGAATGGGCAGAAGTTATGTAAAGGAGATAGGGCAGAGTTTAGGAAAAGAGGTAGAAGTGAAGGGGTGGGTTCACAAAATTCATGATTTGGGACGAATTGCCTTTGTCACATTACGGGACAAAACTGGCCTGGTACAATTGGTATTAGATGAAAAACAAAAAGAGGGACTAAGGCTTGAGATGGCTTTGGAAGTGAAAGGGACTGTCTCGGAAAACACAAAAGCGGTGAACGGACTGGAAATTAATGTAGAACAGCATAAAGTAGTGGGTGAGGCACATTATGACAAATTGCCGTTTTCTGTAAACCGGAATGAAAAAACTCATTTGGAAACACAACTGAACCACCGAACGATCAGTTTGAGAAATCCCCAAATTCGGGCACCATTTATCATTCAGGAAGAAATTGTAACGGCTTTTCGAGAGTATTTAAGGGGCGAGATGTTTTCAGAAATACACACTCCAAAAATTATTTCTTCAGGCACCGAAGGTGGATCAGAAATGTTTACAGTGAAATACTTTGATTCACGGGCATTTTTAGCACAGAGCCCTCAGTTCTACAAGCAAATGATGGTAGGTGCTGGATTTGAAAAGGTTTTTGAAATAGGTCATGCCTACCGTTCAGAGCTTCATAATACATGGCGGCATTTGAATGAATATGTTAGCCTGGATGTAGAACTAGGGTTTATCGAAGATGAGAACGATATTATGGACTTGGAAGAGAGTTTACTAAAGCATATGATTCAGCATTTGAACCAAAAGTGTAAAAAAGAACTGGAGCTTCTTGGGGTATCATTACCGGAGATTCAAAAAATACCTCGTATAGAGCTGGAAGAAGCAAGAGAAATATTGCTGAGAGAGTACGACAAAAAATCGCCAGCAGGCAACTTAGATGCAGAAGGAGAAGTGCTCTTTTCAGCCTATGTTAAAGAAAAATATAACAGTGAATTTGTTTTCTTGACTCGGTATCCGGTAAGCAAAAGGCCGGTTTACACCATGCCGTTTGAAGAAGAACCTTCTCTGACCAGAAGTTTTGACCTTATTTTCAAAGGATTGGAAATTACCACGGGTGGGCAACGAATTCATAACTATGATCAGCTTAAAGAAAATATGCTGACCTTTGGATTAAAGCCGGAAGATTTTGATTTTTACCTGGAAACCTTTCGATATGGAATGCCACCTCACGGAGGATTTGCAATAGGACTAGAGCGTTTGACCATGAAATTCTGCCAACTGGAAAATATACGGGAAGCAACTTTATTGCCAAGAGATATGAAAAGAATCACACCTTAAGGAGGCGAAAGAATGAAGATGAAACCGGAAGAAGTGGCTTATATTGCTAAATTGGCAAAATTGGATTTAAGTGAAGAGGAAGTGGAACAGTATAGTCGTGAATTTGATAATATTTTGGAACACTTTGAAGTGATTGCGAATTTTACTGTAGAAGATACGAAGGAAGATATTTTTCAGCATCAACCATCAACCATATTAAGAAAAGATGAACCAAGCTTATTTGAGGATCAGAAAAAATTGTACCAAAACACAAAAGATCTGAAAGATGGACTTATTCGGGTGCCTAAGATTTTGGATTAAGTCAAAGGAGGTTACTATGACAATCGACATGCAAAGCTTAAAAAATCAACGTGATTTATGGATAAAAGGAGAAGCATCGGCAAAAGAGTTGGTAGAAGAAACATTTAAGAGAATAGAAAAAACAGAGGATCAAGTGAAAGCGTATCTTTGCTTACAGAAAGAAACAGCTATGGAGCAGGCTATAAAAATCGACGAGAAAAGAGCTCGTGGTGAAAAAACCGGTGCACTGGCTGGAGTGCCTTTGGCTGTGAAAGACAATATTTGTACAGAAGGAATTCCAACTACCTGTGCCTCTAAAATGTTGGAAAACTTTATTCCGCCTTATAACGCAACGGTGGTTCAAAAGATTTATGAGGCAGACGGTATTATGATTGGTAAGACAAATTTAGATGAGTTTGCAATGGGATCCTCTACTGAAAGCTCTGTTTTTCAAACAACTCGGAATCCATGGGATTTGGATCGGGTTCCGGGTGGGTCTTCGGGTGGATCGGCCGCCGCCGTTGCGGCTGAAACAGTACCTCTGGCCTTAGGATCTGATACGGGAGGATCGATTCGTCAACCCGCTGCCTTTTGTGGAGTAGTGGGGATAAAGCCAAGTTACGGGCTGGTATCTCGATACGGACTCATTGCTTTTGCCTCTTCCCTTGATCAGATTGGTCCTATGACAAAAAACGTTGAAGATTGTGCGATAGCCCTAGATGTTATTGCTGGTTTTGACCAGAAGGATTCTACCAGTCGTAAAATCGATCTTGCTGGATCTTATACAGAAGGCTTACATCAGTCTTTAAAAGGAGTTAAGGTTGCACTGCCTGTTGAGTACCAGCAAGAAGGATTAGATAAGGAGATCAATAAGGTGTTAGAAAATACCGTTAGAGAACTTACTTCTCTGGGTGCTGTTGTGGAAAAAGTTTCCTTGCCACACTCATCCGTAGGACTATCTGCCTACTATATGATTTCTTCTGCAGAAGCTAGTTCAAATTTAGCAAGATTTGACGGTATTCGATATGGTCACCGAACAGATAGAATGGAAAATATTGAAGATTTAATGGTCTATAGTCGGTCAGAAGGGTTTGGGCAAGAGGTGAAAAGAAGGATTATGCTTGGAACTTATGCGCTTTCTTCGGGATATTATGATGCTTATTACCAGAAGGCACAAAAAATTAGGTGCAAAATAAGAGAACAGTATTCCCGAATATTTGAAAAATATGATGCTGTGCTAGGTCCGGTATCTCCTTATTTGCCTTTTAGACAAGGCGAAAAAATGGATGATCCTTTAGCCATGTATTTGGGAGATGTTTATACAGTGGATGTAAACATGTCTGGGTTGCCGGCTATTTCATTACCAGGTGGGTTTACAGAAGCGGGTTTGCCTGTAGGCATGCAACTGATAGGAAATCATTTTGAAGAAAAAAGATTGTTTCAAATAGCCTATCAACTTGAAAAAAGTTTACAGTTAGACTTAAAAAGTAATATGGTGAAAGGAGGATTAAAATGAACTGGGAAACGATCATAGGGCTGGAGATTCATGTGGAATTAGATACAAAAACAAAGATTTTTTGCCATTGCCCCACTACTTTTGGATCTCCTCCTAATCAAAACACATGTCCTGTTTGTTTGGGCCTGCCAGGCGCTTTGCCTGTCTTAAATGAGGCAGTGGTAGCAATGGCAGTCAAAGCTGGATTAGCGTTGGGCTGTAAAATTGAAACCGTCAACAAAATGGATCGGAAAAATTACTTTTATCCTGATTCGCCTAAAGCCTACCAAATTTCCCAACATGACATGCCCATATGCACAGGTGGGTTTGTAGATATAGAAGGAAAAAAAGGAAAGAAAAAAGTTAGCATTCACCATATTCATATAGAGGAAGATGCTGGGAAATTGCTACATGATGAAGATGAACCAGTGTCATATATTGATTATAATCGGGTAGGCGTTCCTTTGATAGAAATTGTTTCGGAAGCAGACATGCGTTCCCCAGAAGAGGCGGTTTCTTACCTGAAGGCGGTTCGTTCTATCTTACAATACGCAGGTGTTTCTGATTGTCGAATGGAACAAGGTTCTCTACGTTGCGATGGCAATATTTCAGTCAGACCATATGGGCAGGAACATTTTAACCCTAAGGTGGAGCTGAAAAACATCAACTCATTCAAAGAGCTGCAAAAAGCCTTAGAAAAAGAAGAAAAAAGACAATTGGAATTATATAGCTTCAACGAAGGGCATAAAATTGTTCAAGAAACCCGAAGATGGGATGCGGCAAAAGGTAGAACTATTTCTATGCGAACCAAAGAAGATGCTCATGATTATCGATATTTTCCGGAACCGGATGTAAAGCCTATTTTTATTGAAGAAAATCTAATAAGAGGCATTGAAAAACAATTACCGGAATTACCGGCTGAAAAGGCAGAAAGATTTACCAAATCCTATGGATTAACAGAAAAAGAAGTTAACATTTTGGTAAGCGAAAAAGCATTAAGCGAATTTTATGAAGAAGTGGTGAAAGCAGGTGCTGATCCTAAAGTAGCGGCTAACTGGGTTCTTGGAGATCTTCTTCGTATGCTGAAAGAGAAAGAATTGTCAGCCGAAAATCAGCCCTTAAAACCTGGAGATTTGGCAGAGTTAATTCAGATCATTCAAAAGGGAAGTATTAGTAGCACGGCTGGAAGAGACGTTTTTGATGAGATGGTTGAAACAGGAAAAGAAGCTCACCTCATTATTGAAGAAAAAGGGTTGAAACAAATCAGCAACATAGAAGAGCTTCAAACAATAACTGAAAAAGTGCTTAAAGAAAATCCGGAGTCTGTTCAAGACTTCAAAAATGGCAAGAAACAGGCTGTCGGCTATTTAATGGGGCAGGTAATGAAGGCAACAAAAGGACAGGCAAACCCTAAGGTAGCGAAAGAAATGCTTGAAAACCTACTACAGGACTAGAGTAATGATAAAGGGATTAGCTTGATTAAAGAACTGATGATTGCAACATAGTGATTTATCTTTTACAATAGTATCAGTAACTAGTAGATAGAAACTGGTGAGGTTCTGATATGAAAAGCAAAATGCCTCGAACGGAAAAAAATATGAATAAAAGGCGAAAATGGATTCGCTTTTTTCGTCGCCTCTTTTTAACAGTGGTGCTAGGAATGCTCGTTCTTTTTGGGGCAGTAACTGGCACCACTATTGCCATTGTACATAGCATTGTATCTGATTTAGAGCCGATTGAAACAGAAAACTTATATCATTTATTGGATGAGAGCTCCTTTATTTATTATAAAAATGGGGACCAATGGGAACTTTTGGAAAAAATTGCGACACCCATGTACCGGGAAATCATTGAGTATCAAGAGATACCTGACCTTGTTCAAAATGCTTTTATTGCCATTGAAGATGAACGTTTTTGGAATCACCCGGGGATTGATATCAGGAGAATTCTGGGAGCTGGATGGACCAACTATCAGACAGGTAGTCGGCAAGGTGCCAGCACCATCAACCAACAATTAGCAAAAAATTTATTTTTGAGCCATGAGCAAACCTATACTAGAAAAATTCAGGACATGTACTATGGAATTCAGCTGGATCAAAAGCTTTCAAAAGAAAAAATACTGGAAGCTTATCTCAATACCATTTATTTAGGTGCTGGAGCTTACGGGGTTCAGGCCGCTTCTCAGGTCTATTTTTCAAAAGATATTCAAGAATTGACTCTTGGAGAAGCCGCATTATTAGCCGGTATTCCCAGAAATCCATCGCGATATGCACCGCTGCGAACCATTCGAAAGGATACTGTAAGAGAAGATAGAACTGTTTTTCAGGAAATTGAAGAAGATTATGTAATGGTGCTGCAACCAGAAGCCTTAAACAGACAGCGGTTAGTCCTTGCTAAGATGCGTGAAATTGGCTGGATTACTAAGGAAGAATATCATCAAGCGATAGAAAAAGATTTGTGGGAAATAGTGAACCCCGGAAACTTGCAACAGCAAGAAGAAATCAGCTCTTATTTTGCAGATCTGGTGAAGCAAGACGTATTGAACTCGTTGCAGAATTGGGGATACAGCTTGGAAGAAGCCAGACATTTTTTGTATGCAGGTGGTCTTCATATTTATAGTACGCTGGATATGGGTATTCAACAAGTGATAGAGGAAACCTTTGATAATCCTGAAGCCTTCCCGGAAACCATGCGAGATGCAGAGGGGAACCTATTAAGAGATAGTCATGGCAATATTCAGCCGCAAAGTGCTTTTGTAGTGATCGAACAGAAAAGCGGAGCGATTCGAGGTATTTCAGGGGGACGGATGACAACAGGAAGAAATGTCCTAAATCGTGGATTAGTCCCAAGACAGCCGGGTTCGGCTATAAAACCGCTGGCTGTTTACACACCGGCCATTGATCGTGGAAAAACAGCCGCATCGATGATTCATGACGCACCGGTTTACTTAGATCCGGAAAATCCTAACAGACCTTGGCCAAGAAACTGGTATCGGCAGGGGTATTTTGGTAATATCACCGTAAGGGAGGCTCTTCAGTGGTCAAGTAATGTAGCGACGGTGAAACTCTTGCACGAAACAGGGGGGAGCCGGCAAGGTGCCTATGACATCATGTTTCATTATCTTGAAAGACTGGGAATTTCTACTTTGGTCAGAAGAGACAAGCCATTTACTGGTTCTGACGGAGCGGTTTATCATGATGAAACTTTTTCAACGGCCTTAGGCGGGATGACACACGGTGTTTCGCCACTGGAAATGACGGCTGCTTTTAGTGTGCTGGCAAATGAAGGGATCTATACAGAGCCCTACACCTTTACTCATATTACCGATCGGAAAGGAACTGTGCTGGTTGAAAGAAATCCACATAGAGAAAGGGTGATAACGGCACAGACAGCTTATATTATGACGGATATGCTGGTACATAGCATTACCTATGGCACCGGTTCGCGTGCAAAACTAGATCCACGAAACGAATTGATTCCAGTGGCGGGAAAAACAGGAACCACTTCAGATAAAAAAGACGCTTGGTTTGTAGGGTATACGCCATATTACTCAGCTGGTTTATGGGTTGGAAATGACCGGCCGGAGTCGCTTTCTGACGGTAGTGGGATGGCGGCCACGTTATGGCAACAAATGATGATGAAGATTCACGAAGAAAGGGAGCCTAAAGCTTATGCCGTACCGCAGGATATCGTGACAAAAAACATTTGTACAACGACAGGTCTTTTGGCAAATAGACATTGTTCTGGTACTCGCCAGGAAGTTTTTATACTGGGAACAGAACCAGATCAATACTGCCGTGTTCATCGAGCGCCACCCCCACCACCCCCTCCGGAGGAAACGGATAGAAGTGAGGAGGAGACGGATAGAAGTGAGGGTGAAGCCGATAACCAAGTGGAGTCGGAGCATCAAGAAGAATGATAATGAAAAGAATAAAAAGGAGAATGACGGTGAAAACATTAATAAAAAATATCAAATACTTTTCCCCTGAAAATGGCAATGTTCAGAAAGGTAATGTGAAAATCTTTGAAGGGAAGATTTTAGGCTTTACTGACCAGCAGGAATGGGAAGGTGCCCATATTTATGAAGGAAAGCAGCAATGGTTGTTTCCTGGTTTTATTGATATGCATGTACATTTTCGAGAGCCGGGGGGCGAAGAAAAAGAAACCTTTGAAACAGGTTGTCGTGCAGCTTTAGCAGGCGGATATACTACTGTAGTATGCATGCCTAATACTCAACCGGTTCCAGATACAGAGACAACTGTGAAAGATTTATTGCAAAGAACCGAAACCCTTCCCTGCAACGTATTGCTAATGGGTAGTATTACAAAAGGCCTTGAAGGTATGGAAAAGACAGCGTGTAGCTTATATCGTCATCCTCGATTTGTCGGTGTCACTGATGATGGGAGACCAGTCACAAATGCCGCTATATTAATGAAGACTTTGGAGGAGGCTTCCCGGGAAGGGCTGATGGTAGGACTGCATTGTGAAGACGAAAGCATGATGTTTGACAGAAGCATTAACCAAGGAGAGATTTCTCGGAAACTAAAACTTCAAGGAGTGCCGGCAATGGCAGAGGCGATAATGATCCACCGGGATCTTTACTTGGCTGAAAAGCTTGATGTACCTTTGCATATTCAACATGTCAGTTTGAGGGAAAGCGTGGAACTCATACGAGCGGCAAAGGAAAAAGGAGTTAAGGTGACCTGTGAAGCAGCGCCACATCATTTTTCTTTAACAGAAGAAGCTGTGTTGACAAAAGGATCTATGGCAAAAATGAGTCCGCCTTTGCGCACAGAAAAAGATGTAATCTCGATACAGGAAGGGTTAAGAGAGGGTATCGTTGATGCGATTGCGACGGATCATGCTCCTCATTTGCTGACGGACAAAATAGAAGATTTAATCACATCGGCTAATGGAATTATTGGGTTAGAGACAGCCTTTGCGGTGGGGGCAACCTATCTGGTAGATAAAGAAATTCTGAAGCTGCATCAGTTAATTCGGCTAATGAGTACAGAACCGGCAAAATTACTGGGGCTAAATAATAAGGGAAGCTTAGCCGATGGCAAGGATGCTGATTTGGTCTTAGTGGACATGGAGAAGTGGTGGACAGTAGACCGGGAAACCTTTTTTTCTAAAGCAAGAAATACCCCTTATCATGGGATGCTCCTTAGAGGCTGCGTTACCATGACTATGGTAAATGGGGATATTCGATATCAGAAAGAAGAAATGTAAGCGAAGTGTAATGACGAAAAAATCAGAAATCATTGTCAAAAGCATCGATCTATGATAAGATGCAAGTAAGATGAAAAAGGCAAAGCCGTTCGAAAGTCGGTGACGCAAAGCCACGAATCTACGTCAGGTAAATCTGATAGGATGGTCGGGTTGCCCGTATGTTTTTTATTGGCGACTCGTTTTGGACGGGTCTTTATTTTGTGATTTTCTGGTTCACTGGAGGCAAAAGGAGATGGTCATCATGATTAAATCAAAAGTTTTGCTGGAAGATTGTGAAGTGGGAATGGTGCTTTCGGAAGATTTATACAATGATTCCGGGCTCTTGCTCATGAAAAAAGGAACGATCTTAACTCCAGAAAAGATTAAAGTGCTGTCACGAAGAGAAGTGACAGAAGTCCCAATCGAGGAAACTCGAAGTAACTGACCCCTTTCCATAGGGGTTTTTTTATGTGCAAAAAGACTCTATTTTCCACAACTGTAGAATCGGGCTGTGGATTGGCAGAATAGCTGGTTATTTGCTATAATAAAATAAATAGGGTTCTTTAAAACATGATAAAGGAGGAAGGATATGATTATTTCTCATGTTCAAGAAACAGAAAAGAAAAAGGTAAATCATCCGGATGCCAGTCAGGCATCGACGAAAGTGCTTATATCGCCTAATGAAGGTTGGGAAGGTCACGTAATGAGATTAATGGAACTGAGGCCGGGTGGATTTACACCAAGACATGAACATCCATGGCCGCATATTAATTATATGGTTAAAGGGAAAGGAACTTTGTTCATGGATGGGAAAGAACATCCTGTCAGCGCTGGTTCTTATGCCTATGTACCAGCTAATAAAAAACATCAATTCAGAAATGATGGCAGTGAACCCTTTGAGTTTATCTGTATTGTACCTGAGGAAGGACATCAATAAAGTGAAAAAGAATAGTGATGAAAGATCTAAAATAACCTTAATGGCAACGGCTGCTTTTGGTTTGGAAGCTATTGTATCAAGAGAAATAAAAAGCCTGGGGTATGAAGTAGTAGAAACAGAGAACGGACGTGTTACTTTTACAGGACCGATAGAAGCACTCTGTAGAAGCAACCTTTGGTTAAGAACCGCAGAGAGAGTTTTGTTGAAAGTCGGTGAGTTTCAGGCAAAAACCTTCGATGAACTTTTTGAAAAAACCAAAGCTTTGGATTGGAGTCAATGGATTCCGGAAAATGGAAAGTTTCCTGTTATCGGAAAATCGATTAAATCTCAGTTAGGCAGTGTTCCTGACTGTCAGGCGATTGTGAAAAAAGCGGTCGTTGAAAGCATGAAAAAGAAATACCGCAAAGAATGGTTTGAAGAAAAAGAAAGCGAGTATCGAATAGAAGTGGCTCTCTTAAAAGATAAAGTTACGTTAACGATTGATACAAGTGGGGAAGGCCTTCATAAAAGAGGGTATAGAAGAAGTACACATCAAGCTCCATTAAAAGAAACACTTGCATCGGCTTTGATTCAGCTTAGCTTTTGGAAGCCGGAAAGAGTGTTGATTGATCCCTTTTGTGGTTCAGGAACCATTCCGATTGAAGCGGCACTCATAGGAAAAAATTTGGCGCCGGGAATGAATCGGGATTTTATTTCAGAATCCTGGCCGTGGATACCAGCGGAAGAATGGCGACAAGCCCGAAAAGAAACTCACGATGTCGCTAATTTCGACCAGTCAATTCAAATACAGGGATTTGACACGGATGAGAGAGCATTAAGTTCAGCCCGATACTATGCACAGGAAGCTTTTCTAGAGGATGAAATTCATTTCGAAAAAAGAGATTTTAGAGAATTGCGCTCACGCTACTATTATGGATGCATGATTACCAACCCTCCTTATGGTGAGCGAATGGGTGAAGAAGAAGCAATCAGACAGCTTTACAGAGAATTTGGTGAAGTGTTAAAACCTTTGGAAACGTGGTCTAAGTATATCCTTACAGCGTATCCAGATTTAGAGGAAGATTTTGGAAAGGAAGCAGATAGAAGAAGAAAGCTATATAATGGCAGAATCATGTGCCAGTATTATCAATATCAGGGTCCAAGACCACCTAAAAAGCAGGAAGATTAGAAAAGGGAAAGAAAGCAAAAAGAATTAAAGCCGAAAAAAGAGCGGCAAAGCCGAAAAACGGGCGGTGATTACTTGGATAGTTTGTTGAGCAAAGAGGATATGGAAGCTGTTTTAGATATTTTGGATGAAGGGATTCAGGTGGTAAATCTGGAAGGGATCATTGTCTATTGCAATGAAGCGGCGGCAGAATTGGACAGTCTGAAAAAAGAAGAAGTGGTTGGGAAACATATTCTTGAAATATACCCTTCCTTAACGAAAGAGACCAGTACATTAATAGAATCCTTGAAGACAGGAAAAGCAATTTATCACTACCAACAAGATTTTTTGAATTACAAAGGAAGTAAGATAACGACTGTAAACAGTACGATTCCACTTCATAAAAATGGACAATTAGTAGGAGCTTTAGAGCTATCCAGAAACATTACCCAGGTCAGAGAACTTTCAGAACGTTTAGTAGATCTGCAGGAAAAAATATATGCACAGAAACCTTCTGTGTCAAAAGCTGTAAAAGGAACAGCTAGATATACTTTTGATGATATTATTGGAGAAAGTCCGGAGATTATCAAGCTGAAGCATCAATCAATGAAAGCTGCTGCCACTCATTCTTCGGTGATTGTATACGGAAATACAGGGACAGGAAAAGAGTTGATTGTTCAGGCCATCCACAATGCCAGTGAAAGACGGAAAAAGCCATTTATTGCACAAAATTGTGCAGCGATCCCTGTAGCTTTACTGGAAAGCATTCTATTTGGAACGGTTAAAGGAAGCTTCACTGGGGCTGATCATCGACCAGGTCTGTTTGAATTGGCTAATGAAGGGACTTTGTTTTTAGATGAAATAAACTCAATGCCTATGGAGCTTCAGGCAAAATTACTTCGTGTATTAGAAGAAAAATCCATCAGACGAGTAGGGGATATTAAAACCCGGGAAGTCAATGTGCGCATTATAGCGGCAATGAATATGGACCCTTTCCAAGCTGTCCACGAGAAAAAGCTAAGAGAAGATTTGTTTTATCGGCTCAATGTGGTATCTTTGCGCTTACCTGATTTGATGGAAAGAGAAAAAGATTTTTCTGTATTATTGACGCATTTTATTAACCGGTTTAATTGCAAGCTAAACAAAAATATTGTCGGTGTGACACCAGAGGCTTTACGAAAACTTAAAAATCACTCTTGGCCCGGGAACGTGAGAGAGTTGGAAAATATCATTGAAGGTATGATGAATGTGATGGAAGGCCAATGGATTAAAATGGAAGATTTGCCCTATTATCTGCAAAGAGGAAAACGAGAAGAAAAGGACTTGGGAGCAAAAATGGTGTTGGGGGCGCATACTTCTCTCCGGGAATTGATGAATAGCGTAGAAAAGCAAGTAATCGCCAGTGTGTTCAAGGATGAAAAAGGCAATATCACGAAAACGGCGGAAAGGCTTTCTGTACCTCGACAGACACTCCAATATCGATTAAGCAAGCTGGGGATTGAGCTAGAAAAAGAAAAGTAATTGAATAACACCAAGGCCGCCGAAAAACAGGCGGTTTTTTGATGTTATTAAAGAATAAAAGGTGCTTTATGGTTGTAAAAAAAAGAAAAATAAAATTAATTCAAAAAATGACAGTGGTCTAAGTTTATTTTTATCCTGCGTTATAAATAGTACGATTCAGTTTTATCAGAGCTTGCAGTGATTATTTTGTTTGGAGAAAGGGAGGAAAGTATTTCGATAATCAATTTTATTAAAAATGCCGGCTGTTTTGGCATCATATTTGCAACAATTCATATAGGGAAGACTGTGTGCTTATTCAGTGCTTAATGCACTTAAATTTAAAAGGAGGAATGTTAATATGAAAAAAATGGGATGTCCTTATGGTACGCATCGGGTAATAGAACCGAAAGGGGTATTGCCTCAACCAGCTCAAAAAATTGACAACAGCATGGAAATCTATGATAACGAAATCTTGCTGGATGTTCAGACGTTAAATGTTGACTCTGCCAGTTTTACACAGATTAAAGAGCAGGCTGGTGGCGATTTAGATAAAATTAAAGAAATCATGACGGGAATTGTATCAGAGAGAGGAAAGCATCATAACCCTGTTACTGGTTCAGGCGGAATGTTGATTGGGACAGTGGCTAAAATAGGAGAAGGATTAAAAGGAAAAACAGATTTGAAAGTGGGCGATAAGTTAGCTACTTTAGTTTCTCTTTCTTTAACACCCTTGGTAATTGAAGAGATTAATGAAATACGTAAAGACATTGACCAAGTAGATATCAAAGGCCAAGCCATCTTGTTTGAGAGCGGTATTTATGCTGTACTGCCTGATGATATTGCCGAGAACCTAGCACTTTCTGTTTTGGACGTGGCGGGAGCGCCTGCACAGACAGCTAAACTAGTGAAGCCAGGAGATACAGTAGTTGTTATTGGTGGATATGGAAAATCTGGAATGCTTTGCTTGTACGAAGCGAAAAAGCGTGCCGGCGTAACAGGAAAAGTGATTTGTGTAGGGCGTCGCAAAGAAGGTATTGATGGTATACGTGATTTAGATTTGGCAGATGAATATGTTGTTGCAAACTCAACAAACGCTGTTGAACTGATGGAAGCTGTAAAAGAAGCTACAAACGGTGAAATGGCCGATGTGGTGATCAACTGCGTGAATATCCCGAATACGGAAATGGGAAGCATCCTTGCGGCGAAGGATACTGGTTTAATTTACTTCTTTAGCATGGCGACCAGCTTTACAAAAGCAGCTCTGGGTGCGGAAGGAATAGGAAGAGATACCACCATGCTGATAGGGAACGGATATACAAAAGGTCACGCCGAAATTTCTTTGCAAATCATGAGAGAAAGTGAAGCACTTCGTAAAAAGTTTGAAGAACTCTATGCATAATAGATAGGTACTGATAGATAAAGCACAGAAAACCCCAGGTGATTTTTTCACAAATTACCGGGGTTTTCAATCTGATAAATCCCAAAGGAGAGAATAAAATGCGTGATTATCACGATATCGAACTGTGGAAAGATGTTAGCGAAGATCAGTGGAATAGTTGGGAATGGCAGGTAAAAAATCGCATCACTACGGTTGAAGACTTGAAAAAAGTAGTGAACCTTAAAGAGGGAGAAGAAGAAGGAATCGAAAAATGCTTAAAAAAACTGCGAATGGGAATCACTCCTTACTATGCTTCTTTAATGGATCCGGATGATGAAAACTGTCCTGTGAGAATGCAAGCGGTTCCTCAGTCGTCAGAATTGCACCAAGGCAGTTCGGATATGGACGATCCCTTACATGAAGATGTTGATTCGCCGGTGGAGGGACTGACCCATCGTTACCCGGATCGAGTTCTTTTGTTGATAACAGATATGTGTTCTATGTACTGTCGTCACTGTACGAGAAGACGTTTTGCCGGTCAACAGGATACAGGACTTCCGATGGATCGGATTGAGGCGGCGGTAGAATATATTAAAAAAACGCCCCAGGTAAGAGATGTGCTTCTCTCCGGGGGAGATTGTCTGTTAGTATCAGATGAACGACTTGAGGCGATTATTAAAAAACTGCGAGAGATTCCTCATGTAGAAATCATTCGACTGGGAAGTCGTGCGCCAGTGGTGATGCCCCAACGTATTACAGATTCTTTGGTGAATATGTTGAAAAAATACCATCCCATATGGTTAAATACACATTTTAATCACAGCAAAGAATTAACGCCAGAAGCACGCAAATCTTTGGCTAAACTTGCTGATGCCGGTATTCCTCTTGGCAACCAGTCCGTATTGCTGCGAGGGATTAATGACTGTGTTCCTGTGATGAAAGAACTAGTTCATGAATTGGTAAGGGAAAGGGTTCGACCCTATTACATTTATCAATGTGATCTATCTGTAGGAATAGAGCATTTTCGAACAACAGTAGCAAAAGGCATCGAAATTATTGAAGGTCTGCGTGGTCACACATCCGGATATGCGGTCCCTACCTTTGTAGTAGATGCACCTGGCGGCGGTGGAAAGATACCTGTTATGCCAAGCTATATGATCTCCCAAGGAGCTGGGAAAATTGTTCTAAGAAATTACGAAGGGGTTATTTCAGCTTATTCTGAGCCGACGAACTATTCTTACGATGATGAGTGTAAAACCTGTCAGGAGAGCAAAGGAAAAAATCTTGGTGGTGTTGCAGGACTGATAAACGGAGAAGGGATATCCATGGAGCCGGCGGATTTAGAACGTCACAAAAGAAGCAAAAAATGAGATTACTAGATTACCTTTCTGAAAAAGACTGCCGACGTATTGCGGTGATAGGCATGTCGAAAAATGCTGGAAAAACAGTGGTGCTTAATCGGCTAATAGCAGAAATGAACGAAAGCAATATGGTTATAGGAATCACATCAACAGGAAGAGACGGGGAAGAAGAAGATTTAGTGACACAAACAGAAAAGCCGCGCATCTATGTTCCGGTAAATACGATACTGGCCACCACAGAGGTTTGTCTGGGAAACAGTGAAGCGAAGGTGGAAATTTTAGACACTACCGGTGAAAACACCCCGATGGGTCAAGTGGTGATGGTGCGGGTGAGGCAAGCAGGATTCATTCAAATTGCAGGCCCGGATACCAATGCGGGAATAAAAAAAGTAATGGTAAGCATGGAGGAACATGGCGCTAATCGAATTTTAGTCGATGGCGCCATCGATCGTAAGGCCAGTGCTTCACCAGCCGTATCGGACGGATGTATTCTTGCTACGGGTGCCGTCTTGCATCGTGATCCGGAGCAGGTAATCAAAATGACAAAACATCAGGTGGATATATATTCATTACCGGCCGTTGAAGAAAAAGAAATCATTAAAGCGTGGAATACGTTTGTGAAGAAGGGCAGTGTTGCAGTGATTGACCGGAAAGGTTCTATGAAGATACTGCCGATACAATCAGCCATCAATAGTGGTCGAAAACTTGGGAATGCACTAGAGGAAGGCGACCGATGGTTACTGGTGAAAGGAAGTTTAACCGGGAAAGCGGTCCAGGAACTGATGCAAGTCACTTCTTTGTATAAAGAAGTGACGATCCTTATGGCAGATGCAACAAAAGTGTTTATAACAGAAAAAGAGTGGAAACTATGGAAGCATATGGGCGTAAGCCTTAAAGTAGTAAACCCGATCAATCTTCTGGCAGTAACCATAAACCCGGTTTCTCCGGAAGGCTATGTATTTGATAAACAAAAGTTTCATACAGAGATGCAACAGGCACTCGGGCTAACTCCTGTCATTGATGTGCTTAAGGAAGGAGGGCTGAATTGAACTATTTTATAAATTTGGATACTCCGGATCAAATCGGACTAAAAGATTTTATGGCAAAGGTACCCGTAGAAACGGAATACGGACGCATCATGAAAGAAAATTTGGATCCTTATCCTCTGGAAGACAAAGAAAACCTTAACGTGTTATATGCAGAGATTCAGGAAATGATCCAAGCAAAAGAGGAACATCCAGGACTATTGAAAGAATTGCGAAGACTTTTGCATGGACAAAAAAACATTCGTAAATCCATTGAAAATACTGGAAAACAACAAGTGCTTTCTGATGTGGAATTCTTTGAAATAAAGAAGCAAGGGATGGCAATTGAAAAACTGTCCTGCCACTTGGAGAAACATAAACGAATCCTTTTTCCATCCGTTAGACTTCATTCGGTACAATGGTTAACGGAACTTCTGGATCCGGAAAAAACTGGGATAGAAACCTTTTACATTTACGATGCCTATGACGCTAAGTTGAAATCATTAAGAGTCCGGAAATTACAACTGCAGGAAACAATGATAAAAGAAGAAAAGAATCGAGAAAAACAGATAGAAAAAATAACGGGGTTAAAAGTTCTTTGGAATAAAGAAGTTCATATCCCCAAAGAAAATGCTGCCTACCGGGATAAGCTGGAGGCTTTGAATACTTATGTCTTGGCCAATGAAACCAAAAGCCATTGGATATACCGTCCCTTGAGACAAGAAGCAGAGGATGTTCTGGAAGATATTCGGAGAGAAGAAGAAGTGATGGAACAAAAAATTCGTCAATGGCTTAGTCGTTGCATTGGAGATAAAAGCAAAGAACTATTGGAAAATACGTATAGGATAGCCCATCTGGATTTATTGCTAGGGAAAGTTGCGATGGCAATCACCTTTCGATGTTGCAAACCAAAATTATCTGAGAAAGCAGAAATAAGCATTTGTAATGGAAGGCATACAGGTCTAGAAGAACGCTTAAAGAAAGAAAAGTTGGCCTGTGTTCCGGTAGACCTTTCGGCAGAAAAAGGCGTCACCCTCATAACCGGTGCTAATATGGGCGGAAAAACCATGTCACTAAAGATGACAGCTTTGCTACTGGCATTGGCGCAAATGGGTTTTTGGGTGCCGGCGGATTCTTTTTCTTTTATGCCTATGCAGTATATCTACTTTTCAACAGGGGATCAGCAATCTCAGGAAAAAGGATTATCCACTTTCGGAGCAGAACTGGAAGGATTAAAAAAAGCGTTGAAAGTTGCTGATAAACAAGGCCTTATTTTGTTGGATGAATTGGCAAGCGGAACAAATCCGAAAGAAGGATATGGGATATCTAAAGCCATTGTAGAGAATTTAAGCCAGCGATCGGCTATTTCTATTCTAACAACTCACTATGATGGAATAGGAGAAATCCCGGAGGTGCGCCATCTACAGGTAGTAGGATTACGTGAAGAAAACATGGAAAGTCTAAAAGAAGAATTGAGAGAGGCAGGATCGGTAGCAGGAATTTTTGAGAAATATATGGACTATCGACTTCGACCGAAAGAAAGCAAAGATCCAGTTCCAAGAGATGCCATATGTGTAGCGGAAATTATGGGACTTCCTGAGTCAATCATAAAAAATGCACAAACATATTTGAAAGAAAAAGAAGAATGAGGGAGGAATGAGGATGAACAGTAAGCTTAACTTAGATCAAAAAATGATTGATGAAGCGAGAAGAGCCTCTAAAGCAGTAGCCGATGAAATTCAGCCATATATCGATGAGCATACCACTGTTAGTGTTGAAAGAACGATTGCTCGCTTGTTAGGAATTGACGGAATTGACGAAGTTGATCGGCCATTACCTAATATTGTCGTAAATCATGTGCGGGAACATGGAGGACTCAATGAAGGGATTGCCTACTGGATAGGAAATGCCATGGTATATACAGGAAAAGAGCCTCAGGAAATTGCAGAAGCCGTTAGTCGTGAAGCGTTTTCCTTAACAGAGATTCCTGCTCAAAATCGTCAGGAAGTAATTCGGGCCGTAACGAGCAAAGCAGAAGAAACCGTCGAAAGAATAAAGCATAATCGAAAGCAGAGAGAAACCATGATTGAAACCGTGGGTGAAGGAAAAAAACCGTTACTATACCTTATTGTTGCTTCCGGGAATATTTATGAAGATGTTATCCAAGCACAGGCAGCCGTAAGGCAAGGGGCCGATATTATTGCGGTGATCAGAAGTACTGCTCAGAGTTTGCTGGATTATGTCCCTTATGGACCAACAACAGAAGGTTTTGGTGGAACTTATGCAACTCAAGAAAACTTTAGAATCATGCGAAAAGCCTTGGATGAAGTGGGAGAAAAGGTAGGAAGGTATATACGTCTGTGTAATTACTGTAGTGGTCTTTGTATGCCTGAAATTGCGGCGATGGGAGCGCTGGAAAGGCTGGATGTTATGCTGAATGATGCCCTTTACGGAATTTTGTTCAGAGATATTAATATGCAAAGAACCTTTGTGGATCAATATTTTTCCAGGGTGATCAACGGATTTGCAGGAATTATTATCAACACGGGAGAAGACAACTATCTGACAACAGCAGATGCGGTGGAAGAAGCCCATACAGTGGTGGCATCACAATTTATTAACGAACAATTTGCGCTAAAAGCTGGATTGCCGGAAGAACAGATGGCTCTTGGACATGCTTTTGAAATGGATCCGGAGCTTACCAATGGATTTTTACTGGAGTTGGCCCAGGCTCAAATGGCCAGAGAAATTTTTCCAAAGGCACCATTGAAATACATGCCTCCAACGAAGTTTATGACCGGTAACATCTTTAAGGGTCACATTCAAGATGCTATGTTTAATTTGGCGGCCATTTGGACACAACAAGGGATACAACTTCTTGGAATGCTGACAGAAGCTAATCACACCCCGCATCTTCATGATCGTGCCTTGTCTATTGAAAATGCAAAATATGTATTTAATAATTGTAAAGATATAGGGGATGAGATAGAGTTCAAAAGAGACGGCATTATTCAAAAGAGAGCTCAGAAAGTTCTGGGAGATGCAGTGCAGCTCTTGGATCAGGTAGAAGAAGATGGTATTTTGAAAACCATTGAAGAAGGTAAATTTGGAGGCGTTAAAAGATCAAGGACGGGTGGTAAAGGCCTTGACGGTGTGTTTGAAAAATCTGAAGGATACCTTAATCCATTTATATCCCTTATGCTAGGAGGTGACCGGTAATGGCTATTGAAAAAGTAGACCTTTCGAATGTAAAACCTTACGGGGATACACTGAATGACGGGATGATTCAATTAAGTTTCACTTTACCGGTACCTTATGGTGAAGAAGCAAAGGAAGCAGCAAGGCGGCTGATGCTTAAAATGGGACTGGAAGAACCGAATGTTGTTAATGCCATGGATTTAGGGATTGGGTATACCTACTTTATTGTTTATGCAAAAAGCAGTCACACGATCAATTATAACGCAATCAATGTTCCGAAAGTTGATGTTGATCGAATGACAAAGGAAGAAGTGGAAGAGTTTATTGAGAAAAAGATTAAAAGAGATGTGGTTATTCTGGGTGCTTGTACCGGATCTGATGCTCATACGGTGGGAATTGATGCCATTATGAATATGAAAGGCTACCATGGGCATTATGGCCTGGAGCGATACAAAGGAATTGAAGCACACAACCTTGGGAGCCAGGTAGAAAATGAAGAATTAATATCAAAAGCAATTGAAATGAAAGCAGATGCATTGCTTGTGTCGCAAGTGGTGACACAAAAAGATGTTCATATCAAAAATTTGACAGAACTTATCGAGTTGTTAGAAGCAGAAAACTTAAGAGATAAGCTGATTGTTGTTTGTGGTGGTCCGCGGATATCTCATGAACTGGCTAAAGAACTAGGATATGATGCAGGATTTGGAACCAACACTTATGCGGAAGATGTAGGTGCTTTTGTGATTCATGAATTAGTGGAGAGGAACTTAGTCTAAAAAACCTTTCCGATCTATAAGCTCGTTTTGTATCTCAGGATGAAGATGCAAAACGGGCTTTTTTTCTGTTGAAATTATGTTACAATAAGGTGGGATGCATTGAAAGAACGGAGGTTAAAGATGAAAGACTCTGTTATAATCAAAAAAGTAATTGAGTCAAAGCAACTTAATGTGAATGATCATATAGTTGTTGGATTTTCAGGAGGCGCGGACTCGGTATGCTTACTACATGCATTGTTTCAATTGGCCGATACGTATCGACTTCAGATTGTTGCTGCTCATCTCAATCATAATCTAAGGGGAATGGATTCCAATGAAGACGCCACCTTTGCCATGAACTTTGCTCGGCGACATCAGATAACCTGCGTGGTGAAAAGCGTAGATATTGCCAAATCTGCAAAAGAGGAAGGAATTTCTTTAGAAACAGCGGGACGAATTAGTCGATATCAGTTTTTTGAAGAAGTGGCTGAAAAAATTGGTGCGAACAAAATTGCGCTGGCTCATCATCAGAATGATCAGGCAGAAACCATCCTAATGAACCTGATCCGTGGAGCAGGTCTTGAGGGGCTAAGTGGAATGCCGATGGTTCGTGATAAGATTATGCGTCCACTTCTTCATTGCCGACGCGAACAAATAGAAGAGTACTGTCGTTATTGGGACCTGCCTTATCAAATAGACCAATCTAACCAGGAGACGGAGTATTTTCGAAATAAGATCAGACTGGAACTGATTCCTAAAATTAAAAAATATCAGCCTAACGTTATTGAATCTATTGGCAAAACATCCGTTTTATTAGAGCAAGACAGACAGTATATCGAAGAAAAAGTGGAAGAGGCTTATTCGGAAGTGCTTTGTTACAAAACAGATAAGGTGATCAGTATAAGTCCTTCAAAATTACTTCAATACCATCCATCGATTGTTTCTAGAGTTATTCGTAAGGCTTATATGTTTTTTAATACAAGGGAACAGACCATCAGCTTTGATCAGGTACATCATATACTAAGCCTATTGGATCAGAAAAAAACAGAAAAGGAAGTACAGCTTCCGGGGGAAATAAAGGTATTGTTCAAGACAGATGAAATAAAGATTGGGAAAAAAGAAGATATTGAAAAAAGCTATTCAGAAGAAACAATGAAAGAAGCTATTCCTTTGAAAATACCTGGGATAACCAGGTTGGTACAACGAAATGGATATTTTCGCTGTGAGGTTGTTAACATTGAAAAAATGAAAAACAGGGGCAAGGATCCCTATTGCCAGTATTTTGATTTTGATCAGCTGCCGGAGCATATCGTTGTAAGAAACCGGCGGGAAGGAGATCGACTGAAGCCACTAGGAACAAATGGATCAAAGAAGGTGAAGGATTTTTTTATAGATCAGAAGATACCAGTTGAAAAAAGAAATATGATTCCATTGATTGCTTCTGAGAATGAAATTTTGTGGGTGGTAGGTCATCGTATCAGCGAACTGGTGAAAATAACGCAGAAAACAAAAAAAGTCTTGAAAATACAGTTCCGGTCTGATAAGGTTCAATAAGGTTGTGGACAGGTTTTTTACAGGTTGTCTATCAACTTGTTGTGTGGTACAATTATGTAATGTGAAAATGACTTTTGTTGGGAGGAGGAAGACAGGTTGAGGAAAATGTTCCGCGGTGCCAGTTTCTATATCATTATTTTTATTGTGTTGTTGATACTGGTACAGCAATTTGTGCAACCACCGCAGGAATCCGTTGAAATACCGTTTTCAGAGCTTTATCAGGAACTGATCAATGGGAACGTGGAAGAAATTAATATTGTCGACAGATCAGTAGAAGGAATGCTGATTCGGGACGGTGAATCTGTCAATTTTGAGTCTTTTGTGCCAGTTGTCTTCAGTGATGAACGGCTAACAGCCATTCTGGAAAGCAATATGGTTGACATAGGGGCTGAAGTAAAAGGCGCTCCGCCGCCATCAACACCTTGGTTTATTCAGCTGCTACCTTCCGTATTCATGATTCTTATTTTTGTTGTCCTGTGGTTTGTTTTTATGCAACAGTCCCAGGGTGGTGGAAATAAGGTAATGTCTTTTGGAAAAAGCAAAGCGAAGCTACACAAAGAAGATGAAAAAACACGGATCAATTTTGATGATGTTGCGGGTTTGGATGAAGAAAAAGAAGAGTTACAGGAATTGGTAGATTTCTTAAAGAATCCAAAAAAATTCGTAGACTTGGGAGCGAGAATACCGAAAGGAATATTAATGGTAGGACCGCCCGGTACAGGAAAAACATTTTTGACAAAAGCGGTTGCAGGTGAAGCGGGTGTACCCTTTTATAGCATCAGTGGGTCTGATTTTGTCGAAATGTTTGTAGGGGTAGGAGCTTCAAGGGTTAGAGATCTTTTTGATCAGGCGAAGAAAAGTGCCCCTTGTATTATTTTTATTGATGAGATTGATGCGGTTGGTAGACGTCGAGGAGCTGGTCTTGGTGGAGGTCATGATGAACGGGAGCAGACACTCAATCAACTTTTAGTTGAGATGGATGGCTTTGGCATTAATGAAGGAGTTATTGTTGTTGCTGCAACTAATAGGGCAGACATCTTGGATCCGGCACTATTAAGACCGGGGCGTTTTGACCGCCAGGTTGCCGTTGGGTTACCAGACTTAAAAGGCAGAGAAGCCATTCTGAAAGTACATGCCAGAGGAAAACCGATCGATGAATCAGTAGATCTAAAAGTTCTAGCAAGAAGAACTCCCGGGTTTTCACCGGCGGACATTGAAAATCTTATGAACGAAGCGGCACTATTAACCGCAAGAAAAAATCAGAAAAAGCTGATGATGGATACGATTGAAGAAGCCATTACCAAAGTGATTGCCGGTATGGAGAAAAAGAGTCGTGTGATCAGTGAAAAAGAACGGGTACTTACGTCTTTTCATGAAGCTGGTCATGCCTTGGTAGCTTCTATGTTGCCTAATACAGATCCGGTACATCAAATCAGCATCATTCCTAGAGGTAGAGCTGGTGGATTTACCATGATTTTGCCCAAAGAAGACAAGTACTATGCGACTAAAACAGAAATGGAAGAGCATATTATTCACTTGTTAGGTGGTCGGGTAGCTGAAAAACTAGTTCTCTCCGATATTAGCACCGGTGCGCAAAATGACTTGCAGAGAGTAACGGCTATTGCCAGAGGAATGGTCACTAAATATGGAATGAGTGATAAGTTGGGGCCGATGACCTTTGGTAGTGACGAAGATGAAGTGTTCCTTGGTCGGGATATGACATCGAAGCGAAATTATTCAGAGGAAGTGGCGGCACAAATAGATGATGAGATTCGTCGTATTGTTGAAGAAGCTTATCATCGGACAGAGCTGTTGCTTAAAGAAAACATGGAAAAACTCCACTCGATTGCTCATGCGCTACTTAAACTAGAAACACTAAACGCTGATGAGTATAAACGAATTTTTTATGGAGATATTACCATAGAAAAAGACGATGATATTGATACGGTGAGAAATAAAATTGCATCCGTTCAATTACAAGAGTCCGAATTGGAAATGACAGAAGAAGTAGATGAAAGTAGCACAGATGAAAGTGCCAGTCATTTAGAAAATGAGATGGAACAAAAACAAGAAACTGATCGCAGAAATACCACAGCACCAGAATCGTATAAACCAATTAGTAGCGATCATATCGAATCAGATAGTTAGAAAAAAGCCTTTCGGACAAATCGTCCGCAGGGCTTTTTTTTAGATGGAACAAGACCTTTTCTTCTGCAAAAAGTTTAAGGAATATTTTGAGTAATTCAAATAAATTAGAAAAAAATAAAGATTTCCATTCTGGGACTTAAATCAGTTGCGTTTAGGGGAAAAAAAATGTAGAATAAGGTTGGCGGTTTACTCTTCATTATAAAAATGGAATGCAAGCGAACTGCCAAATTTTTTTGACGGACGGTATGCTAATAGCATACGGTCATTAGATATATATAAATAAAAGAGAACTGAATGAGGGAAAACGAATCGACGAGGGAGGAAAAATGATGGCTGAAAATGAAAAAATGGAGCAATTGAAAGAAGCCCAGGAAAAATGGACGCAAAAGACAGAAGAGGCAGTGAAAAAAAGATCTGAAAGAAAAGAAACTTTTGTCACTGGCTCAAACCAAGAAGTTCAAAGGGTATATACTCCGGTAGATTTAGAGCAGATGAAATACGAAGAAGCTCTTGGATTTCCTGGCGAATATCCTTACACTCGAGGAGTACAGCCAACGATGTACCGCGGGCGTTTTTGGACAATGAGACAATACGCTGGTTTTGCAACGGCGGAAGAGTCAAATAAGCGTTACAAATATTTACTGGACCAAGGTCAGACGGGCCTTTCGGTTGCTTTTGACTTGCCGACTCAGATAGGTTATGACTCTGATCATGCTTTATCGGAAGGAGAGGTAGGTAAGGTTGGTGTCGCCATTGACTCCTTAAAGGATATGGAGATCTTATTTGATGGGATACCTCTGGATCAAGTCAGCACCTCTATGACCATTAATGCACCGGCATCTGTACTCCTGGCGATGTACATTGCGGTTGCAGAAAAACAGGGCGTTTCTTCTGATCAATTACGTGGAACCATTCAAAACGATATACTGAAAGAGTACATTGCCAGAGGAACCTACATTTTCCCGGTGGAGCCCTCCATGCGTTTGATAACTAATATATTTGAATACTGTTCTGATGAAGTACCCAATTGGAATACAATTAGTATATCTGGATACCATATTCGTGAAGCCGGATCTTCAGCGGTTCAAGAAGTTGCTTTTACACTGGCAGACGGTATTGCCTACGTAGAAGCGGCTATAGAGGCAGGGTTGGAAGTAGATAAATTCGCTCCAAGACTTTCCTTCTTCTTTAATGCTCATAACGATTTATTGGAAGAAGTAGCGAAGTTTAGGGCAGCTAGAAGAATATGGGCGAAAATTATGAAAGAAAAATTTGGTGCTGAAAATCCAAAATCGATGCAATTGAAGTTCCATACACAAACGGGAGGGTCAACCCTCACAGCACAGCAACCGGATAATAATATTGTTCGAGTAGCGATTCAGACCTTAGCAGCTGTTTTGGGAGGTACACAGTCCTTGCATACAAACTCTAAGGACGAAGCAATGGCGTTGCCAACAGAAGACTCGGTTCGCATAGCTTTAAGAACACAACAGATTGTTGCACATGAAAGTGGTGTGGCAGAAACGATCGATCCGTTAGCAGGCTCCTATTATGTAGAAAGTTTAACAAATGATATTGAAGAGAAAGCGATGGAATACATTGAACGAATTATAGATATGGGCGGTGCGCCTGCGGCGATTGAAAAAGGATATATACAAAAGGAAATTATGGATAGCGCCTATGAATATCAAAAGCAAATTGAGAGCAATGAACGGATTGTTGTTGGTGTTAATAAATTCCAGACCGAAGAACAGCCTCCGCAAGGTCTGTTGCGTGTAGATCCTTCTGTTGGAGAATTGCAGAAAAACAAGATAGAAAAATTAAAGCAAGAACGAGACAATGATTTAGTGGCTAAAAAGTTGGAAACCTTAAAAAATGCAGCTGAAACCGATCAAAACTTAATGCCCTTTATCTTAGACGCGGTAAGAGCATATGCCACTCTGGGAGAAATCTGTGGATCCCTTAGAGATGTTTTTGGTGAGTATCAACAAAGCGTTGTGCTTTAAAATTTGAAAAACCTTAAGGAGGAACTGTTATGGATAGACCCATTAGAGTATTAGTTGCAAAACCAGGTTTAGATGGACATGATCGTGGCGCTAAAGTAATTGCTCGAGCTCTTAGAGATGCTGGCATGGAGGTTATTTACACAGGACTCAGACTAACTCCGGATCAAATTGTTCAGGCAGCTGTTCAGGAGGATGTGGATGTAGTGGCCCTCAGTATTCTTTCTGGTGCACATGGACATCTTCTTCCTAAAGTAGTAGACAAACTGAAAGAAGAAGGTATATACGATGAAGTGCTGGTGCTGGGTGGCGGTGTTATTCCGGAAGATGATATTCCTGAACTTAAAAAATCAGGTGTTGCTGAAATTTTCACACCAGGGACACCAACCGGTGTAACCATTGATTTTATTAAAAACAATTTGAAAAGAAGCCTTTAACTTCATTGCAAGAAGGTATATAATGGCATTTGATGCTTCTATTGACATTAGGGCTGAAAGGAGGTGTTCCTATGGAACTTGAAAAAAGACTCTTGGATGGAGATAAAAGGGCAGCGGCTCGATTGATTACGATGATAGAAAATGATGATCCGAAAGCAGTTGCTATCCTTTCAGCCTGTTTCTCACATACGGGAAAAGCCAGAGTGATAGGCATCACAGGACCACCTGGTGCTGGCAAAAGTACTTTAGTTGATAAGCTGGCAAAACAACTTCGAAAAAAAGAAGCAAAAGTAGGAGTGCTTGCCGTTGATCCAACCAGTCCTTTTACTGGCGGATCTATTCTGGGAGACCGTATACGGATGTCAGACCTGAATCTTGATCCGGGTGTTTTTATTCGAAGCATGGGGACTAGAGGTCATTTGGGTGGCTTATCAAAATCAACTCTTGGAGCTGTAAAAATACTGGATATTATGGGGATGGATTACATACTCATTGAAACCGTTGGGGTAGGTCAGTCTGAGGTGGATATTGTCAAAGCAGCAGACTCTGTACTCATGGTGATGGTGCCAGGACTTGGTGATGACATTCAGGCTTTAAAGGCTGGAACAATGGAGATAGGTGATGTTTTTGTTATCAATAAATCGGACAGAGATGGAGCCGATCGAACAAAAACAGAAATTGAAATGATGCTCGATTTTGATCATGGAGAATGGCGACCGCCAGTATCCCAGGCAGTTGCTGTTAACAACGTAGGAATCGAAGAACTGACAGATAATCTGGATAAACATTGGAACTACATGTCAGAAAGTCATCAATTGGTTGAGAAAAGAACTCATAATAGCGAGCTGGAAATCATAGATCTAACTCAGTCAGCTATTTTGAAAAAAATGATGGGAAATGAAGATAATCGAGCCCGCATTCGTGAACTGGCCAAAAAAGTAGCCATTCGTGAACGGGATCCATATAGTATTAGCCAGCTTGTACTGAAAGAAATGATTGTAGGTACAAAAGGAGGTATAAAAAATGAAGACGCTAAAAGTTGATCATATTGGGATCGCAGTAAAGAATCTTGATGAAACATTGAAATTTTATGAAGAGGTGCTGGGAATGGAATGCACCGGTAAAGAGGAAGTTGAAGAACAAAAGGTTCGGGTCGCATTTCTTCCTGTCGGCGATTCAGAGGTAGAACTTCTGGAGTCAACCGATTCGGAAGGACCCATTGCCAAATACATTGACAAGAAGGGGGAAGGAATCCAACACATTGCGTTTCGTGTCGACAATATCGAACAGGCCATCGCAACCATGAAGGAAAAAGGGATTCGCATGATCGATGAAAAGCCCCGCTACGGCGCAGGTGGAGCTAAAATCGCTTTCTGCCATCCTAAGAGCACGGGCGGTGTTCTGGTAGAATTGAGTGAGCGGGAAGACAATTAAGCAGTTAAACTGTTTCAAGTTCACCGAATGAATAGTAGGAGGGTAAAGGATGACGGTAAACAAACTAGAAGAAATGCAGCAAAGCAAAGCAAAAATCCAGCAGGGCGGCGGCGAAAAGAAAATTGCCAGCCAGCATGAAAAAGGAAAGCTGACAGCCCGAGAAAGACTCAATCTATTATTTGACGAAAATACCTTTGTTGAATTGGATGCCTTTGTAAAGCATCGGTGCGTTAATTTTGGAATGGAAAATGTTGAAGCTCCCGGTGAGGGGGTTGTCATAGGCTATGGCCAGGTTGATAGTAGACTTGTATACGCTTATGCTCAAGACTTTACAGTAGTGGGTGGATCTTTAGGTGAAATGCATGCCAAAAAAATATGCAAAGTGCAAGATCTTGCATTGAAAATGGGTGCACCTATTGTTGGACTTAATGATTCAGGTGGTGCTCGGATTCAAGAAGGAGTAGATGCTCTTTCTGGATATGGTAACATTTTTTATAGAAATACAATTTCTTCAGGCGTAATCCCACAAATTACAGCCATTATGGGGCCGTGTGCAGGTGGTGCTGTTTATTCACCAGCTCTTACGGATTTTGTGTTTATGGTAGATAAAACCAGTCAGATGTTTATCACTGGGCCACAGGTTATTAAAACCGTTACAGGTGAAGAGGTTTCTGCAGAAGCACTGGGTGGTGCAATGACTCATAATCGTACCAGTGGAGTGGCTCACTTTAAATCTGCTAATGATGAAGCTTGCATTCAAGAGATCAGAAGATTGTTGAGTTTTCTTCCTTCGAATAACCAAGAGATGGCACCGGTATTTGAATCATCTGATGATTTGAACCGAATCATTCCTGAATTGGATACAATGGTACCGGAAAATCCTAATAAGCCTTACGATATGAAAGACATCATTAAGGCCATTGCGGATGAAGGTGACTTCTTAGAAGTAGCACCATACTATGCGACCAATATGATTACCGGATACATTCGGATCAATGGACAGACGGTTGGAATCATAGCAAACCAGCCGAAAGTGTTAGCTGGTTGCCTAGATATTAATGCTTCTGATAAAGCTGGACGTTTTATTCGAACCTGCGATTGTTTTAATGTTCCTGTATTAAACTTGGTTGATGTACCAGGATTTTTGCCGGGTACCAGTCAGGAATATGGCGGTATTATTCGGCATGGAGCTAAAATGCTGTATGCCTATAGTGAAGCAACAGTGCCTAAAATCACTCTGATTGTTCGTAAAGCTTATGGTGGTGCGTACATTGGTATGTGTAACAAGGAGCTTGGCGCTGATATGGTTCTGGCGTGGCCATCAGCTGAAATTGCTGTAATGGGACCAGAAGGTGCGGCCAATATTATCTTCAGAAAAGAAATTAGTGAATCAGATAATCCTCAAGAAACACGAGCTGAGTTGATAGATAATTATAAACGAGAGTTTGCTACGCCTTACAAAGCGGCAGAGAGAGGCTATGTGGACGATGTGATTGAGCCATCAGCAACGCGTCCGCGGTTAATTGATGCGCTAAACATGTTGGCTAGTAAACGGGAAACCAGACCTCCTAAAAAACATGGGAACCTGCCCGTATAAACAACCAGGAGCCAATGAAGGAGGAAAAGACGAGGTGAAACGATCATGACTTTATTGGAAAGACTAAGCGTAGCATCCCATGAAATGACATTGGCAGAACGTTTTTATGCCAGTGTGCAGGTAGCTATTATGGGAATAGGTATTGTGTTTGCTGCCTTATTTATGCTGTTTCTGATTATCAAAGTGTTAGAGAAGGTAGTTGCGCAGTCGGATGTAGATGCTAAGAAAAAGCAGGAAAAGCAAGTTGCTCCGGCTCAAACAGTTACGGAGTCGGAAGAATCTGTTTCAGATGAAGATGCGGTTGCTGCAGAACAGGAACAATAACAGCTGATAGCTGTTATTACGGCTGCAGTAGCGTCAAGTATGCATACTTCTACCCATAATATTGTAGTTCGTAATATTGTTCGGACGAATGACTCGGCACCTGCCTGGAATCGATTAGGCAGAATCCAACAGATTAATCGTCAATTGCATTAAAATATTATTGGAAAGATGAAGGAGGAACCTAAATCATGAAAAAGTTTAACATTACCGTGAATGGTGTTTCATATGAAGTGGATGTAGAAGAAGTGAAAGACGGCGTGGCACCTGCCGCACCAGCCGCAAAGCCAGCGGCAGCGCCGGCGGCCGCAAAACCACAGGCTGCACCTGCTGCACCTAAGAAAGAAGCACCGGCCGCGGCGGCTGCATCTGCACCTGCTGGTGGTGAAAGTGTTGAATCACCAATGCCAGGAAACGTTTGGAAAGTTTTAGTGAAAGAAGGTCAGGAAGTGAAAGACGGCGAAACACTGATTATTCTTGAAGCGATGAAGATGGAAAATGAAATACCAGCTCCATGTGATGGAACGGTAGCATCTCTGCATGTTAATGAAGGCGACGCCGTAAATGGTGGGGATATTCTGGTTACGATTAAGTAATGTAGAATGTAAAGCCCATTGATACGAAAGGAGATGCACACATGGTAACCTTATTGACGAACTTCTGGCAGACCACCGGCTTCGCCAACATGACCTGGCAGGAGCTGGTCATGCTTTCTGTAGCTGGCATACTGTTATATTTAGCCATTGGCAAATCTTTCGAGCCACTTTTGCTCGTGCCTATTGCCTTTGGAATGCTTTTAACCAATCTGCCTATGTCTGGTGTTATGGAAATTGGTGACACCGTATTAAGAGCGATAAGTCCTGGAGCAGCAGGAGAAACAGCTCGCATGTTAGCTGAACCGACGGCTGAAATGTTGAGGGAGGGTATTCCTGTCGAATACTACACTCAAAGCCCTGGAGGGCTGATTAACTATTTTTATAGAGGGAATCAGCTAGGGATATTTCCTCCCTTGATTTTTATGGGTGTTGGTGCCATGACTGACTTTGGTCCACTTATTGCGAATCCGCGAAGCATTTTTCTTGGTGCGGCGGCTCAGTTTGGAATCTTTTTTACTTTCACAGGGGCATTGCTATTAGGCTTTACAGCCCAGGAAGCTTCAGCCATTGGCATCATAGGTGGAGCAGATGGTCCGACGGCGATTTTGGTAACGGCTATGATGGCCAGCCATTTACTAGGGCCTATTGCGGTAGCTGCTTACTCTTACATGGCTTTGGTGCCAATTATTCAGCCGCCAATCATGTATGCGCTGACTACAAAAGAAGAACGTATTATCAAAATGAAACAATTAAGAACGGTCAGCAAAAAAGAAAAAATACTTTTTCCTATTTTAGTAACCGTGGCCGTTTCCTTGCTTTTACCAGCCGCCACACCACTGGTAGGGATGCTTATGTTTGGTAATCTGTTAAAAGAGTCAGCTGTTACGGATAGGCTTTCTAAAACAGCTCAAAACGAATTGATTAACATTGTAACGATTTTACTGGGAATCAGTGTTGGGGCATCAGCGGTAGCGGATCAATTCCTTAGATTTGAAACCATTCAAATCATTGTCCTTGGAGTGGTAGCCTTTGCTGTTGGTACAGCTACCGGTGTTCTGTTAGCCAAAGTAATGAACAAAGCAATGGGTGGAAATGCTATCAATCCGTTGATTGGTTCTGCTGGAGTTTCAGCGGTGCCAATGGCAGCGAGGGTATCTCAATCCGTCGGTCAGAAAGAATTGCCGAGCAACTTCCTACTTATGCATGCGATGGGCCCGAATGTAGCGGGTGTTATTGGTTCAGCCGTTGCAGCAGGAGTCTTGTTATCACTTTTTTAAGTAAGGATGTTCATGAAATCCCCGCAGGATGTACCTGTGGGGATTTTACTGGTAAAAAACAGTTTCACCAAATGAAAGCTATTTAAAGGAGCATTTGCCTTCTATGAAAGATAAAATTCTTGACCTATTGCTACATAATGCTGGATCCTGTATGTCTGGCCAGCAGATAAGCCGCATGTTGAATATATCAAGGACAGCTGTATGGAAACATATAAAAACATTGCAAGATCAAGGCTATCCTATTCAAAGTATTGACAGAAAAGGGTATCAGCTTAGCGTAGGAGAGTCTTACTTTACAGTGGATGATCTTAAAAAACGCCTTGATACAAAATGGATAGGGCGAAAAATCATTGTATTGCCAAGGGTTGATTCAACTAATCTATATGCCCGCAAGCTGAAAGATAAATTATCGCATGGTGATATTGTGGTTGCGGAAGAACAGACAAAGGGTAAAGGACGGCAAGGAAAATCCTGGTCTTCTCCCCGAGGTGATGGGATATGGGTAACTATTTTTTTAAGACCTTCATTCTCGATAGAAAAGGCAGCCTTTATTACGCAACTGGCCGCAGCGGCGATGTGGCATTCAATAAAAAAAAACACTGACCTAGAAACAAAAGTAAAATGGCCAAATGACTTGCTCATTGGTGAAAAAAAAGTATCTGGCATATTGACTGAATTAGCAGGAGAGCTTAGTCAAATTGATTTTATGTTGGTGGGAGTAGGATTGAATGTGAATACGGACTTTTTTCCGGAAGAAATTAAAGATACGGCAACTTCCTTAAAGCGAATAACTGGAAAGAAACTTGATAGAACAAAGCTTTTGACAAACTTTCTGGAACAGTTTGAAGTTTACTACGATGAAATTTGTCACAATGCCACGTCTGAAAACGCTTTGGGAATCATACGACAGCATTCTTCTGTACTGAATAAATGGATTTATATCACACGGTACGGCCAGCGGATAGAAGCCAAGGCTGTCAATATTCTTGATAATGGTGCTCTGGAAGTAGAGCATAAAGATAAAACACGAGAAATTCTTTCCGGTGGAGAAATTTCTGTTAGAACTTGCCGGGAGAACAATGGGTGATGTACTGCTTCTTGGTTGTCAAAGTAGATATGAGCTGATACAATAGAACGTGTTAAAAGATGCTGTTAATTTGCGTAACGGATGGTGAAGTGATGTTATTAGTATTTGATGTAGGAAACTCAAACATTGTCTTAGGGATGTTTCGAGAAGATAAGTTAAGTTATTCTTGGCGCGTTTCGACGGACCAGGCGAAAAGTTCGGATGAATATGTTATTCTGATCAATCAACTTTTGCAGTATTATGATCTTAAACCTGAAAGTGTGGAGGATGTTATCGTGTCTTCTGTTGTGCCAGATCTGACGTATACATTGGAATTGGCCATCAGAAAACTTTTTCGAATCTATCCGTTATCCATGGATTCAGGAACAAAAACAGGAATGCAGATTCACTATGATAACCCTAAACAAGTAGGGGCGGATCGTATTGTGAATGCAGTGGCGGCTTACGAAAAATATGGCGGACCTCTTATTGTGGTTGATTTTGGGACAGCAACCACCTTTTGTGCCATTTCAGATACAGGAGAATATTTAGGAGGTACTATTTCTCCTGGCATTAAAATCTCCAGTGATGCACTTTTTCAAAAAGCAGCAAAATTACCTCGCATCGATCTTGTGAAGCCGGGAAGAGTGATTTGTCACAATACTGTATCAAGCATGCAATCCGGAATTATCTATGGGTATGTAGGGTTGGTAGAGTATGTTATAGACAAAATGAAAAAAGAGTTATCTGATGGATCTCAAACAATTACAGTTGTTGCCACTGGGGGATTATCGACACTGATTGCCAGTGAAACAGATGCAATTGATGTGATTGATAAAACCATTACCTTGGATGGATTAAAAATCATCTATGAGAAAAATAAAGAAGGAAGAACTCCGGAGTCTATTAGAAGTGAAGAGATGCTGCCTGAGAAAAACCTTCAGCTTGAGGCGTAGTGGCATAGAATTTGCACATAGTTAAAGAGAAGGTAGAATTAATAATAAACCATTACTAAAGGAGGATTACGATGAGAGAAGTTGTTATTGCAAGTGCCGTTAGAACAGCGATAGGAAACTATGGTGGGACGTTAAAAGATGTTTCAGCAGCAGATCTTGGATCTATTGTTATTAAAGAAGCCGTTAGTCGAGCAGGAATCAAACCGGAACAGGTTCAAGAAGTTTATATGGGTTGTATACTGCAAGCTGGAGCTGGTCAAGGCGTTGCGAGACAGGCGGCCGTTAATGCCGGACTTCCAGTAGAGGTACCGGCTACTACCATTAATATGTTGTGTGGATCTGGACTGCGGACCGTTTCCATGGCAGCTCAAACAATTATTGCAGGAGATAACGATATTGTAGTTGCTGGTGGTACTGAAAATATGAGCCAGGCGCCTTACCTTCTGCCTAAAGCCAGATGGGGTGTGCGTATGGGTCATGATAAGATCATCGATTCCATGATTTCAGATGCTCTTACAGACGCATTTAATCAATATCATATGGGTATGACGGCTGAAAATTTAGCTGAGAAATACAATTTAACTCGGGAAGAACAAGATGAATTTGCAGCTAATAGCCAGAATAAAGCGGAAAAAGCTATTTCAGAAGGCAAATTCAAAGATGAAATAGTACCCGTTGAAATTCCACAAAGAAAAGGCGATCCTATTGTTTTTGATCAAGATGAATTTCCGAAAGCAGGAGTAACGGCTGATAAACTGGCTAAACTGAAGCCAGCATTCAAAAAAGATGGAAGCGTTACGGCAGCTAATGCATCTGGAATTAATGATGGGGCAGCGGCGATTGTGGTAATGTCCAAAGAGAAAGCGGATGAACTAGGCATAAAGCCATTAGCGACGATTGTATCTTATGGTAATGCAGGTGTAGATCCAGCGATTATGGGAATAGGACCAGTAGATGCTACCACAAAAGCCCTTGAAAAAGGTGGAGTTACGATAGACGATATGGACTTGATTGAAGCTAATGAAGCTTTTGCGGCTCAAGCATTATCTGTAGGGAAAGAGCTTAATTGGAAGGCAGAAAAAGTAAATGTAAATGGTGGTGCGATTGCTTTGGGACATCCTGTAGGTGCTAGTGGGGCTAGAATTTTGGTAACCTTGTTGCATGAAATGGAAAAACAAGATGCAAAGCATGGATTAGCCACCTTATGCATCGGTGGTGGAATGGGAACCGCACTGGTAGTAAAAAGATAGTTGATAGAATTTAAAGGTACAGAGGTCCGGTTTGCTTATTAGCGCCGGACCTTTTTGACACTATCGATAAGTTGTATCCTGATACTTTTTTTCTGAAAAGAGGGGTGCTGGTGAAAAGAATATCGGAAGAAATGTTGAAAAAATTAGAGGAAGTCGATAATGAGTTGAATCTATATCGAACTATTTTTGATATAATTTACAATTTAATTGTTGTTGTAGACCATAATGGACTAATACGGATGATGAATCAACGGTATTGTGATTTCTTGAAAATAAACAAAAAAGATGCGATTGGAGTTCATGTAACAAAAGTCATTGAAAATACAAGAATGCATCTTGTTATTAAAACAGGAAAAGAAGAAGTGGGCGATGTGCAGGAAATTATGGGAAACAAAATGATTGCTGATCGATTTCCGATCGTTCACGACGGAAAAGTAATTGGAGCTGTGGGTACTGTTATATTTAAGGATCTGGCAGAATTAGATATGTATGTAAAAAGAGTAAGTAAAATGGAAAAAGAAATAGAGTTTTTCAAAAAAGAACTGAAAAAAGCGTTAGGAAATGATGATACTTTTGAAACGGTTATTGGAAATAGTGAAGAAATCTTAAAAGCCGTAAGCCTTGCCAAAAGAGTTTCTGATACTAAATCAAGTGTACTGATATTAGGGGAAAGCGGTACAGGAAAAGGATTATTTGCAAATGCGATTCATAACGCAAGCCCTCGCTCGGAATATCCTTTAATTAAAGTCAACTGTGCGGCGATTCCAGCTGAACTTTTGGAATCAGAGCTGTTTGGATATGAAAGTGGTGCTTTTACTGGTGCGCAAAAGGGTGGAAAACCAGGAAAATTTGAATTAGCTCATAAAAGCACCATATTTCTTGATGAAATTGGAGATATGCCATTAAATATGCAAGCAAAACTATTAAAAGTTATTCAGGAAAAAGAGATTGAGCGTATCGGTGGTGTGAGAGGTAAAGATATAGACATTAGAATCATTGCGGCAACGAACCAGAATCTAGAAGAAATGGTTAAAAACAAAACATTTCGGGAAGATCTTTACTATCGTCTGAATGTGATTAAGCTGGTAGTTCCATCTTTGAGATCTCGCAAAGAAGATGTTCCTTTGCTGGTAGAATATATTATTAAAAAACTATCAAAAGAAATGGACCGTTTTGTAACAGAGATAACTCCAGCAGCAATGGAATGCTTGCAGGAATATGATTGGCCAGGGAATATACGAGAACTTGAAAATGTGATTGAACGAGCTTTTAACTTAATGGACAAAGAAGCGAAGATAGAACTAAAACATTTACCTCCTTCCCTATTACAAAAAAATAGAGATAGATCTTTGAGTAATACTTTATCCTTGCGGCATATTATTGAAGAAGTGGAAAAAAATGCAATCGAGAAGCATTTGAAAGAAACTATGGGAAATAAATATCAAACTTCGCAAAGATTAGGCATTAGCAGGACGAGTTTATATGAAAAAATTAACCGTTACCAGATAAAAGTGTAAAGCATATGAACAGTGACCAAAAAATGCACACTAGTAGATAAGATCTTCTTAAATGGTTAGGAGATACCAATTAAATTCAGAAAATGGAAATTTCTAAATCATCAAACAATATACGGTGTAAAGAAAATGAACACATGAAAAAATAAAGCCGCCTGAGCTGATTGTTATATATTTAGCAAGCGGCTTTTTTGTGGTTTAAATGATGGGTCATTGTCATCTGATGAACACCGCTGTCCATAACCCTCCGATGCAAGAGGGATAAGCGGTGCTACTCCCTCGATGGAAAAACTAAGCATCTGACAGCGAATGGAAAATACAGGTCATTTTTATCAGCGTATGTAATAAGTTAAAAACAGAAATTTGAGGATAGAAGCATAAAATTAATTTTTAGTTTTACAAGTTTTGGCACAGCTGTTGCAATATTAGATAAGCACTAAACTTATGAGGAGGGGTATCGATGGCACCAAAGTTTTTAACAGCAAAAGAAGCTGTTGAGTTGATTGAATCAGATAGTACGGTGGCAACTGGAGGATTTGTTGGCAACGCCGTGCCAGAAGAATTAGAAATTGCTCTGGAGAAGCGGTTTGTAGAAACAGGAAAACCAAAGGGCCTTACCGTTGCTTATTGTGCTGGACAAGGTGACGGGAAAGAAAAGGGGATTAATCATTTTGGGCATGAAGGACTTCTGAAAAGAGTGGTAGGAGGCCACTGGGGACTTGCGCCAAAAGTTCAAAAACTAGCACTAGAAAATAAAATTGAAGGATATACGTTTCCTCAGGGAGTAATGGCTCATTTATTTCGCGATATTGCGGCTGGAAAGCCGGCAACCATTACCCATGTTGGGTTAAAAACCTTTGTAGATCCACGAATAGAAGGTGGAAAACTAAACGAAATAACGAGAGAGGATTTAGTGGAAATTATCCATATTCATGAAAAAGAATATTTGCTGTATAAAACATTTCCTGTTGACTATGCCTTGTTGAGGGGAACTTATGCCGATGAGGATGGAAATGTCAGTATGGAAAAAGAAGCGGGTTCGCTGGAAGTTTTATCCATTGCACAAGCGTGTAAAAATTCCGGAGGTAAAGTGATCGTACAAGTTGAAAAAGTGGTTAAATCTGGAACCTTGAACCCATGGATGGTTAAAATTCCTGGTATTTATGTAGATACAATCGTAGAAGTAGAAGAAATGACAAATCACATGCAAACCTTTGCAGAAGACTATAATCCAAGTTACTCCGGTAATATAAGAGTACCAGTGAATAAAATGAAGTCGATGCCGTTAGATGAAAGAAAAATCATTGCCAGGAGAGCGATGATGGAGTTAGTTCCACAGGCGGTTGTGAATCTGGGGATCGGTATGCCTGAAGGAGTTGCAAATGTAGCAAATGAAGAAGGTGTTGGCGATCAGATGGTATTAACGGTTGAACCAGGACCTATAGGAGGTGTCCCTGCAGGAGGACTTAGTTTTGGAGCTGCAACAAATCCGATGGCAATTATTGATCAACCAAATCAATTTGATTTTTATGATGGCGGTGGTCTTGATGTTGCGTTTTTAGGTTTGGCACAATGCGATGAACAGGGAAATATAAATGTCAGCAAATTTGGACCTAAAATTACAGGACCAGGTGGATTTATTAATATAACCCAGAATGCAAAAAAAGTTGTTTTCTGTGGAACCTTTACAGCAGGTGGGTTAAAAGAAGAAGCCGTAAACGGAGAATTGAAAATTGTTGAAGAAGGGAAGTTTAAGAAATTCATTAAAGAGGTTGAACAGATAACTTTCAGCGGAATCTATGCTTCGGAGATAGAACAAACTGTACTGTACGTTACGGAAAGAGCGGTCTTTGAATTAACGAAAGAAGGGTTAGTGCTTACAGAAATAGCACCGGGAATCGATCTTCAAAAAGATATCCTTGATCAAATGGACTTTGAGCCTATGATTGATACTAATATTAAAAAAATGGATGAAAGGATTTTCAGCCCAGAAAAAATGAACTTTAGTTTTGATGAACTTCTCTAAAAACGCAAATTAAAAGGATGAACTAGCGAAGAAGGAGGGAAAATAATGATTGGTATTATTATTGGTTTAGCATTGCTTATGTTTTTAGCTTATAAAGGGATGTCTATTATATGGGTAGCGCCTGTTTGTGCAGGATTAGTAGCTTTGACTGGTGGATTAGATCTGGTGGAAGCTTATAGGGAAGCTTATATGGGGGGCTTTGTCGGTTTTACGAAATCCTGGTTCCCTGTATTTATGCTAGGGGCTATTTTTGGAAAAGTCATGGATGATTCTGGTGCTGCCCGATCGGTAGCCCAGTGGATTACTGCGAAAATAGGGACTAATAAAGCTATATTTGCTGTTGTAATGGGTTGTGCGGTACTAACCTATGGTGGAGTCTCTTTGTTTGTAGTAGTATTTGCTATGTATCCTTTAGCACTTGCTCTTTTCAGAGAAGCGAACATATCAAGAAAAATGATTCCCGGAACTATTGCCTTAGGCTCCTTTACCTTTACCATGACGGCACTGCCAGGTACGCCGCAGATTCAAAACTTGATTCCTATGGAATACTATGGCACAACACCAACAGCTGCACCGATCATGGGTATGGCTGGGGCAGCTGTCATGCTAGGAGTTGGTATGCTTTGGTTAACACGTAGCGAGAAAAAATTGCGAGAAGCAGGAGATGTATTTACGGAGCCGAAAGAAAAGCTTGCAGATTCTAATGGAGAGGACTTACCAAGCCCTATCCTATCTCTCTTGCCTCTCCTGACTGTAGTTGTTATTCTTAACGTATTCCCGATTATTTTTAATAGAGAAATCGATATTATTATAGCACTTTTGGCTGGAATTATTGTTGGTATTGCACTGAATTTCAATCGTTTGCCAGAAAAAGTAGCTACGGTCAATGCAGGAGCTTCCGGTTCGGTATTAGCGATTATTAATACGAGTGCGGCTGTTGGTTTTGGAGCCGTTGTTCGTGCAGTGCCAGGATTTGAAACCCTTACAGATTTAGTGCTGGGAATTCCCGGAAATCCATTGATTTCTCAAGCTGTATCGGTAAACATATTAGCTGGAGCGACAGGTTCAGCATCAGGTGGAATGGGAATTGCATTGGCCGCGTTAGGAGATCGGTATATGGAACTAGCGATTTCAACAGGTATTGACCCAGCGGCATTTCATCGTGTAGCTTCTCTTTCAAGTGGAGGGCTGGACACCCTTCCTCATAATGGAGCTGTATTAACCTTATTGGCGGTTTGTGCCATGACCCATAAGGATTCTTATAAAGATATTTTTATGGTAGGGACGGTTATTCCTGTACTAGCCGTTATCACAGCGATCTTACTAGCGACGATAGGATTAGTATAGGCGGAACTCATCATATAAAAAACTTACTAGTTCTCATTACTGATCATGGATAAGAATCCTGTTTATGAAAGGTGGTAATTTATGAACATCGAAAAAGTGGGAATTATAGGAGCTGGCGTGATGGGGGCTGGCATAGCAGAAATCATTGCTAAATCAGGGTATGATGTTGTCTTGAAAGACATGGAAGAAGGATATATCCAAAGTGGCATTAAAAATATCGAAAAAAACCTGAAGAAATCTGTCGAAAAAGGAAAGCTAACAGAAGATGAAAAAAAAGAAATAAGAAGTAGAATTACTGGAACGGTTGACAATCAGCTACTGACCGAATGTCAACTGGTAATAGAAGCGGCTTCGGAAAAGATGGCAGTAAAAAAAATAATTTTTGAAGAACTGGATAGGATCTGTCCTTCTGAGACTATATTGGCTAGCAATACTTCGTCCTTATCCATTACAGAAATTGCTAACAGTACTAAAAGGCCAGAAAAAGTTATTGGGATGCATTTTTTTAATCCGGTGCCAGTGATGAAACTGGTAGAAGTGATCAGGGGGATCAACACCAGTGATGATACAAGGAATACGGTGGTGGCGATGGCAGAGAATCTTGATAAGGTATCTGTAGAAGTGGAGGAAGCACCAGGTTTTTTAGTAAATAGAGTGTTAGTAACGATGATCAATGAAGCGGTAGGCGTACTGGCAGATGGTGTTGCGACGGCAGAAGATATTGATACGGCGATGAAACTTGGGGCAAACCATCCGATAGGGCCATTGGCTCTTGCTGATTTAATAGGGAACGATGTTTGTCTTCATATTATGGAAGTGATGTATGAGGAGTATGCTGATTCAAAATACAGACCCCATCCTTTATTAAGGAAAATGGTAAGAGGCAACTTACTGGGTAGAAAAGTAGGGCAGGGATTCTTTTCTTATGAAAGCTAAGTCACAAGAAACTGAAAAATAGATAAGGTGAGTTTTCGAGAATTATATATATTGTTAGATAAGCAAAATAAAAAAGAGGAGGTTTTTTTAAGATGAATTTTAATGGAAAAACGGTGGTTGTTACAGGTGCAGCTCGAGGGATTGGTAAAGCGACGGCCTTGAAATTTGGTGAAAAAGGTGGGAAAGTGGTTGTTTGCGACATATCAATGGACAGTTTGTCGGAAGTAATGGAAGAACTTAAAGCAAATCAAGTAGAAGCGTTAGCCTTTGAAGTTGATGTTACAGATCGCGAAGCTGTGGAAAAAATGATGAAGGATGTAAAGGATCAATGTGGATCAGTAGATGTTATTGTTAATAATGCTGGAATTACAGCAGATGGCCGATTGGTGAAACTGGAAGAAGAAGCCTTTGACAAGGTAATAGACGTTAATCTTAAAGGCGTTTTTAATTGTGGTCAGGCAGCAGCAAGAATCATGGCAGAACAAGGCAGTGGTGTTATTCTAAATGCATCCTCCGTAGTAGGGATATATGGGAACTTTGGGCAAACAAATTATGCGGCAACAAAATGGGGAGTTATTGGAATGACAAAAACATGGGCGAAAGAACTTGGGAAACAAGGAATTCGTGTAAATGCCGTAGCGCCAGGGTTTATTCTTACTCCAATGGTTGAGAAAATGCCAGAAAACGTGCTGGATATGATGAAAGACAAATCTCCTATTAAGAAGTTAGGCAAACCGGAAGATATCGCCAATGCCTATGCCTTCCTAGCTTCTGAAGAAGCTGGATTTATTACAGGGACTGTCTTGAGTGTGGATGGTGGCGTTGTTCTATAAGCATTAGGATCAACTGTTTGTTCTCGGCTAATGATATCAAAAAAGATATTCATTAGCCGTTTTTTAGTATATTGCATTATAAGGATTAAGAGAGTAAAATGATAATGTCGATTCGTTCTCTTGATCAGACGAAGGATGAGAGGATACTTGAAATAAAAACACAACTGATAAAAGCAAGGATCCAAGGATGATACAAATACGCATAAGCAGCAATAATCGAAAAACTAAAATATGAAGCAGGGCATCGATAAATACTTTGTCTGATGACCTACCCCGTCTTCTGAATGCGGCTAAAACTCCACTGGAAGGTTCGGGTCCTGTTTATATAAGATAAGAGAGGTATGAATAGTGAAACCCTTTAAAATTGGTAAAGTAGAAATAAAAACCCCATTGATTCTTGCGCCAATGGCAGGAGTAACTGATTTAGCCTTCCGGGTTATCTGTAAAAAATTTGGGTGCGGAATGACGGTCACAGAAATGATCAGCGCCAAAGGATTGTACTATCATGATAGAAAAACGTCAGAGCTGATGCGAATCGATGAAACCGAAACGCCGGTGGGATTGCAAATATTTGGATCGGATCCGGAGATTATGGGTTGGGCAGCAGATTATTTAGATAAGCAACCTCATGATATTCTTGATATTAATATGGGTTGTCCTGCTCCGAAAATAGTGAAAAATGGTGATGGGTCAGCACTGATGAAGGAACCTGAACTAGCGGCTCGTGTGATTAGAGCAGTGGTAGAAAAAACGTCAAAACCAGTAAGTGTGAAAATAAGAGCTGGTTGGGATTTAGATAGTCTTAATGCCGTTGACCTGGCAAAAATTGCTGAAGATAACGGAGCGAAAGCCATTACCATTCATGGAAGAACCAGAGAACAGTTTTATTCCGGTAAGGCCGATTGGTCAGTAATCAAAGCTGTGAAGGAAGCGGTTACCATTCCTGTAATAGGAAACGGAGATATTTTTGAAGCAAGCGATGCACGGGAAATGTTTTTAAGGACGGGTTGTGATGCTGTGATGATAGGACGTGGAGCTCAGGGGAATCCGTGGCTATTTCATGCTATTCGGAGCATGATAGAAGAAGGAGCATGGATAGATTTGCCACAAGACGGTATTAAAAAAGCGGTGAAAACTACCTTTGAAGAACATCTGAAATTAGCTGTTCAAGAAAAAGGCGAGAGAATAGCCATCAAAGAAATGCGTAAACATGCCGCTTGGTATACAAAAGGATTTTTGGGGTCAGCAAAGCTACGAAAAAAGATTAATATGGCCGAATCGGCAGAAGAAATGATTGAACTAATGAACGATTGCTCTTGATGTGAAAAAAATCGTGATCAAAGGATAAACTCCTTAATATCAGTGGGTAGAAGCTTGACATTATAGCCAGATTGAATTATAATATTTTGGATAATGAAGAGGACACTGATATGAATCAGTGTTTCTTCTGTATAGGATACTTCTTCTAGTGTATAAGTGTATATAGGATAAGAAATAATGCAAACAGAGCTGGTATGCAAGAAAAAAATACAACGAGTTAATGTAATTATAAAGCCAATTAATGGCTTGAAATAGAGGAGCGAAGAATTATGACAAACAAAGAAATGGTGTTGACTCCAAAAGGCAAAGAAAAAATCGAAAATGAACTGGAGCAGCTAAAGACGGTACGTCGGAAAGAAATAGCCGCTCGAATCAAACAAGCCATTGAATTTGGAGATATTAGCGAAAACTCTGAATATGATGAGGCGAAAAACGAACAGGCACAAATAGAAGAAAAGATAAACAAGTTAGAAAATACTTTAAGGCAAGCAGTCATTATTGATGAAGAAGATATTCGCACAGATACAGTTAGTATTGGATCACTGGTGCATGTTAAAGAAGAGGGAGACGACGAAGTTGTTGAGTACATGATTGTCGGTTCTGCAGAGGCGGACCCTTACGAAGCAAAAATATCTAATGAATCACCAGTAGGACGTGCGTTGATAGGCAAAAAAGTAGGAGAAAAAGCAGAGGTTCAAATTCCGGACGGTGTTACGTTTTATGAGGTAATAAAGATTGACAAGGCGAATTAGTAAAGAGGCAAAACGAGAGCAAGTTTTATTAATTTAGCGAGGAAGGTGAAGTCATGAGTCATGACATAGAAGGGCAAAGTCTAAATGAGCTACGAAAAATAAGGCATGCAAAATTAAAGAAGCTAAAAGAAGCCGGTAAAGATCCTTTTGAGATTGAAAAAGTAGAAGTCAGTCACTATAGTCAGTACATCAAGGATCATTATGACGAATTGGAAAATGAAAAAGTAACCATGGCTGGAAGGATAATAACAAGGCGGGAACACGGAAAAGCGACGTTTATTAACTTACAGGATAAAGAAGGTCAACTTCAGATTTATGTGCGTCTTGACAGAATAGGTGAGGAGGCTTATGGATACTTTCAGCAATATGATATCGGAGATATTATAGAAGTCCATGGCATTGTATTTAAGACGAAGCGAGGAGAAGTTTCTGTAAAAGCTGATATGGTAAGGCTGTTGACGAAATCTTTGCAGATTCTGCCGGAGAAATGGCATGGATTGAAAGATACAGACATTCGTTACAGGCAACGGTATGTAGATTTAATTGTCAACCCTGATGTAAAAAACGTTTTTAAGATCAGAAGTAATACAATCAAGGCGATACGGGAATATTTAGATAACCGAGAGTATCTGGAAGTTGAAACTCCTATACTGGATACAATAGCAGGAGGAGCTAATGCAAAACCTTTTATAACGCACCATAATACCCTTGATATTGATATGTATTTAAGAATTGCAACAGAACTTCATCTTAAACGCCTTATTGTCGGAGGTTTTGATCGAGTATATGAAATAGGGCGTATTTTTAGAAATGAAGGGATGTCCATTAAACATAATCCGGAATTTACCTCTATTGAATTGTATCAGGCATATGCTGACTATGAAGATATTATGGAACTTACAGAAAATTTAGTAGCCTATGTAATAGAGAAAACACTGGGGACAACAAAGGTGACTTATCAGAATACAGAAATAGACTTTAAACCTCCGTGGAAAAGAATGACAATGGAAGAGTCTTGTAAAGAATTTGCGAAAATTGACTTTTCTACGATTGCATCAGATGAAGAAGCAAGACAGCTAGGCAAAAAAATCGGTCTTGATGTAGAACCAGAAATGAGTAAAGGCCATATTATTAGCGAAGTTTTTGAAACCTATGTGGAAAAGCATCTGATACAACCGACTTTTATTACCAACCACCCTGTTGAAGTATCGCCGTTAGCAAAAAGAAATGCAAAAAATCCAGCGATGACAAATCGTTTCGAAGCGTTTGTTAATACATGGGAAATTGCCAATGCCTTTTCTGAGTTAAATGACCCTGTAGACCAAAGGCAACGATTTTTGGAACAGGTAAAAGAAAAAGAAACAGGTAATGAAGAAGCACATCCTTTAGATGAAGATTTTCTTAATGCTTTAGAGATTGGATTGCCACCTACAGGTGGAATGGGATTAGGAATTGATAGGCTTGTTATGTTGATGACGGATTCTCCTTCTATTAGAGATGTTATCCTTTTTCCTACGATGAAACCTCTGGAGATGGCGAGAGAGAAAGAATAGTAATTAGGAATAAAAATTGCTAGACGATAAAATGCCTCTAAAGTAAGCTGGCTGATGTATTTAAAGTCAGACAAGCTGCTTGGAGGTATTTTTATAAAAAAATGTTTACAAAGAAAAGAGTGGGGTAAAATAACTATCCGAGGAGAAATACCAAGGTAGTGATGGTACTATTGCTTAACGCTAGAAGGGATCTGGAGTTATTCGAAATTAATGGTTGACTTCTAGGGCGATGGATGCTATTATTATCAAGTCGCCAAATTACGGTGGCAAACATGATCTCACTTTCGATGAAAACAAGACAAAAAAGATGTTGACATCGAAAACGCAGCATGGTAGACTAGATAAGTCGTCGAATTGCGACGGGAAATACAACCTCAGCTTCGATAGGAAATAAAATGAAAAAAGGTATTGACATCGAAAGCAGAGTGTGGTAAGATAATCAAGTCGCCTTAAGATAGCGACAACAAAGCTCTTTGAAAACTGAACAGCAGAGAGAACGAAACCACACGTTAAAACGTGATGGAAAACGCAAGCAAAAGCTTGGGTACAGGAAGAATTTATATAAGAGTTTGATCCTGGCTCAGGATGAACGCTGGCGGCGTGCCTAACACATGCAAGTCGAGCGGAGTGCCTTTTCGGAAATTTTCGGATGGAAGAGAAGGATACTTAGCGGCGGACGGGTGAGTAACGCGTGGGCAACCAACCTTGATCAGGGGGACAACATTGGGAAACCAGTGCTAATACCGCATAGCTCTAT